>CAKUBN010000062.1 GCA_934643185.1 uncultured Eubacteriales bacterium
CTTTTTCGGTATGCACATCGCAAAAGTGTGCGGATGCGCGGTGGCGGTGCCCATATTGCTTTGCACGGCGGGGCTTGCGCTCGGGCAGATTCTGATGATCTGCGGGCTGTACCTTGCGTCCTCGTGCGTGGGCGTTTTGCTGGCGCTTATTTTGCTCCTGCGTTTTGACGCACTGGAGCTTTTGACAAAAATCGATTAACGAAAGGCGGCGTGAATATGGCTGTTTTAGCGGCGGAAAATGTGAGCTACACATATCAGAGCAAATACCAGAAGGTGCAGGCGTTAAAAAATGTCTCCTGCACGTTTGAGGCGGGAAAATTCTACGCGATCATCGGGCAGTCCGGCAGCGGCAAAACGACGCTGCTTTCCATGCTGGCGGGCCTCGGTACGCCGAGCGATGGCGAGATCATTGCGAACGGAAAGACGCTGAAAGAAATCGGCAGCGAGCGGCACCGGCGCGAAAATGTGACGGTGATCTACCAATCTTTCAACCTGTTCCCGACATTAAACATACTCGAAAATGTGATGTACCCGATGCAAATTTCAAAAAAGCCGACGAAAGAGGCGAAAGTGCGCGCAAAGGAGCTTTTAAGTTCGGTCGGCCTTGGAGACGTTGACCCGAGAAAGCTGCCGGCGATGCTCTCCGGCGGTCAGCAGCAGCGCGTCGCCATCGCGCGGGCGTTGGCATCCGACGCGAAAGTCATCCTCGCGGATGAGCCGACCGGCAACCTCGATACGGAGAACGGTAAGATCGTCATTGATCTGCTGAAAAAGCTCGTGAAAGACGAAAATTACTGCGTGATCGTCGTCACGCACGACCCGGGCATCGCGGCGCAGGCGGACGTCGTCTACAAAATGCAGGACGGAAGGCTGGCAGTAGAATGTTAAAGAGCCTCAAACAGCTGCTTCGCACGCCGGTAAGAGCTGTGCTGTTCTTCCTCCTGATGACCGCCGCCACGGCGCTTTTGGTGCTGGGGGCAAATTTGTGGGCACAGACACAGGCGCAAATGGATGCTGTGGAAAAGCAATTCACAACGCTCGGCACGGTAGAGCAAAAGCCGAACCGCACGCAGATGCGCACGGGGTGGGATGCCGCCGATGGGGCGTATTATAGCGAAGCCGAACCCGTGTATGATTCGGTGATCTCTGTCGATGTTCTGGATTTTGACGGCGCGAATTATTTGAAAGCGCCTGAAAAACGCCTGTATTACCTTGCGGATTTGCAGGGGCTTGCGGTGCGCGACGGCGGCACGGCGCTGTTTTACCCGGTGGTCGAATTCACGCCTGCCGAAACGGCGGTGCCGGATCACCCCATAAAAGTGTATGTGCAGCGATTTTTGTACCCGGAAGCGGAAAATCAGAACAACGAATACGAAATTTACGTTTGCGACCACTGGACGGAAAATCCCGCGCCACTGGAGGCAGGGAAAACATATGTGGCGTATACAAATGTGATCGTCAATCACCACGAAAACGCGAAAAGCTCCATTGAATACGCACTGATCGCGGCGGAGCGCTCCACACAGTGCGACGCAGGCGGAAATTTGCTTGAAAGCGATATGCAGACACGGACATTTGACGAAGTGACGGCAGGCTTTTACGAGACCGAGCGCGGGCAATATTGGCTGGAGCTTTCAAAGGCGCTTTCCATGTGGGACACGACCGCGCCCGTTTTGCCGGTCACGGATACGGCGCTGCTGCCGAGCTTTCACGACCGCACGGTGTATGTGCGGGAGGGGCGGACGTTTTCCGCGGAAGACCTCGAAAACGGTGCGGCGGTATGTCTTGTTTCCGAAGAATTCGCGCGGAAAAACGGGCTTTCCATCGGCGATAAAGTGGAGCTGCCGCTTTACGGCGTGAACGAAAAAGACTCGCCGCATAGGACGTTCGGCGACGGTAGTGGCCTGCGCACGTTTTCGCTTTTAAGCGCACAGAACCGGGCATACACGCCGTTTTGGACGGCAAAGTATGAGATCATCGGCACGTATTACAGTGTGGGCACATACGGAAAACCGGCGGGCTCCATCGAAATGGCGCTGAATTTGTTTCTCATTCCCGCAAGCTCGGTCAAGGCGGATTTTGCCGACAATATCGTAGACAGTGGGCCAATGCAGCGCGCGACGACCTCCTTCCAAATCCAAAACGGCACAATCGACGACTACATGGCGGCGTATAACCGAAATGTTCCGGCGGAGATTCGGGAGAATTTGGAGATCACGTTTGACGACAACGGGTACAGCCAGATCATCGGCGGGCTGCTCAATATGCGGTACGTGGCGATCATTCTGTTCGCGGCGGGACTGCTTTCGGCACTGGCGATTTTGGTGCTGCTGCTCTATTTCTTCATCGTAAAGCAGAAGAAGCGCACGGCGATCGAGCGGAGTTTAGGCATGAGCAAAAACCAGTGCCGTGTTTCGCTTGCCTCGGGCGTGGTGGTCTTGAGTGCCGTGGCGGTGATTTTGGGCACGGCCGCGAGTACGGTGCTTTTCGATAAAGTGCAGACGCTTGATTTAACCGGGCAAACGGAGCACACGTTCAGCACGGAATACAGCCTTTGGGCGCGCGACGAAAATGCGGTGGAGACGGAAGACACAGAGAGCACGGGCGTTTTAGAGCTCGTCATCCCGGCGGCGATGATTCTGCTGACGGCGGGACTATCTGTGATTTTGGTGAACCGAAACCTAAAGCAGGAGCCGATAGAGCTTTTGAGCGCGCGGGTGGAATGATATGAAAAACAGCTTAAAACAACTTCTGCGCACGCCGGTGAAAACGGCGCTGTTCTTCCTCTTGATGACTGCCGCCACGGCGCTTTTGGTGCTGGGGGCGAATTTGTGGCGGAACACGCAGGCGAAGATCGACGCGGCGGAGGGGCTGTTCGTGACGCTCGGCACGGTGGAGCAGCTGCCGGACTATGAAGCGCTGGTGAAAACCAAAACATTGGACAGCTTGTGGTTTGGCGCGGAGGAAACAGAGCCGGTGTATGGCACGGTGTATGACGAAAGCGTGCTCGATTTTCCGGGCGCCGCGTATGTACACGGGCCCGAAAAGCGCACGTATTACGCGGCACTTCTGCCGGAGGAATACAACGCGCCGGAGCGGCAGGACACACCGCCGTTTAACGGCAGCACGTGCGTGGTCGAATTCACGCCGCTTGAAAGCGGGCAGGCTGACCGCCGCCAAGCCGTGCAGGTAAACCGCGTACTGTATGGCACATACAGCGGCGACGAGATGGAGCTTTGCGACGCGCTTTCCGAAAACGCAATGAATTTGGAAGCGGGAAAGTGCTACCTTGCGTATGTCACGTTAAGTGCGGAAAGCCTGCAATCGTTTCGCGCAGGCGATACGTTTTTCGTGCCGCAGAGCATCACCAGTACGCCGCAGGTGGATGCCGAGGGAAACCGGCTGAACGACGGCGTAACGCTGTCGACGATTTTAGAGATCACGCCGGCGTTTTATGATTCCGAGACGTGGGAGATCATCCAAAGCTGGGCGCAGGCGCTGTACACGCGTTGGCAAAGCTACCCCGTGCTCGCGACGGAAAGCCTCGATCTGCTGCCGTCGTTTCACGAAAACACGGTGTTTTTATCGGCGGGGCGGGCGATCACAGACGCGGAGTTTGCAGACGGCGCGGCGGTGTGTATGGTCAGCGCGGAGTTTGCGCGCAACGCAGGGCTTGCGGTCGGCGACCGCGTGCCGCTCTCTTTATACCTTGCAAATAAGGCAGAGAGCCCGCAGTCGGAATTCGGCTTTCAGGTGCAGTGGCGCGGCGGCCAAAGTCCCGGGCTTTTAAACGCGGCGGGCGAGCCATACGCTGTTTTCTTTGAGCAGGCATATGAGATCGTCGGGCTGTACGATACGTTTCGCCTTGCGGGCAGCAAAAACGGCACGGGTGAGATCGCGCGGAACATGTTCATTGTGCCGACGGCCTCGGTGACAGCGTCCGACGCGGAAAATATCGGTGCGTTCGGCGCGATGAACCGATATACCACTTCGTTTCAAATCCCGAACGGCACGATAGACGACTACACGACGGCGTATGCGCAGAATGTGCCGGAAAGCGTGCGCGCGCATTTGCAGCTGACGTTTGACGACAACGGGTACAGCGAAGTTGTCGGCGGACTGGAAAACCTGCGTACGGCGGCGATTATTTTGTTCGCGGCGGGACTGCTCTCGGCGCTGGCGATTTTGGTGCTGCTTCTGTATTTCTTTATCGTGAAGCAAAAGAAGCGCACGGCGATCGAGCGAAGCCTCGGCATGAGCAAAAATCAGTGCAGAATGTCGCTTGTCTCGGGTGTAGTGGCCTTGAGCGCCATAGCGGTGATTTTGGGCACGGTCGTGAGCACGGTGCTGTTCGACAAAGTGCAGACGCTCGATTTAGCCGGGCAAATGGAGCACACATTCAGCACGGAATACAGCCTTTGGGCGCGCAATGAAAATGCGGTGGAGGCGGAAGACGCAGAGAACACGGGCGTTTTGGAACTCGTCATCCCGGCGGCGATGATTCTGCTGACGGCGGGGTTATCTGTGATTTTGGTCAACCGAAACCTGAAGCAGGAGCCAATAGAACTTTTAAACAGAAAAAGTGATTAAAGTTCACAACTTATTGACAGTATGCTCGGATTTTTCTATACTGAAACCAGTATAAAAAATAATTTACGGGAGGTGCACTATGAAGAAGCACGACTTTGGCGCGTGGTTTCTTCTGTGCGCGCTCCTGTTTCTTTTTGCGCCGGGCGTTTCAGCCGCGGCGGAAGAAACGGAGCCGCTGTTTGCGTTTACCACACAGGCAGAAGAGGTACGCCCCGGCGGGTCGTTCGCTGTGACCTGCACGCCGGCGCGCGGGGACATCGGCGCGTTCGTGCTGTTTGCGGATTTTGACGCGGAGGTCATATCCACCGTAAAGGCCGAGCTGCCGGAAAATGTGAAAGCCGACCACGTGTATACGACAGAACAGGACGGCCGCTTTGCGCTGGTTTACACGGCGAAGGACGGCGGCGTGCTCGCAGAGCCGTTCACGCTCGTGTTCCGCACGGAGCGCGGCGCAGCGTTTGACGCGCTGACGGTCAATTTTTCTGTGACCGACGCGGCGGACGCTGCGGGGCAGGAGCTGTTAAACGCGGCGCAGACGGCAGAAAAGACGTTCACCTATGTGAAAGAGCCGGAGATCAGCGCGGCGCTGCTTTCACTCATTCCACCGACGGGCACGCTTTCGCCGGGCTTTGACCCGGAGACGTTCCAATATGCGCTCTCGGTGCCGTTTTCCGTTACGTCGCTCGTTTTCGATGCCCAGCCGGCAGAGGGCTGCACGGTGCGCGTGAACCGCAAAAATCTCGGCGCGGGCGGCAGCACGGTTGATTTTGAGTTTACCGTGACGTCCGAAAGCGGCGAAACGGCGGTGTATACCGTGGCTGTCACGCGCGAAGCAAAGCCCGTGAACGCGGCAGCGGGAAAGACGGGGACATCCTCCGCCGCCAAAGAGAAAGACGCGGAAAGCAGCGGAAAATCGACGGCGAGCGAAGCCGATGAAACCCATATAGAAGAAGCGATGACCGAAACGACCGCCGTGACGGGAGAAGAGCCCGGCGCGGCCTTGACACAGACGGAAGCGGAGAAAAGCGCCCGCTCGACGCAGACAGACCGCCTTGTAACGGCTGCCATCGTGCTGCTTGCGGTGGCGTTCGGCTTTGCGCTTGCCGTTTTGTGGCAGCGCGTTTCCGAAAAGAAAGGGGAAAAACCCGGCCCGCGCCACGGCGCATGATGCACACGCTGCGCCCGATTTTCATACTATGAACTGCGAGCTTGTCTTGCAAGTATAGTTTGAAAGGAGACACAGCGCATGGCAGACGAAAACACCATGCTGCGCGGCTGCCGCACCACCTGCACGCCGCTGCCCGAGGACCCCGTGCCCGGCATGGCCTACGTGCCGTTTCAGCAGTGGGGCGAGACCTATGAGCCGGCGCGCGCGTTAGACGACGGCACGCTGTTCCCGGTTTTGAATAAACCGTTTTACGGAAGGCGGGGTGAGCCGCGGTGAACGAGCAGCAGCGCTTAAGGCGGCACATTTCCGCCGTGCAGTTCGCCATGTGGGAGCTGCATTTGTACCTCGATTCGCACCCCTATTGCAAGGAGGCGGCGAAAAAGCTTGCCGCCTACCGCGAGGAATATGAGAAGCTGACGGCCGAATACGAAAAAGCGTACGGCCCCTTAAATGAGACCTCGCGCTCGACGAGCCGCTGGGCGTGGATCAGCGACCCGTGGCCGTGGGAAACGGAGGCGAACGAGTAATGTGGATCTATGAGAAGAAGCTGCAGTACCCCGTGCACATCAAAAACCCGAACCCCGCGCTCGCAAAGCTCATCATGAGCCAGTACGGCGGCCCCCACGGCGAGCTCGGCGCCTCCCTGCGCTACCTCAGCCAGCGCTACTCCATGCCGTACCCGGAGCTAAGGGCGATATTGACGGATATTGGCACCGAAGAACTCGCTCATCTCGAGATGGTGGGGACAATCGTGTACCAGCTGACGCGGAATTTGACGCAGGAGGAGATTCAAAAGCAAGGCTTTGATGCGTATTTCATCGACCACACGACGGGCGTTTACCCGGTAGCGGCCTCCGGCGCGCCGTTCAGTGCAGCGTGCATCGCCGTAACGGGCGACACGCTGGCAGACATCAACGAAGACCTCGCCGCCGAGCAGAAGGCCCGCGTAACTTATGACAACATCCTGCGCTTTGCGGATGATCCCGATGTGCGCGACCCCATCAAGTTCCTGCGCGAGCGCGAGATTGTGCATTACCAACGCTTTGGCGAGGGTTTGCGCATCGCGACTGACCGACTCGATTCCAAAAACTTCTACGCGTTTAACCCCTCGTTCGACTAAACAAAAACGGGCGGCACTTTTTCGGTGCTTGCCCGTTTTTCCTATGGCTTACGGCGGATTTGTGACTTTTTAGACGATTTTGACGCAGGGTTAGGAGGCAAAATACCCTGAATTTTCCTGCGAATGCGACAAATTCACGGGGGTTCGGGCGCAAATTTTTCCGTACTGTTACAAAGATTTAACGAAACGGCGAACTTTGCGGTAAAACACTGGCGATTTTCTGCACAGTGTGGTATACTAACTCTGTTTAATGCGGAAAAGTGCGGCTTTCCGCAACGGCAAAATTTGGCAGTGTGTGTTTGGGGTGCGGGCAAAGGCCGCACGCTATGCGCAAAAATGGAACGACGCTGCACAGAAAGGGGCGAAGCCTCTGTGAAAAAAAGAATACTGCTCGGGCTGATCTCCGTTTTCAAAGCGCTGTATAACGCCGTGTATGCCGTCATGAAGCTGCGCCCCATGCAGAAAAAAGTCGTCATGATCAGCCGCCAGTCGAACAGCCAGCGGCCGGATTTTGAACAGCTCGGCGCAGAGATTGAAGCGCGTGATCCAGGGGTGCGCCTTGTGTATCTCTGCCGCGAAATGGGCGATACGCCGTTAGAGCTCCTGCGCTATTGTTTCCATTTGCTGCACTGCGCCGCGGAGCTTTCCACCGCGCATGTGTGCATCATAGACGGCTACTGCATCCCGGTCAGCGTGCTGCATCACCGTAAAGAGCTGCGCGTGGTGCAGGTCTGGCACGCGCTTGGCGCCATTAAGAAGTTTGGCAGGCAGGCGCTTTCCGTGCCCGGCGGGCGCGATAAAGAGCTTGCGGAGCGCATGGGGATGCATAAGCACTACGATGCCGTGCTCTGTGCGAGTCACCGTACAGCAAAAGCCTATGAGGAGGCGTTCGGCGTTTCCGCCGATAAAATGCGCGTGACTGGCGTGCCGCGCGTAGACGCCATTTTGAAAATGAACCGCGCGCGCTGCCGCCGCCGCTTTTTCGCGGCCTACCCGGAGTTGCGCGGGCAGAAGATCGTTCTATATGCCCCCACATTCCGCGACGGCGAGCAGATGCCCGAGATCGAGCCAATCATCACGGCGGCGGAAAAGATGGGCGTGCTGCTCATCGTGCGGCTGCACCCGCTCGACCGCGAGCGCTTAGAGCGCCGCCGCGTGCTGCCGAAGTTCCGCGAATGCCCGGAGTTTGGCACCTTCACGCTGATGGCTGCGGCAGACGCCGTCATCACAGATTACTCCGCCATCTCCATTGAAGCGAGCCTCATCAAAAAGCCGGTGTATTTCTACGTTTACGATTTGGAGCGCTACAAGAAAACGCGCGGCCTCAATTTCGACCCCCTTGCGGAAATGCCGCACTGCGCGTTCACAAAAGCCGAGCCCCTGCTCAACAGTATTCTCCACACGCCCTACGACTACGAAAAGCTCGCCGCGTTCCGCAAAGAGTTCGTGGAAACGGACGATACGAAGAACACGCAGCGGTGTGCGAGTTTGATCTTAGATTATCTGAACGAAGGGGTGAGCGGCGCTTGAAAGCAGCCATTGAAGCTGCGGTAAAGCAGCACCCGGCCCTGCGCATGGCAGCGCGAAAAGCCGATCGCCTTCTGCGCCGCATGCGCTATCGCTTGAAAACACATGGCGTGAAAACCGATAAAAAGCTCGTGCTTTTTGCCGCCTACGCCGGGCACAGCTACGCATGCAGCCCGAAAGCGCTCTTTGAAGAAATGCTGCGGGACGAAAAATATCGGGATCACCGCTTTGTCTGGCTTTTTAAAGAGCCGGAAAGCTACCGTTTTTTAGAAGCAAACGGCCGCACAACGGTGCTGCGGTTCGGTTCTGTCGAAGCCGAGCGCGCCGTGCGCCGGGCAAAATACTGGGTCATCAATTTCACCGCGCCGGAAAGCTGGGTGCCGCAGAAGGACCAGGTCTATCTGCAGTGCTGGCACGGCACGCCGCTGAAAAAGCTCGGTTTTGACATCACGTCCAGCGAAAACGCGATGAATTCCCCGGCGGAGATCCACATGCGCTACCGGCACGATGCCGCGCGCTTTACGTATCTTTTGGCGCCGTCCGCGTTTGCGGCGGAGAAATTCCGCTCCGTCTGGGCGATCGACCGCTGCAACAAAAACCCCGCAAGCTGTATGATCGAGTGCGGCTACCCGCGCAACGACTTTTTAAAGCGCTTTACGCCCGAGGATGTGCAGCGCGTGAAAAAGCAGCTTGGCCTTGAAAACACCGGGAAAAAGCTGATTTTATACGCCCCCACATGGCGCGACGACCAGTACGACCCCAAAACGGGCTACACCTACAAAAGCCCCGTTGATTTCGACGCGCTGCAAAGGGCGCTCGGCAAGGATTATATCCTGCTGTTCCGCACGCATTACCTTGCCGCGCAGCAGACGGATTTTGAAAAATATAAAGGATTTTTACTCGACGTTTCGGACGTGGATGACGTGAACGACCTGTATATCGTCTCGGATATGCTCATTACAGATTATTCCAGCGTGTTTTTCGATTATGCAAATCTGCGCCGTCCGATCCTGTTTTATATGTACGACCTTGCGCATTACCGCGGCGCACTGCACGATTTTTACCTGGAGCCGGAAGAACTGCCGGGGGAGATCGTCCACACGGAGCAGGCGCTGATCAAAGCGGTCAAGGCCGCGGCGCAAAACGGGCCCTCCGACAAAATGGAGGCGTTTTGTGCACGCTTTACCCCGCTGGATGACGGCAATGCCGCAAAACGAGTTCTGGAGGTTCTCTTTTCATGATGCTTAAAAAAGCACTGAAGCGACTTAGTAAAATCAAAATCAAGGATATGCGCACACGGTATCTGCCGCGCCTGCGCTACCCCGCGTATTATAAAAAGCTGCCCATCAACGAAAAGCTCATTTTGCTGGAAGCACAGCACGGCGTGGGCGTAAACGGCAACATCTATTACCTTTTGCAGGAGCTGTGCCGCAACCCGCGCTATAATGAGTTCACCATTTGCCTTGCCGTCACGCGCGACGCCGCCGAAAAGGTGCGCGGCTTTCTGCACCTGCAGGGCATGGACCGCGTGCAGACCGTTTATGTGCACTCCCGCCCGTATTTAAAGGCAGTGGCCTCTGCAAAATACCTGATGAACGACACCACGTTCCTGCCGTTCTTCGTGAAAAAGCCGGGGCAGGTGTACCTCAACACATGGCACGGCACGCCGCTGAAAACGCTCGGCTGCAAGGTGCACAACGACCTGCACAACATCGGCAACGTGCAGAAAAACTTCATCATGGCAGATTACCTGCTGTATCCAAACGAGTACACCATGGAGCACATGGTGGAGGACTACATGCTGGAAAATCTCGCCCCGGGCAAAATTCTGCTCACGGGTTACCCGCGCAACGGTGCTTTCTTCGATACGAAAAAAGCCGCGGAGATCCGCAAGGCAATTGAAGCCGAAAATAAGCGCGTCTATGCGTTCTTGCCCACGTGGCGCGGCGCCGTCGGCCGCGTAGACCCCCGCGCGACGACCTACGTGCAGTATTATCTCTACGAGATGGATCGCCGCCTGACGGAAGACGAAATCCTGTACGTGAACCTGCACCCGCTCGCGCGGCAGGACGTCGATTTTGCGCAGTTTAAGCACATTCTGCCGTTCCCCGAGGAGTACGAAACGTATGAATTTTTAAACGCCGCCGATGTGCTCATCACGGATTACTCCAGCGTGTTCTACGACTTTGCCGTCACGCGCAAAAAATGCGTGCTCTTCACCTACGACGAGGAGGAGTATTTTGCAGACCGCGGCCTGTACCGTCCGCTTTCGAGCCTGCCGTTCCCGAACACGAAAACCGTGGACGAGCTCTTCCGCGAGCTGCGCACGCCGAAGCAGTATGACGACACGGCTTTCCTCAAGGAATATTGCCCGTACGATAGTGCCGACGCCGCCGCAAAGCTGTGTGCCCGCGTGATCTTCAACGAGCAAAACGGCATGGAGGAGCGCGCTGTGCCGCATAACGGCAAGGAAAATGTGCTGATGTACGTCGGCAACTTGGCGCAAAACGGCATCACGACCTCCCTGATGAACCTGCTGCGCAACCTCGATACCACGCAGTATAACTACTACCTGACCTTCGTTTCCTCCGCCGTGCGCCGCAACAAAGAGGTGCTGGCGCATCTGCCGGAGGGCGTAAAATACATTGCGACCGCCGGCAAAATGAACCTCGG
The DNA here is from genome assembly GCA_934643185.1 of uncultured Eubacteriales bacterium. Taxonomy (GTDB): domain Bacteria; phylum Bacillota; class Clostridia; order Oscillospirales; family Acutalibacteraceae; genus Hominenteromicrobium. The sequence goes on from CAKUBN010000062.1 coordinate 11,079, forward strand.
CTTTTGGAAAAAGCTTGTCTACATGTTCTTCATGGCAAGGCTGTTCCCGATCAACGCGTACCTGAAGATCATGAAGGACGAGTACCCCATGGAAATTCGCCGCAATTACGGCGACATCCAGTTCCAAAACGTCATTCAGTTCAACGGCTACGAGACAAAGAAGATCATTTACTATTCCATGTTTGACGCAAACCGCACCATTTACGTGCACAGCGATATGGAAATGGAAATGAAAACGCGCAACAACCAGCGCCGCAACGTACTGCAATACGCGTATAATACGTATGACCACGTCGCCATCGTCACGGAGGACCTGGAAGCGCCCACGCGCCGCATCATGCAGTCCGAGAAAAAGCTTGACCCCGCGCACAACCTCATCACGGACGACCGCATCCGCCGCAAGGGCGCAAAGCCGGTGCAGTTTGATGAGCAGACGCAGTGCAATGTACCGTTTGAAACGCTGTGCTCGGTTTTGAAAAGCCCGGCGAAAAAGATCGTCAGCGTAGGCCGGTATTCTCCGGAAAAGGGCCACAAGCGTCTCATCGACGGCTTTGTAAACGCGCAGAAGGACATGCCGGATAGCTACCTTGTCATCATCGGCGGCAACCAGCGCGACGGCCTGTACGACGAGCTGTGCGAATACGTGCAGACGCTGCCGTGCGCAGACCGCATCATTCTCATCCTCAGCATGAGCAACCCGTTCCCGGTGGTAAAGGCCTGCGACGGCTTCCTGCTCTCCTCGTTCTACGAGGGCTTCGGCCTTGTGCTGGCGGAAGCGGATATTCTCGGCCTGCCGGTCATCTCCACCGACATCACGGGCCCGCAGGTGTTTATGAAAAAGTTCGGCGGCACCATGGTGGAAAACAGCGATGCCGGCGTAGAAAAGGGCATCCGCATGCTGCTAAACGGCGAAGTACCGCATTTAAAATCGAACTACAAGGCATATAATAAACAGGCGGTGGACGAGTTCCTCGCATTGCTCAGAAAGGACGACCAGAAATGAAACGAGTATTGACCTACGGAACGTTTGACCTGCTGCACTACGGCCACATCAACCTTTTAAAGCGCGCGAAGGCGCTGGGCGATTACCTCATCGTGGCGCTTTCCACGGATGAGTTCAACGCCGGCAAGGGCAAAAAAGCGTTCCACGATTACGAAACGCGCAAAATGATGCTGGAGGCCATCCGCTACGTTGACCTCGTCATCCCGGAAACAAGCTGGGACCAGAAGATCAGCGACGTAAAGGATTACCACGTGGACGTGGTCGTCATGGGCAGCGACTGGGAAAACAGCGACCGCTTTGACTACCTCAAGGATTACTGCGAGCTCGTCTTCCTGCCGCGCACGCCGGGCATCTCCACAACAAAGATCAAGCACGACCTCGGCCTTGTAAACGAAAACGAGAATGCCGAAGCGCTCATGAACCACTGATCGTACGCGTTCGCGAAAAGTTTTTTCACAAAATAACAGACATAAAGCACGCTCCCGCTGCATATACTTTAAAGAAGTAAGCAGGGGAGCGTGAATTTTTTTGAAAACGGAAACAAAGAAAACGGTGTACGGGTATCTCATCGGCATCGCGTCGGCAGAGCTTGTGGGAGTGCTGGCAAGCCTGCTCTGCGGCGCGCAGGACGCGTTTTATGCAGGGCTCCGTCAGCCGCCGCTCGCCCCGCCGCCGTGGGTGTTCCCGGTGGCATGGGCCATTTTATACGCCATGATGGGCGCGGCCGCGTACCAGATCTACGACAGCAAAGCCGGCAAAGCCCGCTGCGAGGCGCTCTCGTTTTATGCGATACAGCTTGCGGTGAATTTCTTCTGGACGCTCGTCTTTTTCCGCTTCAGGGCACTCGGCGCCGCCGTGGCGCTGCTCGTGCTGCTGAATGTTTTACTGGTGCTGACGATTTTGAAATTCAGAAAAGTCCGCCCCTCCGCCGCATGGCTGATGGTGCCGTATCTTCTTTGGACGCTGTTCGCACTGTACCTCAGTCTTGGGGTATGGGTGTTGAATAAATAAGATTTTAAACTCGTGCATATAAAAAAGGACGGCATTTAGCCGTCCTTCGGGAGACCCCCTAATTG
>CAKUBN010000063.1 GCA_934643185.1 uncultured Eubacteriales bacterium
GTGTATATGCAGAAGGTCATGGGTGTTCAAAAGCCGCGCATCGGCCTTGCAAATGTCGGCACGGAGCCGCACAAGGGCGGCGAACTGCAGCACGCGGCGTTTGCACTGCTGAGCGAAAACAAAGACGTCCATTTCATCGGCAACATTGAAGCCAGAGACATTCCGTTTGATGCGGCAGATGTTGTGGTGTGCGACGGCTTTACGGGCAATATCCTTCTTAAGATGTATGAAGGCGTCGCCATGGCGCTGATGAATAAATTCAAGGCCGTTTTCAAAAAGAGCCTAAAAAATAAGCTTGCGGCGGCAATGGTTTTAAACGACATGAAAGCCATGAAAAAAGAGCTTGATTATAACGAATACGGCGGTGCGCCGATCCTCGGGTGCTCGAAGCCGGTCTTTAAGGTACATGGCAGCGCCAAGGCTTCCACGCTGAAAAACGCCATTGCGCTTACGGTGAAGTACGCCGAGTCCGGCATTATAAGTGAGATCACCGCAGCCCTGCAAAACGAGAAAACGGAAAACACGAACGAATAACAAGACAGCAAAGGTATAACTATGAGATCATTGGATGAATTTGAAAAAAAGATCGGATATAAATTTAAGAACCGCAACCTGCTCATCACAGCGCTGACGCACTCCTCCTACGCAAACGAAAGCCGCGGCGGCGACCAGAGCTATGAGCGACTGGAATTCCTCGGCGATTCTATTTTGGGGTTTATCACGGCGGAATACCTGTGCAAAGCGTTCCCGGATATTCCCGAAGGCAAGCTGACAAAGAAGCGTGCGGCGCTCGTATGCGAAAAATCGCTTTGCGGGTTTACACGCAGCTTCGGCGCAGGCGAGCTGCTGCGTCTCAGCCACGGCGAGCAGCACAGCGGCGGCAGAGAACGCCCAAGCATCTTAGCGGACGTGTTCGAATCCATTACGGCGGCGATCTATCTCGATTCCGGCATCTTGGAGGAAGCCAAGCGCTTTGTACTGCACTACATTGAACCGGCGGCGCAGTCTGCGGGCGAACGCCCGTTTAAAGACCACAAGACGATGCTGCAGGAGATCATTCAGCAGAACCCCGGTGAACGGCTTGAGTACGTCCTTACCGGTGAGCACGGCCCCGACCACGATAAGCATTTCACGGTTGAGGTACACCTCAACAGCAATGTCATCGGCAAGGGCGGCGGACGCAGCAAAAAGGAAGCCGAACAGCAGGCGGCACGCGAAGCACTGGAGCTGATGGGCTATTAAGCACGCGAATATTTCAATTTTTATCCCGCACAACGGCTGTCCGCAGCAATGCAGCTTCTGCAACCAAAATCGCATCACGGGCGAGAATCATCAGCCGCAGCCGGAAGAAGTGGCGGCACTGCTGCAAAGTGCGGCAAAGCAAATGGGGGAGCGCGTGCAGAACGCCGAGATCGCGTTTTTCGGCGGCAGCTTCACGGCAATCGACCCCGATTACCGTTTGGCGCTTTTAAAAACAGCGCACGCAGCATGCGAAACATACGGCTTTGCCGGTATCCGCTGCTCTACGCGGCCGGATGCCATTGATGATGAACGTCTGACCGTATTAAAGCAATACGGCGTAACGGCAATCGAGCTCGGTGCGCAGTCGATGGATGGCGAAGTGTTAAAGCGCAACCGCCGCGGCCATACCGCAGAAGACGTGGAAAATGCAGCGCATTTAATTAAAAAATACGGCTTTGAGCTCGGCCTGCAGATGATGACCGGGCTGCCCGGCGACAGCGACGCAAAGGCGATGGAAACCGCCGAAAAGCTGCTGGCATTACACCCGGACACCATGCGCATTTATCCCACGATTGTCTTAGAAAACACACCGCTGTGCGACTTATACCGCGCAGGAAGCTATACGCCGCAAACGGTAGACGAAGCCGTTTCGCTGTGCGCAAAGCTCATTCCGATGATCGAGCAGCGCGGCGTGAAGCTCATCCGTGTGGGTCTGCACGCCAGCGAAGAACTGGAAAACCGCGTCGCGGGACCGTTTCACCCCGCTTTTATGGAGCTGTGCCGCAGCGCGATCTTCCGCGAAAATGTCCTTAACGCGCTTCAAGATCGAAACGATTCGGAAGTCACGATCGACGTTGACCCCCGCATGTTATCTGTTGCACTCGGACAGAAAAAAGAAAATTTGCAGCATTTCTCTAAGCACGGCTACACCGTGCACATCCGCCCGGATGCTTCGCTTTCCGGCGGCACATACAGGCTACGATAGGCAGGTAAACAGATGCTTTTAAAATCTCTGGAGCTGCAGGGCTTCAAAACCTTTCCCGACAAAACGACCTTAAAATTTGAAAACGGCATTACGGCGGTCGTCGGCCCGAACGGCAGCGGCAAAAGCAACATCAGCGATGCCATGCGTTGGGTGCTCGGCGAGCAGTCTACCCGCGCACTGCGCTGCTCTAAAATGGAGGACGTCATCTTCAGCGGCACGCCGCAACGCAAAGCACAGGGCTTTTCCGAAGTGACCGTTACCATGGATAACACCGACCGTGAGTTAAACTACGACGGCGACACCGTTTCTGTCACGCGCCGTTTTTATCGCTCCGGCGAAAGCGAATACCGCATCAACAAGACGCTCGTGCGTCTGCGCGACGTGCATGAGCTGTTCATGGATACCGGCCTTGGCCGCGACGGTTATTCCATCATCGGGCAGGGCAAGATCGATAGCATCGTCTCCGCAAAAAGCGAAGACCGACGCGAGATTTTTGAAGAGGCCGCCGGCATTTCGCGCTTTCGCTACCGCAAAGAAGAAGCCGAACGCCGCTTGGAAAAAGCCGAAGAAAACCTCATTCGCCTGCACGATATTTTAAACGAACTCGAAGAACGCGTGGGCCCTTTACGCGAGCAGGCAGAGAAAGCCGAAAAGTTTATTGCACTCGACAGCGAGAAAAAGGAACTGGAAATCGGTTTGTGGCTTGAAACGCTGGAGCGCTCCGGCAAGATCGTGCGCGAGGTGGAGGAAAAGATTGCCTCCGCGCAGAACAGCTACGAGGAAGTCGAAAGTGAGCTCCATGTGCTTTCCGCGCAAATCGAGCAGAATTTCACGGAAACGAACGGCTGCACCGCACAGATGGAAGAAGCACGTTTGAAGGCTTCCGAAGCCGATGAACTCGCCACCCGTAAAGAGGGAGAAGTTTCGGTGCTTGAAAATGATATTCTGCACGAGCAGCAGACCATCCGCAGATTAAATGGCGAGATTGAAAGCGCCGCGCTGACCGGACAAACGCTTGAAGCGGATATTCAAGAAAAAGAACAGGCGGTAAAAGCAAAGGAAGCGGAAGCTGCGCAGAACCATGCCGATTTCGTTGCCTTTACCGCACAACTCGAGGAGCTGCGTGCCGGCACGGACAGCACTACGCGTGAGATCGACGCCGTTTCGGCTGAGCTTGTGGCACTGAACGCCGCACTTTCCGAAATGCGCGTGCAGCAGTCCTCGGCGGAATCCTCCATGCAGGAGATTCGCGCCCGCGCCGAAACAGTGGATGCTGCGATCACTGAAAGCGAAGAACGCCTCGCAGCGCTTCACACGGAGTGTGAGGAGCTTGACGCCATGCTGCACGATACGGCGGAGTACATTCAAAACGCTGAAAACACTGTGCAGGGGCATGAAATGCGTGTGCAACAGCGCAGAAAACGCGCCGAAGCCGTGAAAGCCGAAGCCGACCGCCAGATGCTCGACGCCAAAGAAAAAGAGCGCCGTGCTGGACTGTTGGAAGACCTTGAGCGCAATCTTGAAGGCTTCACGCAGAGCGTTAAAACCGTCATGCGCGAGAGCACGCGCGGCAATCTGCGTGGTATCCACGGACCTGTTACACGGCTTTTAAAAGTCCCGCGCGAATACGCCGTGGCGTTGGAGACCGCGCTCGGCGCCGCCATGCAGAACGTCGTCGTTGATTCCGAAGACGCGGCGAAAGCGGCTATTCGCTTATTGAAACAGCGCGATTCCGGCCGTGCGACATTCCTGCCGCTGACCACGGTGCGCGGTACGGTTATCGATGCGCGCGATGTGCAGAATATGCCCGGCTTTGTGGGCGTGGCTTCAACACTCTGCCACTGTGACGAGCAGTACGCCGGCATCCGCGATTCTTTGCTCGGCCGCACTATTGTTGCAGAAGACCTTGACCGCGCGGCGGAGATTGCACGGCGTATTCGGTTCCGCTACCGTGTCGTCAGCTTGGACGGGCAGATTGTCAATGCGGGCGGTTCGTTCACCGGCGGTTCCGCGGCGCGCAACTCCGGCCTTTTGAGCCGCTCGGCGGAGATTGCACGCATTCGCGCAGACGCACAAATGCTGGCGCAGGCTGCAAATGAAACACTGGAGCGCCACAAGGCTACACAGCAGGAAGTGCTGCAAGCTATGGCGGAGCTTGAAAACGCCAAGGCCGTGCTGGCGCAGCACAGGGAAGATGAGATCCGCTTCAAAGCGGAAGCGGCCCGTGCCGCACGCGACGTGGAGACGGAAACCGCGAATCTTGCTTCTCTGCGCGACGAAAAAGAAAGTGCCGCAAAGCGTCTGAGCGGTTTTGTGCAGACCGCAGACAGCGCCCAGCAGAAAACAGAAGAAACAGAAGACAAAATTCAGGCAGCCAGAAGCAAAATGGAATCCATGGTCGGCGACCGCGAGGATGCAATGCATCGTTGTGATGAGACCTTGCAGCATTTGCAGGAAATCCGTTTTGCGGGACTCGCCATCGAAAAAGATAAAGAATCGCTTGAAAATGCTGTGCAAACGCTGAAAGCACAGCAGTCCGAACGCGCTGCACGTATAGAAAGTTTAAATCAAGAACTAGCGGAAAGCTTCGAGAAGATCAAAGCGCGCGAAGCGGATATTGAAAACCGAAAAATTGAATCTGCTAATCTGCGTGAGACCGCAAAGGAAAAACGGCAAACGGTCAGCGCCATCGCCGCAAAGCGCACGGTACTCGAGCAACAGACGAGCGAGTTGCGCCAAAAGGAACGCGAAGCTTCCTCGCGCCGCGAGACGATTGGTCTTGAACTTGCTCGTCTGCGCGAACGCCGTGAAAACCAGAGCGGTGAATACGACGCTATCCTCAAAAAGCTGTGGGAAGAATACGAGCTCACCCGCCGCGAAGCCGAGGAAATGAACATCACGATTGAAGATGTGCCCACGGCGCAAAGGCGGTTGTCCGAACTCAAAAACAGCATCAAAGCGCTCGGCTCCGTCAACGTGGCGGCTGTTGTGGAATACAAAGAGGTTTCGGAGCGCTACAATTTTCTCAAAACGCAAACGGACGACGTGCAGCGCTCCCGCGCCGAGCTGTTAAAGCTCATCGACAACTTGACAAAGCAGATGCAGACGCAGTTTGCAGAGCGCTTTTCCGTCATCAATCAGAATTTCAGCCGGATTTTTCAGGAGTTGTTCGGCGGCGGCTCGGCAGAGCTTTGCTTTACGGACAGCGGCGATGTACTGCATTCCGGCATCGATATCCGCGTGCATCCGCCGGGCAAGATCGTCTCGCACATCGAGCTGCTTTCCGGCGGCGAAAAGGCGCTTGTGGCAATTTCGCTTTACTTTGCGATCATGCGCGTGAATCCACCGTCGTTCTGTATGCTCGACGAGATTGAAGCTGCACTGGATGACGTAAATGTCGTGCGCTTTGCAAATTACCTGCGCCGCATGAACCAAAAGACACAGTTCATCGTCATCACGCACCGCCGCGGCACGATGGAAGAAGCTGATATGCTCTACGGCGTGACGATGCAGGACCAGGGCATTTCGAAACTCTTGGCACTGCACGCACACGAAGCGCAGGAAAAACTGGGTATAACAACATAAATTCGGAAAAGAGGTGCCTGAATGGGCTTTTTTGATAAGATCAAAGCGGGACTGAAAAAAACAAGAGACAGCATCACCGGGCAGATTAACAGCATGCTCCACGCGTTCACAAAGATCGATGAGGAGCTGTTTGAGGAGCTTGAGGAGCTGCTTGTCATGGCGGACGTCGGCATGAACACCGCGACCGAAATCTGCGATACGCTCCGCGCACGCGTGAAAGAGCGCGGCATCACGGATCCGAATGAGATCATGGGACTTTTGCAGGAGGTCGTTACGGAAATGGTCAGCGGCGACAACGAGCTGCATCTCGACACACAGCCGTCCGTGATCCTCGTTATCGGCGTGAACGGTGTCGGCAAGACGACGACCATCGGCAAGCTGGCTTCGCGCCTTAAAAAAGAGGGCAAATCGGTCATTCTCGGCGCGGCGGATACGTTCCGCGCAGCGGCCATCGAGCAGCTCGAGGTCTGGGCAGAGCGTGCCGATGTGCCGATCATCAAGCACGCCGAGGGCGCAGACCCTGCCGCCGTCGTATACGATACGATCTCCGCGGCAAAGGCACGCCACGCCGACGTGGTCATCTGCGATACGGCCGGCCGCCTGCACAACAAGAAAAACCTGATGGACGAGCTTTCCAAGATCTCGCGCATCATCGATAAGGGCCTGCCGGGATGCAGCAAGGAAGTTTTGCTTGTGCTCGACGCCACCACAGGCCAGAATGCCGTGAATCAGGCGCGCGAATTCAAGGAAGCCGCAGGGCTGACGGGCATCGTGCTCACGAAGCTTGACGGTACCGCAAAGGGCGGCGTTGTGCTGGCGATCCACCAGGATCTCGAGCTGCCGGTGAAGTTCATCGGTGTCGGCGAACAGGTGGATGATCTGCAGCCGTTTGACGCGGAGGACTTCGCCCGTGCACTGTTTGAGCGGAGACCGGAAGCATGAGGCTCGCCGTATTTTCCGATGTGCACAGCAACCATCACGCACTGGAAGCCTGCCTGAAGGAAGCGGAAAAGCAAAGGGCAGAGGGCTACATTTTTCTTGGAGACTATATTTCGGACTGCGCAAACCCGCATGAGACGATGAAGCTTTTGTACCGCGCAAAGCGGGAGATGCCCTGCTGGTTCGTGCGCGGCAACCGCGAGGAATACGTGCTGAACCACCACAACTTTGGCAGCGACTGGGCAGACGGCACCACAACGGGTTCGCTTTTGTACACCTACGAGGGGCTCACAGCGGAAGATCTCGCGTTTATCTCCACACTGCCGTTTATGCAGGTGATCGACCCAAACGGCAAGTGCCCCATACGCATTTGCCACGGTTCTCCGGAAAAAACGCGCGACACCTTGCGCCCGTTCTCTTATAAAATAGAAAGCTGGCTTTTAAAGATCGACGAACGCGTGCTTTTGAGCGGCCACACGCACCAGCCGTGCAGCTCGCACACGATGGGCAAGCTGTACGTGAACCCCGGTGCGGTCGGTGTACAGTGCACGCAAACCGTCACGGCAAAAATGGCACTGCTCGATTCCGACGGCAGCACATGGAACGAAACGCTGCTTGAGGTACCGTATGACATTGACGCCGCGGCGCAGGAAATTCGCGAAAGTGGACTGCTGACCCGCGCGGGCGTATGGGGACATGCGATTTTAAAGCAGCTTTACACCGGCAAAAATTACTCGCTTTTCTGTGTGCAGCGCGCAGAGGAGCTTGCGGCGGGCGGCCCCGTGCTTTTAGAGCACTGGCAGCAGGCCGCGCGTGATCTCGGAGTTTTGGAGGGATAACACATGAACATGATCATTGCAACGCATAACGCGCATAAAATAGAAGAATTCAGCCGCATTTTAGCGCCGCTTGGCATCACCGTGCAGACAGCCGAGCTGACCGAGGCGGAGGAAACCGGCACCACGTTCCGCGAGAACGCGTACATCAAAGCGAAATCCGCGTGTGACGAAACGGGCTTGCCGTGCGTGGCGGATGACTCCGGCTTATCGATCGACTATTTAAACGGCGAGCCGGGCGTGTATTCCGCACGATACGCAGAGCCGGGCAAGCGTAAGGCGACCGTGCTCGAAAAGCTCAAGGATGTGCCGGAAGAAAAACGCGGCGCGCACTTTACAAGCGCCATCTGCTGCGTGTTCCCGAACGGCGACGTGCTGGAGGCCGAAGGCTACTGCTACGGCCGCATTGCAGAGGAATGCCGCGGCGAAAGCGGCTTTGGCTATGACCCCATTTTCATCTGCACGGAAGACGGCTGCGCGGGCAAGACGTTCGGCGAAGCGACGGCAGAAGAAAAGGACGCTGTGAGCCACCGTGGAAAATCTCTGCGCATTTTCGCAGAAAAACTTGAAAACTACCTGAAAGACAAAGAGGGATAAAGTATGCTGACCAGTAAACAAAGAGCGTATCTCCGCTCGCTCGCCGTAAACGAAGACACCATTTTGATGATCGGCAAAGGCGGCATCGACGGCGATGTCGTCAAGCAGGCCGCAGACGCTATTTTTAAGCGCGAACTCATCAAGGGCAAGGTGCTCGAGACCGCGCCAGTCTCCCCGCGTGAAGCTGCAGAGGCGCTCGCCGAACAGACGGAAAGCGAAGTCGTGCAGGTCATCGGCTCCAAATTCGCGCTTTATAAGCGCAACGAAAAGGACCCGAAGATCGTCCTGCCGCGCGTCAAAAAGGCATAAGCCATGCGCATCGGCATTTACGGCGGCACTTTTAATCCCATCCACACGGCGCATGTGCACCTTGTGCGGGAGTTTATTAACCGCCTTTCGCTTGACCGCGTAATCTTGATCCCCACCGGCACGCCGCCGCACAAAGCGGCACATCAGCTTGCAAGCGGGGAAGACCGCATGGAAATGTGCAGGCTTGCGGCAAAAGACATCACCGCGTGCCCTGTGGAAGTCTCGGACATGGAAGTGCTGCGCACGGGCAAAAGCTACACGGCAGACACCATGACGGAATTAAAAGCGCAATACCCCGACGACGAGCTCTTTTTGCTGATGGGCGAAGACATGTTCTGTACCGTAGAAAAATGGTATCACCCGGAGCGCATTTTCGCCGCGGCAGAGATCTGTGCCGCCCCGCGTGACAGGGATAGCTTCCAAACGCTCGTCACGCACGGGGAAAACGTGAAGAAGCTGTTCCCTGCGTTGCGCTTTACCGTGCAGAACATTGAGTTTCTGCCGGTCTCCTCGACCATGGTGCGCGAAAAATGTCTGCACGGCGAAGACATAAACGGCCTTGTGCCGGCAAGCGTTGCGGAATACATCCGAAAAAAGAGGCTTTATACGCATGAATAAAAAAGAAAAACAGCAATATATCGACATCATAAAGCCCATGCTCACGCAAAAACGCTTCGAGCATTCCTTAAATGTTTCGGAAGAAGCGGTGAAGCTTGCGAAAAAATACGGCGCCGATACCGAAAAAGCGGAGCTTGCAGGGCTTTTGCACGATATTTTAAAGGATACACCCCCGGAGAAACAGTTGAAAATTCTCGCGGACTTTGGTATAATTATGAGTGACGTTGAACTTTCCGCTAAAAAGTTCTGGCATGCCATCAGCGGCGCGGTCTATATTAAGAACGTTCTGCACATTGAAGACGAGGATATTTACAACGCCGTACGGTACCACACCACAGGCAGAAAAAACATGACGCTGCTTGAAAAGGTCATTTTCATTGCGGATTTTATTTCTAAGGACCGCAATTATCCCGGCGTTGAGGATATGCGCAAGGCCGCGTATAAAAGCCTTGACAAAGCCATTGTGGAAGGCATCGCATTCACCATTACGGAGCTTGCAAAGGACCGCGCGCCCATCGTGCCGGAGACCATAGACGCGTATAACGACGCGGTGTGGGCTTTGCGGCACGGCAAATAAGCGGAAAGAGGCATAAAAATTGCGCAGCGCGCAGAAAGGAAAGGCTAAAAGCATGGATTCATTGACGCTTGCAAAAACCGCAGCGGGCATTTTGGATGCGAAAAAGGCTGATCAGATCAATGTGATCCGCATTTCGGACGTTTCCTCGCTCGGTGATTATTTCGTTCTGGCGAACGGCACCGGCAGCACGCATGTGCATGCTCTGGCGGACGAGCTGGAGTTTAAGCTGAAAGAGCTCGGCATTGCGCCGGACCGCGTGGAGGGCTATCGCTCCGATTCCTGGGTTGTGCTCGATTACGAAACGGTGGTCGTGCACATCTTCACTTCGGAAGCGCGCAGCTTTTATGATCTGGATCGCCTGTGGCTCGACGGCGAAAAGCTCAATATGACGTTTGACCCGAATTGATTTTGTTATTTTATATAGCGCAGAGAGGTAAGTGTTATCAACATGAACAAGTACAACCCCAGTGAAATTGAACCGAAGTGGCAAAAGAAGTGGGAAGAGACCGGCGTTTTCCATGCTTCCAATACTTCGGATAAGCCGAAATATTATGCTCTGATCGAATTCCCGTATCCGTCCGGTCAGGGTCTGCATGTCGGCCATCCGCGTCCGTACACCGCGCTTGACGTTGTTTCCAGAAAGCGCCGCATGGAGGGCTACAACGTGCTCTATCCGATCGGCTGGGACGCATTTGGCCTGCCGGCGGAGAACTACGCCATCAAGAACCACGTACACCCGGAAGAGATCACGAAGAAGAACATTGCGCGCTTTAAGCAGCAGATCCAGTCCCTCGGTATTTCCTTCGATTGGAGCCGCGAGATCAGCACCATCGACCCGAAATACTACAAGTGGACGCAGTGGATCTTCCTCCAGCTCTTCAAAAAGGGTCTGGCTTATAAGAAGGAGATGTCCGTAAACTGGTGCACCTCCTGCAAATGCGTTTTGGCAAACGAAGAGGTTGTCAACGGCGTCTGCGAGCGCTGCGGCAGCGAGGTCATCCACAAGGTCAAGTCCCAGTGGATGCTGAAGATCACCGCTTACGCACAGCGTCTCATCGACGATCTTGATCTTGTCGATTACCCGGACCGCGTTAAGACCCAGCAGAAGAACTGGATCGGCCGTTCTGAGGGTGCTGAGGTCGACTTCAACACGACCGCAAGTGACAAGCTGACTGTTTACACCACCCGCCCGGATACACTCTACGGCGCAACGTACATGGTCGTTTCTCCGGAGCATCCGTTTATTGAAAAGTGGGCAGATAAGCTCCAGAATCTGGACGCGATCCGCGCGTATCAGGCAGCGGCGGCTAAGAAGTCCGATTTCGAGCGCACCGAGGTCGCAAAGGACAAGACCGGCGTGCGCCTTGAAGGCGTTGAGGCCATCAACCCGCTGACCGGCACCACCATTCCGATCTTTATTTCCGACTACGTTCTCGTTTCCTACGGCACCGGCGCCATCATGGCCGTTCCGGCGCACGATACCCGTGACTGGGAATTTGCAAAGAAGTTCGACCTGCCGATCATCGAAGTCGTCAAGGGCGGCGATGTGCAGAAGGAAGCCTTCACGGATTGTGAGACCGGCATCATGGTCAACTCCGGCATTCTGGACGGCATGACCGTTGAAGAAGCAAAGGTTCGCATTAAAGATTATCTTGAGGAGACCGGCATCGGCCACCGCAAGGTCAACTATAAGCTGCGCGACTGGGTGTTCGCACGCCAGCGCTACTGGGGCGAGCCGATCCCGATCGTACATTGCGAGAAGTGCGGCTATGTGCCGATCGATGAAAGCGAGCTGCCGCTCGTCCTGCCGCAGGTCGATTCCTATGAGCCGACTGATAACGGTGAATCCCCGCTCTCTAAGATGACCGACTGGGTCAACACCACGTGCCCGAAGTGCGGCGGCAAGGCTATGCGCGAAACGGACACCATGCCGCAGTGGGCAGGTTCTTCCTGGTATTTCCTGCGCTATATGGATCCGCACAACGACGACGCATTTGCATCGAAGGAAGCGCTTAACTACTGGCATCAGGTAGACTGGTACAACGGCGGCATGGAGCACACCACGCTGCACCTGCTGTACAGCCGTTTCTGGCATAAGTTCCTCTATGATATCGGCCAGGTCCCGACTGCAGAGCCGTATGCAAAGCGCACGAGCCACGGCATGATCCTCGGCGAGAACGGCGAGAAGATGAGTAAGTCCCGCGGCAACGTTGTCAACCCGGACGACGTTGTAAACGAGTTCGGCGCGGATACGCTCCGTCTTTATGAAATGTTCATCGGCGACTTTGAGAAGGCCGCGCCGTGGAGCAACGCCGGCATTAAGGGCTGCCGCCGTTTCATCGAGCGTTACTGGAACCTGCAGTCCATCCTCATCGATGGCGACGCGATCCGCCCGGAGATGGAGAATTCGTTCCACAAAGCCATTAAGAAGGTCTCTTATGACATCGAGAACCTCAAGTTCAACACCGCCATTGCAGCTTTGATGACGCTCATGAACGTTATTGCGGAAAAGGGCTCCATCAATAAAGCAGAGCTCTCCGTCTTCACGATGCTCCTCAACCCGTTTGCACCGCATGTAACAGAAGAGGTTTGGAGTGAGATGAAGCTCGGCGAGGGCATGGTCACAGAGCAGATTTGGCCGAAGTATGACGAATCGAAGTGCAAAGATGACGTCATTGAAATCGTTGTGCAGGTCAACGGCAAGGTTCGCACAAGATTGTCCGTTGCAGCCGACATCCAGAAGGATGACGCGATTGCACTTGCAAAGGCGGAAGACCGCATTGCAGCGGAGATCAACGGCAAGAACGTCGTGAAAGAGATCTACGTTCCGGGCAAGCTCGTCAATATCGTTGTAAAAGGCTAATTCTTTACAGAGCGCTGTGCGTGAATTCACAGCGCCCTTTTTGCATTTGTGTGAAGTTAAATAACTTTGCAAAGGCTTTTTACTTCACAGAACAGGAGGTCAGTACATGAAACATGCACTCGTTTTGTTTTCTTCGCCGCATAAAGACGGACACACAAAGAAGCTGCTTGAAGCTTTTCTCGACGGATTGAAAGGGAAAGACTGGCAAGTAAAATCACTTGACATTTGCAAAGTGAATATTCATCCGTGTAT
>CAKUBN010000064.1 GCA_934643185.1 uncultured Eubacteriales bacterium
TCATGGCCGTCGTCGCGCTGTTCATCTGCTTCATGCGGCTTTACGGCCGCCTGCACGGCGAAAGCCACTCCCTGTTTGACCACGCCGGCTACGCAGGTCTTGCCGTGTTCGCCGTGCCGTTCCTGTGCTCCGTCTTCACCGACCGCGCCGATTTGATTTTCCAGCCTGTCTCCCTTATTTTCGCCGCGGTCTACTTCGTGCTGTGCCTCACGCAGCGCGGTATTCGCCGCATCGATGAGTACGTCGAGGTCAACGCCGCCATGCAGAACATGCCCGCGCGCCGCATCGTGCGCATCACCTCTGCGCTTTTGGCCGCCGCAGCCGTGTTCTGCGCCGCCGTGCTGCTGCCCCCGCTGCTCACAAGCGACATCGGCTACCGCTACACCCCGCGCGAGGCGACCCACGCCGAATACACCCCGCCCGAGCAGACCGAAACATCCTCCGGCGGCGATATGCCGCTTGACGAGATGATTCCCGCCGCAGAGCCGAGCCCCGTGCTCGTCCTCATCATGAAAATTCTCGAGTACATTGTGCTCATCGCGCTCGCGGGCGGCCTCATCTTCGGCGTTATTTACGGCTGCATCCGCATCTCGCGCGGGTTTAAGACCTCGTTTGTCGATCGGCGCGACCTTGTGGAAAACCTGCCCGAGGACGAACGCACCACCGTGCGGGAACGCGCCCAAAAGCGCGACCGTCCCGGCTTTCTTGACCGCTCCCCGACCGCTGCGGTGCGCCGCAAATACCGCAAAACGCTGCTGCATGCCGCAAAAGAGCCGCCCGCGCGCTGGATGTCCCCCGCCGAAGCGGAAGCCCACGCGAAGCTCCAAAACGATGCCCTGCACATCGTCTACGAAAAAGCCCGGTACAGCGAAAAAGGCTGTACAAAAGACGACCTCACCGCAATATAAGCTGTACAAAACGAACAGCCCATGGCACACGGAAAGCCGCAGCCATGGGCTGTTTTATTTTATATATTTCTGTACAAGCGGGTGCAGTCTGCGAATGTACAGGACGATCAGTCCGTTCATCGAGTAATCGTACAGTACAAACACCACATTCAGCATCACCGCCAAAATCGGGATGGACCATTTGCCGAACACTTCCATTTCGGAAAGCGGGATCTGCAAAACCCAAACCGCCATCGCCGTTTCCAGCGCCATCGCCAGATTAAACACGCCGAATTTTGCAAGCACACGCAAAGGCTTACGCTTAATGCGCATCAAAAGTCCGTACAGCGTCGGGTAGTAACCGAAAAATAAAATGTAAAACAAAATCGCTTCTCTGTCCGGTGTCAGCAAAATTGCCAGCACGCTCACAACGCAATACACCGCAAAGCCGTAGCGTACATTTGTCTCCGCCACAATGGCAATCGTCAAACAGCCCGCCAATGCAGGCAGTGCAATCGTCGCAATGGGTACAATGCCGGTCATCAGCATCAGCACCACGGAAAGCGCAGAAACCACACCGCACAGCGCGACCTTCGCCGCTTTAGAGCGCATGAAAACGCCCCCTTAGCAGCAGGAGATCAGGTCGCCGCCCATGCACTCGCAACAGCAGTCCGCGCAAATCAGACCGTTGCAGACGTCACAGGCGTTGCACCCACCCGCATTGTTCATGTTCATATTCGGATTGTAGCCGCCGTAAACGCCGCTGCGCTGGTTCATGGCCTGGTTCAGCGCCGCCTGATACTCCGGGTTGCCCGGGTCCATCTGGCACGCGCGCGTGAAGTGCTCCTTCGCTTCCTCCAGCCAGCCTCGGCGGTATAAAACCGTACCTTTTAAGAAATACCACTCGGCGTTACGGCTTTCCACCGGCACGCCGTTTAAGATCTGCTCTGCGTCCGCAATGCGCCCCGCCATAATGAAGCGGCGCACGTCGTTAAAGCCGGAGGCACTGCTGCCCCCCGCATACCCGGTGTTATACGTATTATAATTGTTGTAGCCGTAGCCCGTGCGGTTATTCGCCCCGCGGTTTTTGCGCTGCGAAACGATCGTGTCGTACGCCTCGTTGATCTCTTTCATCTTCTCGCCCGCAAGCTCGGAGAGCGGGCTGTCGCCGTATTGATCCGGGTGGTACTTTTTTGCAAGCTTTCTGTATGCGTCTTTAATTTCTTCATCCGTCGCCGAGGGCGACACCCCGAGGACCTTATACGGATCAGTCATGTCGTTTCTCCTTCTTTATATGCAGGAAAAGAATCTCCCTTTGCATTTCCGGGAGCCCTTTTTCAAAAATATTCTCCAAAATTCGGGTAAATTTGCCGCTCGGCAATAGGTTCACCGCCGGCAGCAGCCGTGCAAGCGAGCCGTTCAATACCGCATTGCACTCTTCGTCGGCCCTTTTGCGTTCTTCGGGCAATAAATGTAACCCGCGCGAGCTTTCCAGTCCCAGCTTTTGAATAAACGGGTTGAATTTCTGCTGCAAAAGGTCGTCCGTGAGATCGTCCGCTGCATCCATAATGTAGATCCAGCGCCCGAGGAAATACCCCACCTCGCTCAAAACGGCCTTTTCGCCCGCATTGCTGCCAAGCTCCGCGCAGATCGTCTGCAGCATCTCCGCCGTCGGCGCACTGCAACGGTCAATGGAAATTTCCTTCGCGTGTTCGGCATCGGCCTGGTCGTCCATCATTTTCTGCACGGCGTCCGCCATAAACGGATAATCATTGCTCGCCTTTTTCATCGCGCGTCGCGTAAACAAGCGCAGAACGCGCGCACCGAACGCTTTCAGCCCGTCTTCATCCGCGGCGGTATCGCGCAACTTGTGCACTGTCATAATGATGCTCAGCGCCGCCGCCTTATGGAACGCCTCTTCGGCAAACACATCCTCGTTCGCGGGGCACACATACGTGCACTTTTTCATCGGGTTGCAGCAGCATCGCTTTTTCTCCGCCTTTACATCGGCATCGCGCTGGTTTAGTGCCAGCATCGCATACAGCGTGCAGTCGTAGCTCAGCGTCATCCGCATCGGAAAACCGTAATATTTTCCGAGCGCCCGGCAAAGCTGACAGTAAACACCTTTATATGCGTCGTATTCTTTCACGAGCATCTCGCCCTTGAACGGACGCACATAGCCAAACATACCGCAAACCTCTCCTTTCCGTTCTTCATTCTACCCGATTTACACGCAAATGTGTTGAACAAAATGTAAATATGAACCGCCCGCACCCCTAAAGGACGCAAAATTTCCGGCTTTATATCTTGGACAGATTCTTTTTCCGTGTCAATCCGTTTAAAGCCGCAAAAACGCCGCGCACCCGAAAACCGGGCCCGCAGCGTCATACGTCACTTTGAATTTGTCAGGCTTTCTGCTCCGCCCTGCGCTTTTTGTCACGCTCCAGCATCATTTTGACATACTCGCCGGTGTAGGAACCCTTCGTTGCCGCCACCTGCTCCGGTGTGCCCTCCGCGATGATCACGCCGCCTTTGTCGCCACCCTCAGGACCGAGGTCGATGATATGGTCGGCCGTCTTGATGAGGTCGAGGTTGTGTTCGATGACGATGACCGTGTTGCCGCCGTCCACGAGCTTTTGTAAAACCTCCACAAGCTTGTGCACGTCCGCAATGTGCAGACCGGTCGTCGGCTCGTCGAGAATATACACCGTCTTGCCGGTCGGGCGTCGGCTCAGCTCCGTTGCAAGCTTCACGCGCTGCGCCTCGCCGCCCGAAAGCGTCGTTGCCGGCTGACCGATCTTGATGTACCCCAGTCCCACGTCGCACAGCGTGCGCAGCTTGCGCGCGATTTTCGGGTGGTCCTTGAAGAACGCAAGGCCCTCCTCCACCGTCATTTCCAGCACGTCGTAAATGCTTTTGCCTTTGTATTTCACTTCCAGCGTCTCACGGTTGTAGCGCTTGCCCTTGCATACATCGCACGCAACGTAAACGTCGGGCAAAAAGTGCATCTCGATTTTAATAATGCCATCGCCCTGGCACGCCTCGCAGCGGCCGCCCTTAATGTTGAACGAAAAGCGCCCGGAGGTAAAACCGTGCATTTTCGCTTCCGGCGTGCTGGCGTACAGCTCGCGGATATCCGTAAACACGCCCGTATACGTCGCCGGGTTCGAGCGCGGCGTACGGCCGATCGGTGACTGGTTGATCTGAATGACCTTGTCGAGGTTCTCCATGCCGCGAATTTCCTTATGCTTGCCCGGCACCGTGCGCGCGCCGTTCAGCTCGCCCGCCAAACGTTTATACAGCACCTCGTTGATGAGCGACGATTTGCCCGAGCCCGAAACGCCCGTGATGCACACAAGCTTGCCGAGCGGAATGTCCACCGTCACGTTTTTCAGGTTGTTCTGCTGCGCGCCGACAATGGTGATTTTTTTGCCGTTTCCTTCGCGTCTGGTCTGCGGCACGGGGATGAACCGCTGCCCGCTCAAATACTGGCCGGTGATGGACTCCGGGCACTTCAAAATACCCTGCACGTCGCCGCTGTAAATCACGTTGCCGCCGTGAATGCCCGCGCCGGGGCCGATGTCCACAATGTGGTCGGCTGCAAGCATTGTGTCCTCGTCGTGCTCCACGACAATGACCGTATTGCCAAGGTCGCGCAGACGCATCAAGGTCGATAACAGCTTGTGGTTGTCGCGCTGGTGCAGGCCGATACTCGGCTCATCGAGGATATACAAAACGCCCATGAGAGACGAGCCGATGTTCGTCGCCAAGCGAATACGCTGGCTTTCACCGCCGGAAAGCGTCGCCGCCGCACGGGAAAGCGTCAGATATTCGAGACCCACGTTGCGCAAAAAGCCGAGGCGTGAACGAATTTCCTTCAAAACCGCCGCCGCGATCATCTCTTCGCGCGGGGTCAGCGTCAACGTATCGAGGAACGCCAGCGCGTCCACAACGGAAAGGTCGCAAAAATCACTGATATTCTTACCGCCCACCGTCACGGCAAGACTCTCCTTGGAAAGACGCTTGCCGCCGCATGCGTCGCACGGCACCGCACTCATGTACGACTCGATTTCCTCCTTGATCCACGAGGAGGACGTGTCGCGGAAACGGCGCTCAAGGTTGTTGATGATGCCCTCAAACTCTGTCTCATATGTGCCGCGGCCGTACTCGCTTTTGCGGTGCACTTTAATCTTCTCGCCCTTCGTGCCGTAAAGTAAAATGTCTACAAGCTCCGGTGAGAGGTCGCGGATCGGCGTATCAAGCGAAAAATGGTAGTGCTCTGCGAGCGCTTCCATGTACATCGTCGCAATGGTGCTGCCCTCCATCGCCCAACCGCTGCCCTTCAAACCGCCCTTACGAATCGATAAGCGGTCGTCCGGGATGATGAGTGCCGGATCAATGCGCATGAAAACGCCGAGACCCGTGCACTTCGGGCACGCGCCCGCAGGGTTATTGAACGAGAACATGCGCGGCGAAAGTTCCTCCATGCTGACGCCGTGCTCCGGGCAAGCGTAGTTTTGAGAGAACAGCGTATCCTCGCCGTCCACCACGTTTACGATAACAAGCCCGCCGGAAAGTCCTGTCGCCGTCTCTACGGAATCCGCCAAGCGCGAGCGAATGTCCGGCTTGATGACAAGACGGTCAACGACAATTTCAATGTTGTGCTTCTTATTCTTCTCAAGCTTGATGCTCTCGGAAAGATCATAAATGATGCCGTCAGCACGCACACGGACAAAGCCGCCCTTGCGCGCCGCCTCAAACTCCTTTTGGTGCTCGCCTTTCCTGCCGCGCACCACCGGCGCCAAAACCTGAATTTTCGTGCGCTCCGGCATCTCCATCACCCGGTCGACGATCTGGTCGACGGTCTGCTGGCGGATCTCTCTGCCGCAGACCGGGCAGTGCGGCACACCGATGCGTGCGTACAAAAGACGCAGATAATCGTAAATTTCCGTCACCGTGCCTACCGTGGAACGCGGGTTTTTGGAGGTTGTTTTCTGGTCGATGGAAATGGCCGGCGAAAGGCCATCAATGTTATCAACATCCGGCTTTTCCATCTGCCCGAGGAACATACGGGCATAGCTTGAAAGCGACTCTACATAGCGGCGCTGGCCCTCGGCGTAGATGGTATCAAACGCCAAAGAGGACTTGCCGGAGCCGGAAAGTCCCGTCAGCACGACCAGTCGATCACGCGGCAGCTTTACATTGATATTTTTTAAGTTGTGTTCTCTTGCACCGGTCACGGTGATGTACTTTGAACTCATTTCGGTTTACCCTTTCGTTTCTTCCCTTTTAAAGCTCGATATTTCCACCCACGCGGGGTAAAAGCCCGTGTTGAGGGCGATGTTCTGCGAATGTAAATTGGCAAGCACTGTGCCGTAAAACGGCGTTTTGCCGAGCGCTTCGATGCGGTCACACAGCAGACTTACAAGTGTTGTGCCGAGTCCATGTCCGCGGTACTGCTCCTTCACGTCGATGCCGACCTGCCACAGCGCGTTCGTATCCGCCGAAGCGCCTGCCAACGCTGCGATCTCGTCCCCGTCATACGCTGCAAGCGCAATGACGTCCGGGCGATCGGGGTTTTCGGCTTCGCTCAGCGCGTTCGGAAACTCCGTGTTCGGGTACAGCGTTTTCACGCTCGCTTCGTCAAACCATTTTAGTGTAAAGGTGTCTGGCGTTACACACACTTTGTGCGGCTTGCCGGGCAAAAACATGTGGAAGGTCGACGTCAATGTGTAGTCGTATTTGTTCAGCTCGCGTTCGATGCACAGCAAATGCGGAAGCTCGAACAACCAGTACGGGTGCTTGAAGCGCTCGGTATCGCCCGTAAATTCCTTTAAAAACGGATGCAAAACCTCGTTCGCCGTGATAACCACGCCACTGCCGGTTGATGCCATTTGGAAGAACGGCAGCTCATGCGAATAGAGCCGCACGCCATCGGGCTTCGCCGGCGTTGTGACAGTTACTTGATTTGCTGTAAAGTCTTCTGGCTTTGCATTGTATTCCAGTGCCAATTGACGCATTGCTTCTGTAAAGCATTTCACCTTGTCAATCATGTCGAAAACTCCTATTTTTCCAGCTCCTTGATGCGGTCACGCAGGTAGGCTGCATGCTCAAACTCAAGCAACTTTGCTGCCGCCTTCATCTCCTTTGTGAGCTTGTCGATCATCACGCGCTTTTCGGCGGCCGTATACTTCTTCTTTTTCTTCGATTTACCGCCCGCTTCCTCCGCCTTTGTGGAAATCTCCAAAATCTCGGAGACCTTTTTCACGATGGTCTGCGGCACGATGCCGTGTTCTTCGTTGTATTTTTCCTGAATGGCGCGGCGGCGCTCCGTCTCGCGTATCGCGTATTCCATCGACGGCGTGACAAAATCGGCATACATAATGACCTCGCCATGTGCATTTCTCGCAGCACGGCCAATGGTCTGGATGAGGCTGCGTCCGCTGCGCAGGAAGCCCTCTTTATCTGCGTCCAGAATTGCGACGAGCGACACCTCCGGGATATCAAGGCCCTCTCTTAACAGGTTGATTCCGACAAGCACGTCAAACTCGCCGAGACGCAGGTCACGGATGATTTCCATGCGCTCCACCGTATCGATGTCGTGGTGCATGTAGCGTACACGGATGCTGTAATTTTCAAGGAAGCCCGTGAGATCTTCCGCCATTTTTTTCGTGAGCGTTGTCACGAGAATACGCTCGCCGCGCGCGGTACGCACGTTGATCTCCGAAATAAGATCGTCAATCTGCCCGTCGGTCGGCTTTACCGTGATGCGCGGGTCTAAAAGTCCAGTCGGGCGAATGACCTGCTCCACGACCGCCGCGGATTTTTCCAGCTCCAAGTCGCCCGGCGTGGCGCTGACGAACACCGCCTGATTGACGTGCGCGTAGAACTCATCAAAATTCAACGGGCGGTTGTCATACGCCGAGGGCAAACGGAAGCCGTAATCCACAAGGCTCTGTTTACGCGCGCGGTCTCCGGCATACATGGAGCGCACCTGCGGCAATGTCACGTGCGATTCATCGACGAACAGCAGAAAATCATCCGGGAAATAATCGAGCAGTGTGCACGGCTGGCTGCCGGGCTTACGGCCCGAAAGCACGCGCGAATAGTTTTCGATGCCCTTGCACATGCCGATCTCGCTGAGCATTTCAATATCATAGCGTGTACGCTGCTCGATGCGCTGCGCTTCGATGAGCTTATCTTCGGACTTAAAGAACTTGACGCGTTCTTCCATTTCGGCCTCGATCTCCTTGAGCGCGACCGCCATTTTTTCGCGCGGGACGATGTAATGCGACGCCGGATAGATGGCGACATGCTTTAAATCGCTGACAATCTCGCCCGTAAGCGGCACAACCTCGCTGATGCGTTCGATCTCATCGCCGAAAAATTCGACGCGGATCGCCTTTTCGCTCGATTCCGCCGGGAAAATTTCCACTACATCGCCGCGCACGCGGAACTTATTGCGCGTAAAGTTGATGTCGTTGCGCTCGTACTGGATCTCGACGAGCTTCTGCAAAAGCGCATCGCGGCTTTTTTCCATGCCGGGGCGCAGTGAAATGACCATCGTGCGGTAATCGATTGGGTCGCCTAAGCTGTAAATGCACGAAACGGACGCGACGATAATGACATCCCGCCGCTCGGAAAGCGCACTGGTGGCGCTGTGGCGCAGCTTATCGATCTCCTCGTTGATGGCGCTGTCTTTTTCAATATAGGTATCCGTCTGCGCAATGTACGCTTCCGGCTGGTAGTAATCGTAGTAGGAAATGAAGTATTCCACGGCGTTTTCCGGGAAAAACTCGCGGAACTCGCTGCAAAGCTGCGCGGCAAGCGTTTTGTTGTGTGCCAAAACAAGCGTGGGACGATTCAACTCCGCAATGACGTTCGCCATGGTAAACGTTTTGCCGCTGCCCGTAACGCCGAGCAGCGTCTGCTCCTTATGCCCCGCGCGGATGGACTCCACAAGCTCTTTGATCGCCTTCGGCTGGTCGCCCGTCGGCTGATATTTTGACTTCAGTACAAATTTATCCCGCTCCTGCATGGCTTTACTCCCTTACTGAACTTTCAGAACATACGTTTCACTATGGCTTAGTATAGCACACGAACACCCGTTTGTCAATGCGTCCCGCCGTTTATGTCCTACGATGTCCTGTGATGTCCGGTTTTTCGCTGTGTATTATTTGTCCCCTCACTCGGCGCCGCTGTAATTTCTTCGACCGAATACAGCTTTCGGTTGACCCAGAAACGGTCGTTATCCTCCCATGCGAGTTGAAACCGGCTTTCGCCTTTAAATTGGCACACGAGCCATCTTTCGGGCGAGTTGGACTCAAGACTTACAAGGTACACGTCGACATCTGTTCCGGAGAAGATATTCTTCTTTTCGCCGTAAAAAACAACGCTGTATTGCCCATCTTCGGAGGTGCTGGACATCATTTCGTGGTAAGGCTCCAGCACACTTCCGCTCGAATTCGGCATGACTTGCGCGCTGACGATGACAGCCAGACACGCGGTGATAACAAAGAAAATGCCGCTGAACAGGTGGTCTTCCGACCCGAGTGGGTCATGCATTGCGGAGATCCATGCGCACACAATATAATTCATCGACAGCACGGCGTATGCACCGAGAAGAACCGCCTGCACCCATGCAGGGACATTCCCGCCGATCTGCTCGAAAAGCATGTAAAGTGGCACGAGCAGGAGCATCCACAGGAAGAAAACGCCGAGCTTTTTGCCGCCGCTCCATCGAGCGAGCATATTCAGCATGGGATTTTTGAAAGCAAATGAAGATTTGGAAGACATTTTATTTCTCCTTTTACGCCCCGAACACGTGTGTGTCCGAAAGATCGAGCACGCGGTAATTATCGATTTGGTTTACATAAGACGTAGGAAGCAGGGTGATTTTTCCCTGCTGACTTAAAAAATCGCAGATCACCCGGATATGCTCTGCGTAATAGCACAGCATTTTAGCGCTGAACCACGGGAAGCAGAACAAGTCTTTTCCCTTTGCAAACTCGATCGCCGCTGCGGCACGGAGCGCTTCATTGCCGTTTTCCGTCAGCGGGCGCTGAAATCGGCTGTCCGTGAGCTGAAACGCGGTTTTTATGTCATCGAACGTGAAATTCAGACCGCTTTCCCACAGCGCGCGCTCTATGTGCTGCCGCACGGTCATGCGGTCGTCCTTTCGACTATTGTGCCCGTAGGAGTCTATATATCCGGCTTTTTGGGAAAACGCTTCAAGGACATACGACGTCCCGTCAAGAGAAACGGCCGTGTTTTTATCAGCAAAGTTTTCTTTATCGGCGGCAAAATTCAGCGCATAACAGAGCGCCCAGCCTGCGCTGTCTATATCGCCGTGCAGAACGGTGACGCCGCTTTCAAACGACGCACTGAAGTTATCGACCGTCACGAAGCTTGTATTATGCTTCGACTTACAGCGAAAATGTCCGCCGAAGTTTTCGATTTTCAAGAGCATGATTGCACGCCTCTCTCGTTATGTGATGATCTGCCGCTTCAGGGCGGCGATGTCGTGGCGAAGCTTTTGGAGGACGCCGGTGGCGCGCATGGAGAGGTAATCCTCGTCCGTGAAAATAAAGTGGTCGGAGAGGATGACATCTATACCGGAAAGCGCGAGCTCGATCTCCTTGGTCGTCTGGATGTCCTGCCGCGAGGGCGTGCAGTTGCCGCTTGGGTGGTTATGCGCGAGGTAGACGGCGTCGGCATCGTACAAAAGGCACAGCCGGGCGATTTGGCGGATGTAGATGGGCACGCCGTGCACGGAGCCCTCGTTGACGATGCCCATATACTTTAAATACCCCTTGCTGTCCAAAATGAGCAGCACGACGATCTCCGTTTTTCGGCCGAAAAACTTGTTCTGCACGGCGGCAAAGGCGGTTTTGGTATCGACGATGCGGGTGCGCGCCTGATTTTTCGACTCCATATAGGCGCGGAACAAGTCCGGGTAAGCGGCGAGCGCGCTTGCAAGGCGCGGGCTGACGCCGGGGCACTCGGCTAAAATCTGTGCGGGGGTATCGAACACGTCGCTTAATTTTCCGTGGCGCTCCAAAAGTGCGGCCGCCGTTGTTTGTGCGGGGCAGGCTGGGTCCAAAAGGCGCAGCGCAAACGTTAAAACATCGAGCTCTGTGGGGTTATTCGTCGTATTCAGTTTTAAAAATTCCGCTTCCTCTTCCCTTTTTCGTTTGGCTGGCATCGTTCATTTCCTTTCTTATCCTAAAAAGGCAGCACCGCCTCCGGCACGCAAAAATTGCATGCCAAACGGTGCCGCCCGGTTTTCAGCGGTCGATATAACGCTCGATGAAGCTGCGCACGGCGCTCCAATAGAGCTTTGGTGCGACGGAGGCGGACAGGCAGTGGCCTGCGCCCGGCACGGTGAGCAGCTGCTTCTCGCAGTTTGCGGCCTCGTAAAGGCGGTACACCATGGCGCACGGCACGAGGGCATCGGCCTCGCCGTGGATGAACAGCACGGGGATTTTGCAGCGGCGAATTTGATTTAACGCGCTCGCTTCGCGGAAGCTGTACCCGAGCCGCACCTTGGACGCGAGCGACACTGCGGGGATGAACGCGCCCATCATGCCGCCGTACATATCCTTGACGCAGGCTTTGGCCTGATCCCACACGGAGGTGTAGCCGCAGTCTTCGATGGCAAGCTTCACCTGCGGCGGCAGCTGCTCGCCCGCCGTCATCATGACGGTAGCGGCACCCATGGATTCGCCGTAGAGGAGGATCTGCGCGCCCTTGTCGCGGCGGATGATCTCGTAGATCCAGCCGATGATGTCCTTGCGCTCCGGCCAGCCCATGCCGATCCTATCGCCAGCGCTGTCGGCGTGGGCACGGGCGTTCGGCATTAAGATGTTGAAGCCGAGGTCGTAAAACGACTTGCCGCGGTGGCGCATGCATTCTGCGCGGCTGCCGTAGCCGTGGCAGATGATGGCATAGCGGTGGCCCTCATGCGGGATGAACCACGCGGTGAGGCGCATATTTTCCGGGTTGCGGTACGTGACGCGCTTGGCGTTTGCCTTGAACCATGCCGTTGCTGCGCGGGTCTCTTCATCATCCGGCAGCGGGTCTTTGTTCGGCGGGCGGCGGCGCAGGGTATCGTTTAAAACGGCGTTGGAGACGACCGCGGCCGCGCCCGCAGCTAAAGCTGCGGCGAATAGTGCTTTTTTGCCCATAAACACGCACTCCTTTACTTTGTGTGGACGGCGATGACGGTATCGATGTCATCCGGCAGCTTTACGGTGTTGGAGACCTCGACGAACACGACGTCCGGGTAGTTTTCAACGATCCAGTTTTTGAGGGGCTTGATCTCGCTGCCGTCGGAAATGAGGCGGATGGACTCGACCTCATCGAGCGAAATGCCCTGCAGCGGGATGCCGCCGATGGAATTTTCCATGATATGATAATAGAGCGTTTTGCCGTTTTTGGTGATGCGGCCGTTTTCAGGCTTCGGCAGGTCGCAGCCGCCGCAGCCGTAGATGGAATCGGAATTCTTCTGCATCCACGCGCCGATCTTCTCGAGGATGGCGACGGACTCGGCGGGGATGTTGCCGCGGGCGTCCGGACCGACGTTCAAGAGCATGTTGCCGTTTTTGCTGACACACTCGACAAGCTTTTTGATGATCATTTCGGCGGGCTTAAAGTTCTTATCCTTTGCGCAGTAGCCCCAGTTGTCGTTCATGGTGATGCAGGCTTCCCAGCAGATGTTGCGGCCGTGGCTGTCCTTAAAGCCGGTCTGCGGGATGATCTGCTCCGGGCTGACGTAGTCGCCGCTGTACTCGAGCGGCTCGTCCGTTGCGATGGAACCGAAGCCGCTGCCGCTGACCTCCAGACGGTTATCGATGATGATGTCCGGCTGCAGGGAACGCACCATGCGCACGAGCTCCGAC
>CAKUBN010000065.1 GCA_934643185.1 uncultured Eubacteriales bacterium
CCGCATTTTAGACGCGGACTGGCAGGCGCTGCACGCGTTTTCCTGCGGCGACATTTTAAATCGCTTTGAAACGGATACGGGTGCTGTGGGCGGCGGGGCAGTGAGCTGGCTGCCGCAAATTTTAGTGACGGCTTACAGGCTGTGCGCGGTGTTTTTCCTCATCTGGATTTACAGCCCCGTGATGGCGCTCATCGCGCTCGGCGGCGCGCCGGTGGTGTTGCTGCTGTCTGCCGCCGTGCTCAAAAAGCGGCGGGCATTTGAAAATAAGCTGCGCCGCCTCGGCAGCGAAATGACCGCGTTTGAAGCGGAGACGTTTTACACGGTCGATACGGTGAAATCGCTCGGCACAATGCAAAGCCAAAGCCGAAAGCTAAAGGAAAAACAGGAAGCGCTGCGCACATGCAGTTTGCAATACAACATGTTTTCCGTGCGCGTGAATGCGCTTTTGCGGGTTGCGGGGGCGTTCACGCAGTTTACCGCCATGGGCTACGGGCTGTATTTATTGTGGACGCGTGCCATTACATTCGGCACGCTGACACTTTTTTTGCAGCAGCGCAGCAGCCTGACAAGTGCGTTTGAAAGTGCCGCAGGGCTTATCCCAAAGTTTTTGAGCACGGCGGTCTCCGCGCATCGCGTGCGGGAGCTTTGCGAGCTGCCGAAGGAGCGCCACGGTAAAACGGCACTGCCGCAGGGCGCACTTATGGTAGAACTCAAAAATGTGACAGCCGCATACCGAAACGGCGAAGCGGTGCTGAAAAACGTATCGTTTGCGGCAGGGCCGGGGGAGATTGCCGTGCTTGTTGGCACATCCGGTGCGGGGAAAACGACGCTGGTGCGTGTTTTGCTCGGACTCGTTTACCCGGAAAGCGGACGTGCTGTGCTGCGCGGGAAGAATGGATGCGAAATCGTCATCAGCGCCGAGACACGCTGTGCATTTTCGTATGTACCGCAGGGCAGCACGCTGTTTTCCGGCACGATTGCGGAGAATCTGCGCATGGCAAAAGAGAACGCCACGGAGGAGGAAATGACAGCGGCGCTCAAAACCGCCTGCGCATGGGCGTTTGTGTCATCGCTGCCAAACGGCGTGAACACGAAGATCACAGAGCACGGCGGCGGGCTTTCCGAGGGGCAGGCACAGCGCATCGCCATCGCCCGCGCGGTGCTGCGCGGCGCGCCGATCCTGCTCCTTGACGAAGCGACCTCGGCGCTTGATGAAAAGACCGAAGCGCAGGTTCTGAAAAATCTTTTAACCGCGCTGCCGGACACCGCGTGCATTTTGACGACGCACCGCCCGGGCGCGCTGAAATACTGCACGCGCCTGTACAAAGCGGAAAACGGCGCACTGACGTGCATAGAAGTGAACAAACCCGCCTGAAAGACATTTTAAATGCGTTTTTCGGCGGGCTTTGTTTATGACTTTGGGCGGGATTTTGCCGAACGCGCAGTCTTTTCCGCGCGTGGGTGAAAATGCTTGGGCATTTTGAACATTGTCGTTTTGGTTGTAATTCCTTATAATAATGTGCGTATTTTAAAAAGAGAAGGGGAAACGGACATGAATAAGGACTTAACGACCGGCAAGCCGGCGAGTGTTTTGCTGCGGTTCACGCTGCCGATGCTTTTGAGTGTGGCGTTCCAGCAGCTTTACAATATCGCAGACAGCGTCATCGCGGGCAAATTTGCGGGTGAAGACGCGTTGGCGGCGGTGGGCGCTTCGTACCCCGTGACGATGATCTTCATGGCGGTCGCGTTCGGCATGAACATCGGTATTTCGGTCGTCATCTCGCAGCTTTTCGGCGCGAAGGATTTTAAAGAAATGAAAACGGCGGCGTATACGGGCTTTATTTCTGTTGCGGTGCTTGGCGTGGTGCTCACGGTCGTCGGCACAGTGCTGTGCGAGCCAATCTTACGCATGCTCGGCACGCCGGAGAACATCATGGAAGATACGGCGCTGTACCTTGCTATTTACATTTGGGGGCTTTTGTTCCTTTTTATCTACAACATTTCTTCCGGCGTGTTCACGTCGCTCGGCGACAGCAAAACGCCGCTGTGGTTTTTGATCGCGTCGTCCGTCGGCAATATCGCGCTCGATGCCGTGTTCGTCATCGTATTCCACTGGGGCGTCGGCGGTGTTGCGTGGGCGACGTTCCTCGCGCAGGGCGTGGCTTCCGCGTGTGCGTTCTGGGCGGTCTTGCGCCGCTTAAAGTCCATTGAGACAAAAGAAAAGCCTGCGCTGTTTTCCGGTGCGATGCTGCGCCGTATTTCGATCGTAGCCATTCCGAGCATTTTGCAGCAAAGTTTCGTTTCGGTCGGCAATTTGTGCATTCAGGGACTTGTCAACGGTTTCGGTTCCTCCGCCATCGCGGGCTATTCCGCAGGCGTAAAGCTCAACACGTTCGCCATCACGTCGCTGACGGCGCTCAGCAACTCGGTTTCGAGCTTTACGGGGCAGAACATCGGCGCGGGCAAAATGGAACGCGTGCGCAGCGGCTTCAAAGCGGGGCTTGTGATGTCGTTTGCTGTGGCGCTCGTCTTTATGGGCGCGTATGTGTTCTGCGGCGAAAACCTCCTGCTGCTCTTTATGAACAGCACCTCGGCGGAGGCCATCGAGATCGGCAAAAAATTTCTGCTTATTGTCTCGCTGTGCTACCTGTTCCTCGCATTAAAGCTTGCCGCGGACGGCGTGCTGCGCGGTGCGGGCGCAATGGTATACTTTATGATTACCACGTTCTTAGACCTCATCCTGCGCGTTGTTTTGGCGTTCATTCTGGTGCACCCGTTCGGCATCACCGGCATTTGGCTTTCGTGGCCGTTCGGCTGGGTGATCTCCAGTACTGTGTCGCTTACATTCTACCTTTTGGGCGTTTGGGACCCGCTGAAAAAGAAAGCATAAAAAGCAAAAAGCCTTACACCGAGCTCAAAATAGAGCAAGGCGTAAGGCTTTTTTATTACTACATTTCGGCTTATTACGCGTGACCCGTCACGCGCAGATAGTCCGCGTAGGCACCGTCGAAAACGCGAATTTTGCGATCTTCGAGCACCGCGATTTTCGTCGCGAGCTTATCGATGAAATAGCGGTCGTGCGAAATAAACAGCAGCGTGCCGGTGAATTCTAATAAAGCGTCCTCCAGCATCTCACGCGTTTCAATGTCGATGTGGTTCGTCGGCTCATCGAGAATGAGAAAATTCACGCGGTTCTGCAAAAGAATGGCGAGCTTTAACAGCACTTTTTCGCCGCCCGAAAGGGAAGAGACGCGCTTCATCACCGCTGCGCCGCAGAAGTAGTATTTGGCTAAAATCTGCCGCGCTTCGCCCTCGCTGCACACGCATTCGCGGCGGAACGCTTCGAGCACGCTGTCTTTGTCGTTAGAAAAGCGAATTTCCTGCGGAATGTACCCAAGCTGCACGGAGGGGTTGAACTTTGCCGTGCCGGAAAACGGAACGTCGCCGAAAATTGCGCGCAGAAGCGACGTTTTGCCCGTGCCGTTCGCGCCGAGAAACGCCATGCGGTCTTTTTCCTCCACAAGCAGCTCTGCCTGTTTAAAAAGCACGGTCTCGCCGAACGAAAGGGAGAAATCCGTGAGCTTTAAGACCTCGCGCCCGGTGCGGTCGCCCGCAAAGCGCATCGGGATTTTGGGCTTTTCAAGCTGCGGGCGGCGCAGCTTATCCATTTTCTCAAGGCGCAGCTCCAGCATTTTGGCGCGGCGGAAGAACTTTGGATTATCCGCCTGCGCGCCCCACTCGCGAAAACGCTTGATGGCGGCCTTCATCGCTTCGATCTGCTTTTGCTGGTTTTTGTACTGCTCAAATTCGAGGAGCATCTGGCGCTCCTGCTCCTCTTTTGCGGCTGTGTAGCCGCCGGGGTAGCTTGTGCAGATGCCGTCCTCTAAAATGAGCGTGCGTGTTGCCACGCGGTCTAAAAATCGGCGGTCGTGCGAGACCATCAAGACCGTGCCGCGGTATTTTGCAAGGAAGCCCTCAAACCAGTCGAGCGTCTGCATGTCGAGGTGATTCGTCGGCTCGTCGAGCAACAAAATATCCGGCTCGCGCAGGACGACGGCGGCTAAATTCACGACGGTTTTCTGCCCGCCGCTGAGGATGTTATACGGGCGTTCGAGCAGGTCGTTCAGCTTAAACCCCTGCACAATGCTTTTCAACCGCGTTTCCACGTCGTAGCCGCCAAGCGCCGCATACCGGCTTTGCACCTCGGTGTATGCATCGGCGTAGCGCTCGAAATCCTCCGTCATCTTTTCTTCCAGCTCGCGCAGCTTGGCTTCGACGGCGAAAACCTCCGAAAACGGCTCGCAGAGCACGTTGTACACGGTCGCGTTTTTGTTGCGTAGGCGGGGAATCTGCTCCAAAAGCGCGGTGCTCGCGCCGCGGCGCAGGGAAACTTCGCCGCTGTCCGGGCTTTCTTCGCCCGCAAGCAGCTTTAAAATGGTCGATTTTCCCGTGCCGTTGCGCCCAATCAGCGCTGCGCGCTCGCCGGTCATCACTTCAAAGCTGAGGTCTCTTAAAACGGGCTTGAAGCCGAAATTTTTATTTACATGTGAAAAACTGAATTCTGTCATTTTGATTACTCCTGTTTTTGAATTTTTGTGCATTCAAAAAGCAGGCCGAGACAGAATACATCAGGCGATCCGAAGAATCGCTCCGTACAAATGGATAGCCTTAGTTTCTGTCCATAGAGCCTGCACGGAGCACATCGAACCGGATCCGGAAGCAAAATGCGTGGTAATTGATCCGAACCATATCGCTCACCGTCCTTTCAAAGCCAAGGGGCTGTTGTTTTTACCAGTATAGCGCACAAAAACGGACTTTTCAAGAAGATTTTATGCACTGCATGGGTAAGCGGAGTTTAAGTTGATTTTTGGCGGCAAATCCGCTATAATAATATAAGATAACAGGTACCTTAGGCGTGCTTTGTGTGGGACGCCGAAAACAAAGGAGCAAAAGCCGCTAAAACAGCATAAAAAGGCTTTTGCAGCCGTCTTAACTTTAGGGAGGAAGATCACGATGCCGGAAGTTTACACCATACCGCTTTCCAAGATCATTCACGAGTTACAGCTTGAGACCGCTTTTCTGCCGAAGAGCGCCGATGATATTTTGATTCAATCGAGAGACGTTGTTCGCCCCGGCATGGAGCTGAACGGCTACCACGAATATTTTGACCCGAATCGCATCGCCGTTTTAGGCCGTGCGGAAATGTACATGCTGGAGAGCTTAAAGCCGGAGCGC
Organism: uncultured Eubacteriales bacterium; assembly: GCA_934643185.1. Classification (GTDB taxonomy): domain Bacteria; phylum Bacillota; class Clostridia; order Oscillospirales; family Acutalibacteraceae; genus Hominenteromicrobium. The sequence continues at coordinate 5,236 of CAKUBN010000065.1, forward strand.
CGCGCCATGGCGCTGGATAGCTACCTGTCCCTGAAGCCGCCGGCAGTGATTGTTTCCCGCGGTATTGACCCCGGCAAGGACTTCATGGAGATTGCCGAAACATACCACGTGCCGGTGCTGCGCACGACGGAGTCGACCTCAAATGTTGTCGCGTCGCTCGTTGCGTATTTGAACGTCGAGCTTGCGCCGCGCATCACACGCCACGGCGTTTTGGTGGAGGTTTACGGCGAAGGTATTCTGCTTGTCGGCGACAGCGGCGTCGGCAAGAGCGAGACGGCCATCGAGCTCATCAAGCGCGGCCACCGTCTCATCGCGGACGATGCGGTGGAAATTCGCCGCGTATCCAGCAAATCACTCGTCGGTCAGTCCCCGGAGAACATCCGCCACTTCATCGAGCTGCGCGGCATCGGCATCATCAACGCCCGCCGCATTTTCGGTATGGGTGCTGTTAAGCTGCAGGAAAAGATCGACATGTGCATTAACCTCGAGATTTGGGACGCGACGAAGGTCTATGACCGCATGGGCATGGACAGCGAGTATACGGAGATCCTCGGCATCAAGGTGCCGGTGATGACGATCCCGGTAAAGCCCGGCCGTAACCTTGCCATCATCATTGAAGTTGCGGCGATGAACAACCGCCAGAAGAAGATGGGCTACAATGCCGCCTACGAGCTGCTCTCCGCGCTTGGCATGGATGCGTCCATGATGCCGCATGAGGAGATCAAAAGGGATTTGGATATTTAAGCGGGTGCTTTTTAGTATAAAACAAGATGCTTTGGCATCTTGTTCAGGGAACCCATGCAACTGGGTTCCCTACACTTGAAACGTCCACCGGACGTTTCAAGCTACCTTCCTAGTTTTTGGGTAGGCAAAAGGGTTTCGCTTTCTGCGGAAAGCGACTTAGGGCGCTGCCCTAAGAACCCGTAAACTTTCTCGAAGAAAGTTTAATCAAAGACTTTTAACCACGCTTACGGTTAGCTGAAAGTGAGAAAATAGCATCATGTATAACATCATTGCAGATCTGCATACACATTCGCTGGCGTCTACGCATGCGTACAGCACCATTCGCGAGATGGTCGATTCCGCTGCGGAGAAGGGCCTTAAGGCCATTGCCATCACCGACCACGCCCGCACCATGCCCGGTGCGCCCGGCCCGTGGTTCTTCAACTCCCTGCACGAGCTGCCGCTTTTGTACCGCGGCATTCTGTTCATTGCGGGCATGGAGGCGAATGTCATCGATTTAAACGGCACGCTCGATATCAACGAGACCGAGCGCCGCGACATCAACTGGCTTGTGGCGTCCATCCACAACCTCGGCCTGCCGGGCCTTGAGAACCCCACGGTCGAAAAATGCACGCAGCTTTGGCTCAACATTGCGCACGACCCGAAGGTGAACGTCATCGGCCACAGCGGCAGCCCGGAGTTCCGCTACGATTACGAAACGGTCATCCCGGAGTTCGGCCGTTGCCACAAGCTTGTGGAGATCAACTCGCACTCCTTTGAGGTGCGCAAGGCGAATATCCCGAACTGCCGCGAGATCGCGCTGTGCTGCAAAAAGCATCGTGTGCCGATCATCGTCAGCTCGGATGCGCATTTTGAAACGCAGGTGAAGGACCACACGGCGGCGCTTGAGATGCTGCGTGAGATCGAGTTCCCGGAGGAGCTGATCCTCAACGCGAACACGAACCGCCTGCTCGATTACCTGCGCGCGCACACGAACATCCTTGAAAACCGCAAGGATGCCGATGCTATTTTAAGGAGCTTTGAGAATGCCTGATTACCGTAAATTCGACGCCGCGCTGCAAGGTGCCGGCGTATGTTATAAGACAGAGGAACCCATGTCTGCCCACACGTCGTTTAAGATCGGCGGCCCGGCAGACCGGTTTGTTGAAGTGAAGACCGTCTTAGAATTGCAGAAGGTTTTGAAAACTTTAAAGGAAGAAAATATTCCGTATTTTGTGCTCGGCAACGGCTCGAATTTGCTGGTGCCGGACGAGGGTCTGCGCGGCGCGGTGCTGACGCTGCAGGGCGACTTCAAAAAAGTGGAAAGCCTTGCGGACGGCCGTATTCTGTGCGGCGCGGGCGCATCGCTTGCGACGGTGTGCAGCTTTGCGCGCGGGCAGGGCCTTACGGGCCTTGAGTTTGCGTGGGGCATTCCGGGTCAGCTTGGCGGCGCGGTGTATATGAACGCCGGCGCTTACGGCGGCGAAATGAAGCAGGTCGTCGAGCGCGTACATTTTCTGAAAGCGGATGGCACGCCCGGTGTGATGAGCGGGGAAGACCTTGCGTTCGGCTACCGCAAAAGCGCTTTTATGGGCACGGATAAAATCATCACGAAAGCGGAGCTGCATTTAGAGACCGGCGTGGAAGCGGAGATCACCGCGAAAATGGAAGATTTCATGCGCCGCCGCCGCGAAAAGCAGCCGCTCGAGCTGCCGAGCGCCGGCAGTGCGTTCAAGCGCCCGGAGGGCTATTTTGCCGGCGCACTTATTGAGCAGTGCGGCCTGAAGGGCTTTGCCGTGGGCGGCGCGTGCGTCAGCGAAAAGCACGCGGGCTTCATTGTGAACAAGGGCGGCGCGACGTGCGCCGATGTGGAAGCGCTCATCCGCGCCATTCAGGATACAGTTTTTCAGGCGACCGGCGTGGAGCTGGAGCCGGAAATTCGCCGCATTTCGTTCGGCGAGTAAAATTTGTGGGATTTACGGTGGCATTTGGCTGCCGAAAAGGTGGTTTTTAAAATGGAATTTGTGATCTTGACCGGCTTATCCGGCGCGGGCAAAACGCGCGCCATGCACGCCATGGAGGATATCGGCTTTTATTGTGTCGATAATCTGCCCCCGGCGCTCATTCCGGTCTTTTACGATCTTTGCGATAAATCCGAGGGTATTCAGCGCCGCGTGGCGGTCGTCACGGATACCCGCGGCGGCGAGCTTTTTAAGTCGTTTTTCAGCGCGCTCGAAACACTGAAGGCGCAGAACAAGCCGTATAAAATTTTGTTTATGGATGCGTCCGAGCCCGTGCTTGTCAACCGCTTTCAGGAGACGCGCCGCAAGCACCCGCTTTCCGAGGCGATGCAGGGCTCTTTGGAGCAGGCCGTGCGCCTGGAGCGCGAGATGCTGCGCCCGGTCAAAGAGGTCTCCGATTACGTCATCGATACGTCGAACATTCCGGCGGCGGGGTTGAAAGCGCGCATTTCCGACCTGTTTTTGCAGAACGACAACGACGCCATTACGGTGCATTGCATCAGCTTCGGCTTTAAATACGGTCTGCCGCTCGAATCCGACCTTGTGTTTGACGTGCGCTGCCTGCCGAACCCGTTCTACGTGGAGGAGCTGCGTGAACATACCGGCCTTGAAGCGCCCGTGCGCGACTACGTGATGAACTGCAAGGAAACCGAGGGCTTTAAAACCCGCTTTACGGACATGATCGATTACATGCTGCCGCTCTACATTCAGGAGGGCAAAAGCCAGCTCGTCATCGCGGTCGGATGCACCGGCGGGCATCACCGCTCCGTGGCGCTTGCGCAGTATATGCACGATCACCTTGCCGCAAACGGCGTTCACGCCACGGTCTCGCACCGGGATATCACGAAACAATAAAGCGGGAGGGAGCCGTTTTCATGTCATTTGCTGCGGATTGCAAGCAAGAGCTGTGTATGATTGAAAATAAGCGCGCGTGCTGTTTGAAAGCGGAATGCTACGGCCTTCTGCTTTTTTCAAAGTGTTTTTCCGCGCGGGAATCGCAGATGGTATGCGAAAATGCCGCCGTTGCACGCCGTGTGGCGGAGGCCGCCGCCGTTTCGGCCGGTGTATACGCCGAGGTGCGCTCGCAGTTAAGGCGCAAGAATATCGGCGCGTATGCCATCACCATTCCGGGTGAAGCCGCACGCATTCAGATGATCCGTTCGTTCGGGCACGATGAGAATGACGTGAACCTGCATATTCACGAGGAAAATCTGCAAAAGGACTGCTGCATTTCGGCGTTTTTGCGCGGTGTGTTTCTCATCTGCGGCACGGTCACAGACCCGCAGAAGGAGTATCACCTTGAGTTTTCCACGCCGTACTTGCACCTTGCGGAAGACCTTGTGGCTGTTCTGCACCGCGTGAAGGCCGCACAGCTTTCGCCGTCCATTGCACGCAGAAAAAACAGCTACATTGTCTACATAAAGGAAAGCGCCGCCATTGAGGATTTTCTCACGCTGACGGGCGCGGTAAACTCCGCCATGGACCTGATGCAGATCAAAATGTACAAAGAGACCTACAACAATTTAAACCGTGTCTCGAACTGCGAGACTGCGAATCTTGATAAAACGTACTCTGCTGCAACAAAGCAGATTGCCGCTATTGCGCTCATCAGCGACAAGGTGGGGCTGGACGAGCTGCCCGCCGACCTGCGCGAGGCCGCCGTTTTGCGGCTGGAAAACCCTGAAATGTCGCTGCGCGAAATGGGGGAGCGGCTTTCCATCAGCCGTTCCGGTGTGAATCACCGCCTGCGCCGCATTTTGGAGTTTGCGGAACAGCTCGGCTCGCCGGAGGAATCCCTTGCGGAGCAGAGCGTTTTCGAAGTGGAGGAAAAGCTGCATGCCGAAAATACAAAGACCGAAGAGCTTTAAAGACCTCGTGCTGGGCATCTTGATCATTGCGGTGCTCGGCGTCGGCGCGTATTTCATTGCGGATGCGTTAAGGGCCGAGCTTGTGCCCGGCGACATCGTGGTGCGTTCCGGCAATGAGGAGGTCACCGCTCTGCAAAATGTTGTGGAAGAGCAGCGAAAAAACGGCGCGGTCGCAAGCGGCGAGCATTTTAAAATTGAGGATGCCGCCGGGGATTTTCCCGTGATCCACATGGATAAGGGTATCGTGCTCGAAGCCTCGCAGGACCCTTACGGCGCGATGTATTACACGGTCTATAACGAGGATTTCTCCGAGCTTTACTACCGCAGCGAGCGGTTTGCGTACCCTGAAAACGACGGCACATACTATGTTGTGATCGATACCGCGTGGGGGGATAAAAACCACTATTTTTCCACCGAGCACGGATTTACCCTTGTGATTGAAAACGACAATTAGAGGTTTATGTAAATTCAATTATGTAAACTTAAATGGAAAAGGAGGGCGAAAATGGCGTTTACACATTTGCATGTGCACACCGAATACAGCCTTTTGGACGGCGCTTGCCGCATTGAAAAGCTGCTCGATAAAGCGCAGGAGATGGGGCAGAAAAGCGTTGCCATTACCGATCACGGCGTGATGTACGGCGTGATCGACTTTTATAAAGCAGCGAAAAAGCGCGGCATCAAGCCGATCATCGGCTGCGAGATCTACGTTGCAAAGCGCAGCCGGTTCGATAAAATTCACGGCATCGATAACGAAAACCGGCATCTTGTGCTGCTGTGCAAAAACGAAACGGGCTACCGCAACCTTGTCGCCATTGTCTCTAAAGCGTGGACAGAGGGCTTTTACAGCAAGCCCCGTGCCGATATGGAGCTGCTGCGTGAACACAGCGAGGGGCTCATCGCGCTTTCCGCCTGCCTTGCGGGTGAGATCCCGCGTGTGCTTTCCGTCGGCGACTATGACGAAGCCAAAGCCGCCGCCCTGCGCTACCGTGAGATTTTCGGCGAGGACAATTTTTACCTCGAATTACAAGACCACGGCCTGCGCGAACAGGCACATATCAACCCGCAAATAGTCCGATTGTCCAAAGATACGGGCATTCCGCTCGTCGTGACGAACGACTGCCACTATATCGAAAAAGAAGACACCAAAATGCACCACATCCTCGTCTGCATCCAGACGAACCGCACGGTGGAGGATGAGGATACGCTGGAATTCGGCTCCGATGAATTCTATTTTAAAAGCGAAGACGAAATGCGTGCACTGTTCCCGGATTGTCCCGAGGCAGCGGACAACACGCAGAAAATCGCCGACCGCTGCAATGTGGAATTTGAGTTCGGCAAAACGAAGCTGCCGCGCTTTGATACGCCGGACGGCAGCGACAACCGCGAATATTTCCGCCGCATGTGTTACGCGGGTCTGCACAAATACTACGGCGAAAACCCGAAAAAAGAAATCGTAGACCGCCTTGAATATGAAATTTCGACGATTGATACGATGGGTTATGTAAACTACTACCTCATCGTGTACGATTTCATCCGTCAGGCGAAAAGCATGGGTATCCCGGTCGGCCCGGGCAGAGGCTCCGGCGTGGGCAGCCTCGCCGCATACTGCATCGGCATCACGGGCGTTGACCCGCTGCGGTATGACCTGCTGTTCGAGCGCTTTTTGAATCCGGAGCGCGTCAGTATGCCGGACTTCGACGTCGATTTCAGCGACGAGCGCCGACAGGAGATCATTGAGTATGTCACGGAAAAATACGGCACCGACCACGTGGCGCAGATTGTTACGTTCGGCACCATGGCGGCGCGCCTTGCGATACGCGACGTTGGCCGCGCCATGGCGATTCCGTACACAACGTGCGATACCGTCGCAAAGCTTGTGCCGATGGAGCTCGACATCACGATTGATGCCGCGCTGGAACGCGTCTCCGAGCTGCGCGATTTATATGAAAGCGACAAACAGGTGCATGAGCTCCTCGACATGGCACGCAAAATTGAGGGCATGCCGCGCCACACGTCCACGCACGCCGCCGGTGTTGTCATCACAGACCGCCCGGTCGTCGATTACGTGCCGCTGAGCATGAACGACGATTCGCCCGTCACGCAGTACACGATGACGGCCATCGAGCAGCTCGGTCTGCTCAAGATGGACTTTCTTGGCCTGCGCAACCTCTCGGTTATCGACCACGCCGAGCAGATGATTGCGAAACACACGCCGGGCTTTAAGGTGGAAAACGCGCCGGATAACGACCCGGACGTGTTTAAAATGATCGCGAGCGGTGCGACAGAGGGCGTGTTCCAGTTTGAATCCGCCGGTATGCGCCGTGTCATCATGCAATCCGACCCCAAAAGCATTGAAGACCTCATCGCCGTTATCTCTTTGTATCGCCCCGGCCCGATGAAGTTCATCCCCATGTACGTCGAAAATCGCAAGCACCCGGATAAAATCACGTACCGCCACCCGCGCCTTTCCAAAATACTGGATGTCACCTACGGGTGCATCATTTATCAGGAGCAGGTCATGCGCATTTTCCGCGAGCTTGCGGGGTATTCGCTCGGTCGCGCGGACATTGTGCGCCGCGCCATGAGCAAGAAAAAGCACGATGTCATGGAGCAGGAGCGCGAGTATTTCATTCACGGCTTAAAGCGTGAGGACGGCACCGTGGAGATTGAAGGCTGCATCGCCCGCGGCGTGGACGAGCAGACCGCCGAGACAATCTACGATGAGATGAAAAGCTTCGCGTCCTACGCGTTCAATAAGTCCCATGCCGCCGCGTATGCCGTTGTGGCGTATCGCACGGC
>CAKUBN010000066.1 GCA_934643185.1 uncultured Eubacteriales bacterium
GTGTGCGCGCTGGCGTTCGGCATCGATATGCCGATTTTGCTCATCCTCATCGGCATCATCTATATCGTCGAGATCCTCTCCGTTGTGCTTCAGGTCACGTACTTTAAAATTTCGCACGGCAAGCGTATTTTCAAAATGGCACCGATCCACCACCACTTTGAAATGTGCGGCTGGAACGAGAACAAAATTTGCTTCGTTTTCAGCGGCGTCACGCTTTTTGCCGGCATCATCGGTGTACTTTTGGCGGTTTTCGGCTGCTAAACACCTAAAAATGGGATAAAATAGAAATTGAGTGAAAAAAGGAGGTTTGCAGCAATGGCGCAGACAAGACGCTCCACGGCGCGCGGACTCGAACAGGTCCCAAGCCGTCGGTTATCCGCCGTGCCCGCCGAAGAAGCGGCATCCGCAGCCGCACGGCGCGGAAGACGGCGCGGGCGCATCAAATATAGAATTTTCACCTTGGGTCTCGGCCTGGACATGACCATGCTGTTTTTGATCCTTGTGCTGCTTGCCGTGGGACTTGTTATGATGTTCTCCGCAAGCTATGCCTACGCGTATTACTACTACGGAAACAGCTATTATTTCATCTTGCGTCAGGGCATGTTTGCTTTGGTCGGCGTTGTGCTGATGCTCGCTATCTCCACGTTCGATTATCATCAGCTGCACAAGCTGAACCTGCCCGTTTTCGCCGTTTCCATCATTTTGCTTTTGATGGTGCTCGTCTTTAAGGGTACAAAGTTAGCGCCGAACAAGGGCGGCGCGGTGCGCTGGCTGAACCTCGGCTTTGTCGAATTCCAGCCGTCCGAGATCGCGAAGTTCGCGCTCATCCTGATGTTTGCGCACCTCATCGCGCTCTACGGCGAAAAGATGAAAACGTTCCGTTACGGCTTTTTGCCGTTCTTCGGCATTTTGGGGCTCATCTGCGTGCTCGTCATCGCAGAAAAGCACGTTTCCGCCACCATCATCATCTGCCTCATCGCGTTTATCATGATGTTCGTCGGCGGCACAAAGTTCCGCTATTTCGCCGTCATCGGCGGCGCGGCGGCAGCCGTCATCGGCGCGCTTCTGCTGTTTTCCTCAAAATTTTCCTACGCCATGAACCGCGTCCACGGCTGGCTGGACCCGTTCAACCCGCCGGAGGGCGTCGATACCTGGCAGACGGTGCAGTCGCTCTACGCCATCGGTTCCGGGCAGCTGCTCGGCGTCGGCATCGGGCAGTCGAGACAAAAATATCTCTACATCCCGGAGCCGCAGAACGACTTCGTTTTCGCCGTGGTGTGTGAGGAGCTCGGCTTCATCGGCGCGCTCATCGTCATCATCCTGTTTGCGCTTTTCATCTGGCGCGGCGTGTATATCGCGCTGCATGCGCGTGACCGCTTCGGCACCATGCTGGCGCTGGGCATCACGTTCCAGTTCGGCATTCAGGCCATCCTCAACATCTGCGTTGTCACAAACACCATCCCGAACACCGGCATCAGCCTGCCGTTCTTCAGCTACGGCGGCACGGCGCTCATCATGCTGTTAGCCGAAATGGGCGTGCTGTTGTCGGTCTCGCGGCATTCCAATACAGAAAAAATGTAAAAGGGGTATTCAATTATGCGTGTGTTATTTGCAGGCGGCGGCACCGCCGGCCATATCAACCCGGCGCTTGCGGCGGCCGGTTATCTGCGCTCCAAGCAGCCGGATGCCGAAATTCTGTACGTCGGCAACAAGGGCGGCATGGAAGAGCGCCTTGTGCCCGCAGCGGGCTTCAATTTCAAAACCATCCGCATCTCGGGCTTTCAGCGTAAATTGACGGCGAAGAACATCCGCCGCAACATCAAAACCGTGTTCCGTCTGTTCTCCTCGTCCATCGAGTCCGAGCGCATCATCAAGGAGTTTAAGCCGGATATCTGCGTCGGCACCGGCGGCTACGTCAGCGGCCCGGTCATCCGCGCCGCGCAGAAGCTCGGCATCCCCACCGTCATCCACGAGCAGAACGCCTACCCGGGCATGACGACTAAAGCGCTCGCAAAGCACGCCGAGTGCGTGATGCTCGCCGTAGAGGACGCAAAAAAGTACCTCGAACGCAAGGATAACTGCGTCTTCACCGGCAACCCGGTGCGCGTTTCCGTTTTGCAGGCAGAGCGTGAAGCCGCCCGCAAGGCGCTGAACCTCGACGACCGCCCGCTTGTGCTGTCGTTTGGCGGCAGCCTCGGCGCAGCGGCACTCAACAAAGCCGCGGCGTACATGCTCGGTGAAAGCGCCAAGGAAAAGAAGTATCAGCACATCCACGGCTACGGCCAGCACGATGAAAAATTCCTCGACGAGGTGCACGCAGCGGGCGTTAAGGAAGAGGAAAACCCGCAGATCCGCATGCTCGAGTACATAGACAACATGCCGGAGTGCCTTGCTGCCGCCGACCTCGTCATCGGCCGCGCCGGCGCGATCACCTTAACGGAGATCGAAGCCACGGGCAAGTGCTCCATTCTCATCCCGTCCCCGAACGTCGCCGAAAACCACCAGTTCCACAACGCCATGGCGCTTGTAAACCGCGACGCCGCCGTGATGATCGAAGAAAAAGACCTCACCGGCGAAAAGCTGTGGGAAACGGTGAACACCATCCTTTCCGGGCCGGGCCGCGCCGAGGAGATCGGCAAAAACGCCAAGGCCATGGCCGTGCTGGACGCAAACGACCGCATTTATAACATCATCTGCGAAAAAGCGAAAAAGTAATACAGCACGCCTATTATCGTTTTATAGGACATACCCCAAAATTTTCCCTCTGCATACTATGACCGTATTGAGGGGCACGCGGGCTTCCTGCGCGCCTTACAGAATACGGGGTGTGTATATGGAAGAATATGAGTTGGAACATACGGGCTGTGCCCGGCAGGAAGCCATTTTGGTGCGCGGCGGCAATCGCCTTTGCGGCGAGCTCACCGTACAGGGCGCAAAAAACAGCACACTGCCGCTGCTTGCGGCGGCCCTTCTCTGCGAGGGTGAAACGGTGCTGCACAACTGCCCCGCACTGTCCGACGTGCACACGGCGGTCACCATTTTGCGGCGGCTCGGCTGCCGCTGCATCCGCGCAGGCGATACCTTAACGGTCTGCGCGGACGGCATGACCCGCTGTGATATTCCCCACAGTCTCATGCGGGAGATGCGCTCGTCCATCGTGTTTTTGGGCGCAATCCTGTCCCGCTGCGGCGAAGCGCGTCTGTCGTTCCCCGGCGGATGCGAGCTCGGGCCAAGGCCCATCGACCTGCATTTGGAGGCGCTGCGCAAGCTCGGCGCGGAAATTCGCGAAGAGCACGGCTGCCTTTTATGCACCGCGCCCGGCGGGCTGCGCGGCGGTTTTGTCTCGCTCGCGTTCCCAAGCGTCGGCGCAACGGAAAACCTGCTGCTCGCCGCCGTCCGCGCCAAGGGCACCACGGTGCTCACAAACGCCGCGCGCGAGCCGGAGATCGAAGACCTCGCCGGGTACTTAAACCGCTGCGGCGCGCGCATCCACGGCGCGGGCGAAAGCTGCATCGTCATCGAGGGCGTGCCGCACCTTTACGGCAGCACATACACCGTCATGCCGGACCGCATCGCCGCCGCAACATACATGGCCGCGGCCGCCGTCACGGGCGGTACGGTGCTTCTGCGTGATGTCAACAGCGAGCACCTTTTGCCGGTTTTGTCGGCGTTTGAAAGCACCGGCTGCGCCGTGATGCAGTCCGGCAGCGAATTATTATTGCGCGCACCGCAGAGATTAAAACCCGTGCGTCACGTGCGCACCATGCCGTATCCCGGCTTCCCTACGGATGCTCAGGCGCCCGTCATGACCATGGCGGCGGTGGGGGACGGCACCAGTATTTTTGTAGAGAACATTTTTGAAAGCCGCTATAAGCATGCCGGTGAGCTCAACCGGCTCGGTGCGAAGATCAAGTTAGAGGGCAAGGTGGCTGTCATAGAGGGCGTGCCGCAGCTTTCCGGTGCGCCGGTCTCGGCAGAGGATCTGCGCGGCGGCGCGGCGCTTGTCATCGCAGGCCTTGCGGCGCAGGGCGAAACACAGGTGATGCACCCGCAGTACATCGACCGCGGCTATGCGCACTTTGAAGAGAATTTAAGGGCGCTCGGCGCAGACGTATACCGAATATAGAGCGAAAAGTAAGAGATAAAACGTGAAAAACGGAGGCTGAACATGGCGCGTACTCCACGCAGCGCAGCGGAAAAGCTCGCAATGAGAAAGAAAAAAAGCAGGGCGCTGCTCCTGTTCAATATAATCGCATTCAGCGTCGTCGTCATCGGCGCGGTCCTTTTGTGCATCTTCGTGTTTTTCAAGGTGGGCAACGTCACATTCACGTCAGATGCCGGCTACGATGAAGCCGATATCCGCCGCGTGTGCGGCATCAACGAGGGTGATAACCTCGTGCTGCTGGAAACGGAAAGCCGCGAAAAAGCGCTTGAGCACCGTTTCCCGTACATTGAAAGCGCAAAGATCGTAAAGCATATCCCTTCCACCATTGAAATTGAAATTACCCCCGCCGAAACGGCGTTTTCCGTCGCGTGCGACGCGGGCTATCTCTATGTAAGTGCTTCCGGCAAGGTGCTGGAGATCGCTTCACAGCCGTGCGAGGGCACGACTGTGGTGCTCGGGGCAAATCCCACGAACACAAAGCCCAGCGAAACGATCACGTTCGGCGATGATTCCGTCAAAGAAGTCTATAACGCCATCGCGGAGCAGATGACGAAAAACGAGATGCAGAACGTCACGGAGATCAACATGACGAACCCCTACGACCTTACGCTGACGTATGATAACCGCATCACGTTCCGTTTCGGCAACATGAACGGCATGTCCTACAAAATGGCGTTTGGCCTCGAGATGCTGCGCCAGATGGAGTCGAGCGGCGAGATCACCGATGAGACCGTCGGCTCCATCGACCTTTCCGTTGTGCCGGATAAAAACAAGGCGTTCTACGCAGAGGACCGCACCGCGGCTTCCGCCACGCCCGCGCCCGGTGATGCCGCAGGCCGCACAGACGGCACAGACAGCACCGCAAACAGCGACGGAGAAAACGGCGATGCAGCGGCTGATCCCGCCGGTGATACGGGCGACACCGGCGACACTGCAGACCCCGCAGCGGGCGATGGCAGCGACAACACAGGCGACGCCGAAAACGTGTAAAAATTTGGAAACGTTCTCTGATTTTTCACACCGTTTTAGGGCAATTTGAACAGCCCCGGCGCCATAGATTTCCCGAAAACCGCTGTAAAGTAAAAATATTTGCACAAGGCCACTTTTTTGCCGCTTTCATCTTGAATTTTGGCGGGAAAAGTGATAAATTATAGTGTATGAAGCTATGTAAAGCTGAAAGACTGTAAAGAACTGTAAAGGTATGGCCCTTTATGGGACGCTATCCGGCGGATTTGATCGAAGCTCGAGAGAAAACCGTTTTGAATCCGGAGGCGGCGTGATGAATGAAAAATCCCGGATCCGTGCGGATCGTTAACGGTTAAAGACCAAATCAAGGAGGAACATAAAATGCCGTTTGAAATTGATAACATGCTTGAAGAGACCCCCCAGACCATTAAGGTCGTTGGTGTAGGCGGCGGCGGCGGAAACGCTGTTAACCGCATGGCAGACGCCGGCGTGCAGCACGTCGAGCTCGTCTGCATGAATACAGACCGTCAGGCACTGTCCCGCTCGCAGGCGAAGACCCGCGTGCAGATCGGTGAAAAGAATACACAGGGCAGAGGCGCAGGCTCCAAGCCGGAGGTTGGCGCAAAGGCTGCGGAAGAGAGCCGCGAGCTCATCGCTGCTACCCTCAAGGGTGCAGACATGGTCTTCGTCACCGCCGGTATGGGCGGCGGCACCGGCACGGGCGCAGCTCCGGTCGTTGCAGAGATTGCAAAGGACATGGGCGCGCTGACCGTCGGCATCGTCACAAAGCCGTTTGCTTTTGAAGGCAAGCGCCGTATGGACCAGGCAGAAAAGGGCATTGCAGAGCTGCGCAAGCACGTCGATTCCCTCGTTGTCATCCCGAACGAAAGACTGAAGCTCGTCAGCGAGCAGCGCATCACGCTCGCAAACGCATTCAGCATCGCCGATGACGTTCTCCGTCAGGGCGTACAGAGCATTTCCGATTTGATCCAGATCCCGGGCATCGTCAACCTCGACTTCGAGGATGTCAAGTCCATCATGCAGGACGCTGGCTACGCACACATGGGCGTCGGCCGTGCGGCAGGCAAGGACAAGGCAGAGCAGGCAGCCGTTGCGGCTATCTCCAGCCCGCTGCTTGAAACCGCTATCGCAGGCGCTAAGGGCGTCATCATCAACATCAAGTCCTCTCCGGACATCGCCCTCGACGAGATCGATGTCGCGTCTCAGCTCATCACCGAGCGCGCAAGCGAGGATGCAAACATCATTTGGGGTGCTGCATTCGACGAGACGATGGAAGACGAGATGATGGTCACCGTTATCGCGACCGGCTTCGACGGTATGAACGGCGAAAAGACCCAGAAGCCCGCAGCTCCGGCTATCAGCGACGCAGACCTCTTTGGCAACCCGTCTGCGCCGAGCACCGGCAGCACAACTTCCGCGAAGAGCGACGATGATACCTTCTCCGACATCATGTCCATCTTCAACAGAAAGTAATTTAGAATTACAAATCAAGCAGGGTATCGGTCTCGATACCCTGTCTTTATAAAATGTACTTTTGGGAGGAAAACGAAATGAGCTTGATCAAAGGCATTCACCACGTGGCACTGCGTCCGACGTATGCGCAGTTTGAAAAAGCAAAAACGTTCTATCTCGACCTGCTCGGCCTCAAGGTCGTGCGCCAGTGGGGCGACGAAAAATACCCCTGCATGATGATCTCCACCGGGGACAACAGCTGCATCGAAGTGCTGCCCGTCCCGGAAGAGAACGATGTGCCGCTGGAAGGCAAGTTTGCCCATCTCGCGCTCGCAACGGATGATACCGACGGTTGTGTCGCCCGTGTCCGTGAAGCCGGCTACGAGATCACCATCGAACCGAAAGATGTAGAGCTTTGCGACATCACCGCGCGCATTGCGTTCTGCACCGGCCCCTGCGGCGAAATCGTCGAGTTCTTTGACCAGAAGTAAGCCGATTTACAAAATTAAATCACCCAAAAGCAGAGTTTGAGGAGCTTTTCTCAAGCTCTGCTTGCATATTTGGCGGGTTTTCAGCCGCTAACCAAAAGGAGCTTTTCGTTATGACCGATCTCATTTTGCGGATCTTTGTCCGCGATCATAAAAATACCGAGGATCCTGCCGTGCGCGACAAATGCGGCCGCGTGGCGGGTGCCGTCGGTATCGTCACAAATTTTCTGCTTTTTTTGATGAAGATTATCGTCGGCACGGTTTTCCACAGCGTTTCCGTCACGGCCGATGCCGTCAACAACCTCACAGATTCCGGCTCGTCCGTTGTCACGCTCATCGGCTTTAAAATGGCAAGTAAACCGGCGGATGAAAAGCACCCGTTCGGCCACGCGCGCATCGAGTATCTTTCGGGCGTCATCGTCTCGTTCATCGTCATTTTTCTCGGGCTTCAGCTCGGCATGTCGTCCATTGAGAAAATCATCACGCCGGAGGAAAACGCCCTCACGCCCGTCGCCCTCGTTGTGCTCGTCATTTCCATTCTGGCAAAGCTCTGGCAGTGCCTCTTTTACCGCAAGGTCGGCCGCATGATCAAATCCGAGTCCGTCGAAGCCACGTCCAAGGACAGCCGCAACGATGTCATCGCCACAAGCGTCGTGCTGCTCGGCGCCGTCATCACCATGCTCACCGGCGTGAATTTGGACGGCTACATGGGCGCGGCAGTTGCGCTGTTCATCGTGTTCTCCGGCGTGCAGCTTACAATCAGCACCGCAGATCCTCTCCTCGGCCAAGCGCCGGAGGGAGAGCTCGTACAGACCATTACCGAGAAAATGCTCTCGTACCCCGGCATCATCGGCATGCATGACCTTGCTGTGCACAACTACGGCGTGGGCCGCTGTTTTGCCTCTGCCCATTGTGAGGTCGATGCCAAAAACGACATTCTCGTCAGCCACGATCTCATCGATAACATCGAGCGCGATTTCAGCCGTGACCTCGGTATCCACATGGTCATTCACCTTGACCCCGTTATCGTCGGCGATGCCCGCACCGATGCGCTGCACTGCAAAGTGCAGTCGCTCGTCACCGCACTGTACCCCACCGTCACCATTCACGATTTCCGCGTCATCTGGGGCGTTACGCACAGTAATATCGTGTTCGACGCTGCCGTGCCGTTCGCGGTGAAGGACAGCGACGCCGTCATCACCCAAAAGTTAGAGGCCGAAATTCAAAAGCTCGACCCCGATTATCGCACCGTTGTCACCATAGACCGCAGTTAAGTAAAGCACGCCGGTTCCCGAAATTCATCGGAAAGGGGCGTGCTTTTTAATATTTATATCAAATTATAAATATTTATTTCAACCTGCCAAGCAGCGTTTTGAGGAAATCATACACGCGGTCAAACGATTTTAGATTCATGTATTCGTCTGTCGTGTGGCAGTTTTCGCCGATGGGCGCGAACATCACAATGTCCAGCCCCTCCATGCGCGGCAGTAAAGAGCAGCATTCAAGTCCGCCCGGGCACGCCGTCTCCATCATCTCGTGGCCGTACACTTCTTTCATCAGGTCGGCCGTCATGCGGCGCATGTAGGAGTTCGGCTGGTATTCCCAGGAGTCATAGCGCAGGCTCGTCTCAAGCGTGAAGCCGCAGAGTTTAGCCAAGTGTTTCACGCGGCCGAGCACACCGTTTTTAAAGCTGCGGCTCGCCGCACGGTCGGACATCACCAGTTCAAATGCGCCGCCGTTTAACGATACCGTGCCCACGTTGTTCGTCGCCGTCATCTCCTCGCCCGCGGTCCGGATTGCCACCGTGTTCGAGGGCATCAGGTAGATCAAATCGACAATCGCCTGCGTATCGGCATCCGAAAGCATCTCGTTCGCCGCCGCACCGCGGATTTCAAGCGTCAAATTCTGCTTGCCGTCCTGCAATTCGCGGTCGATCTTCTCAAGCTCGCCGTTTAAAATCGCCTTCACTGCGTCCGGCTCGTCGCAGAGGATCACCGTTTTCGTCTCCACCGGCGCATAGTTTTCCGCTTCGCCGCCCGCCATGGTGGAAAGTCGGTACGCCGCGCCGTTTTCGGAAAGCGCATTAAGCAAACGCGCCGTGATCTTAATCGCATTGAACTGCTCCGGGTGCACCATTGCGCCGGAGTGCACCGGCTGCACGCCGGAAACCGTCAGCATGAGGGCCGCGCCCTTTGCAGGCTCCGTCTCGCACGTTTTCGTCAGTTTCATCAGGTCGCTCGTAAAGCAGGAAACGCAGCTTGTGTATTCCACCGTCTCGCCCATCACGTCAAGACCGATCATTCTTCTGGATTTCAGCTTGCCCGCGTCCAGCGCGTCCACGCCGTTGCAGCCGTTTTCCTCCTGCACCGTAAAGACGAGCTCCAGCGGCGGGTGGGGGAAATCCTCCTCCATCACGGCCAGCATGTACGCCACGCCGTAACCGTCGTCCGCGCCGAGCGTCGTGTCCTTCGCGCGGATGTCGCCCTTGTCGTCGACATAAATTTCAATGGGGTCATGCGAAAAATCATGCGTGCTCTCGGGTGTTTTCACGCACACCATATCCATGTGACCCTCCAGCATCACGACAGGCGCGTCTTCGTACCCTTTAGAAGCCGGCTTGCGCACGATGACATTCCCCAATTTGTCCTGCTCGTAGTTTAAACCGAGCTTTTCCGCAACGGAGCACACGTAGTCGCTTACGGCTTTTTCTTCGGTTGAGGGGTGCGGAATGCCGCAGATCGCCTCAAAATATTTCTGGTTCGGTTTTGTTTGGTCGAGTACGAATGCCATGTTAAACGTCCCTTCCGCGCTCACGCCTCCGAAGAGGAGATGAGGTATTTGAAAATCTGCAGCTTGTTTTCTTCGTACAGCCCAAGCTGCTCGTATAATTCATTGTAGTAGCTGAAAAGCGCCGTGCGCGCCGTAATCGCCGTGCGCACCTTCGTCAGATGCACCGCGCTGCCGGGGTTGTCGTAGTAGTTGTAGATTGGCGTGGTCAGCGCAAAAAACCGTTCTGCATAGCGTATGTACGTCAAATTAAAGTACAGGTCCTCGCTCCACGTCATTTCCTCGCTGCACCGAATGTCCCCGTGCGCACGCACCAAATCGGCGCGGTAGAGCTTATTCCACATCACGCCGTAGTAAAAGCTCGCCGGCTCCTGCATCAGCCCGCAGGCGAATTCCTCCTTCGTCATGAAGCCCATCGGCAAAAAGCCGAACGTCTGGAATTTCGCCAGCCGCTCCGTCAGCTGCTTCTTTTTGTTCGGCAAAAGCGGGTCAAGCTTCGCTTCCTTTTTCGGCTTATACGGCACAATGCGGTTGTACGCCGCAATGACTAAATCAGCGTTGTTGTCCTCCGCACGCTGCACGAGCAGCTCCGTCGCAAACGGCTCCAGCGTGTCGTCCGCGTCCACAAACTGCAAATATTTGCCCTGCGCCATGCGCATGCCGAGGTTCCGCGTTGCCGAAACGCCGGAGTTTTCCTTATCGATCAAAACGATGCGTGCATCCGTTTTCGAGAGCATCTCGCACACCGGGTAGCTCACATCCTTAGAGCCGTCGTTCAAAAGCAAAATTTCAAGATTTTCATACGTCTGCCGCCGAATGCTCTCCACACAGCGCACAATGTTGTTCTGCGCGTTGTAGATCGGCACGATCACGCTGACAAGCGGTTTCTGCATCAAAATACTTCCTTTCCTGCATAATGCTCCATTTTTTCCTATTTTAACGCAGAAAGTTCCGAAAGAAAAGACTTTTTGAACATTCTGCTTGCAAATCCGGCAAACACACCAAATTGACCTGTGCAAAATTAGCCAAAACGCATATTGACTTAAAGCAAACTTCAAATGCTATGATACATCATAGAAAGGTATGCGGCAGAAAACCCGCACATAACGAATTCTAAGGAGGAATTTTCATGAAACCCAAGGTTTATTTTACAAAAACGGTCACCCCTGAAAAGGTCATCGAAATGTATAAGCTGCTCGATTGCAAGCTGCCCGGCAACGTCGCCATCAAGGTGCATTCCGGCGAGTTCGGCAACAAAAACTTCCTGCGTCCGGAGTTCTGGCGTCCGGTCGTGGAGGAAGTCGGCGGCACCATCGTAGAGTGCAACACCGCATATGGCGGCTCCCGCGCTACCACAAAAGACCACCGCGTCACGCTCGAAAAGCACGGCTGGAGCCACTATTTCGACGTAGACCTGCTCGACGGCGAAGGCCCGGATCTTGAGCTTCCCATCCCGAACGGCAAGACCATTCAGAAAAACTACGTCGGCAAGGACATCACAAAGTACGATTCCATGCTGGTGCTTTCCCACTTTAAGGGTCACGCCATGGGCGGCTACGGCGGCGCATTAAAGCAGCTTTCCATCGGCGTTGCGTCCGCACACGGCAAGGCCTACATCCACGGCGCAGGCCACCCGGAGAGCATGTGGAGCACCGACCAGGACCTGTTCCTCTCCTCCATGGCAGACGCTGCAAGCTCCGTCATCGAGTTCTTTAAGGGTCAGCTCGCGTACGTCAACGTCATGAAGAACATCTCCGTCGACTGCGACTGCGACAACAACGCTGCGCCGCCCTGCATGAAGGACATCGGCATCCTCGTTTCCACCGACCCGGTCGCTGTCGATCAGGCTTGCCTCGACCTCGTATACAACTCCACCGACCCCGGCCGCGATCAGCTCATCGAGCGCATCGAGTCCCGCCACGGCATCCACACCATCGAGTGCGCCGCAGAACTCGGCCTCGGCTCCAGAGAGTATGAGCTTGTCGAGATCGAGTAAGCTTTAGTTTTTCACTAAATCTGTAATTTTTAATTGAATAGAGCCGCGCGTGTTCTTGTTTTCTATGAAGCTGTCGCTTCATTAGGAAACCCCTGAGCAGGGGAGATAGTCAGACGAATTTAAAGGCAGTTTACTGCCTTTCGGGGGACCCCTTGATAGGGTCCCCCGATTTTGACTGTCCACCGGACAGTCAAAATTCCCCTCCTGATCTATGGGAGGCAAAAAGATTTCGCTTTCTGCGGAAAGCGACTCAGGGCTTTGCCCCGAGACCCCACGACCTTTTTGAAAAAAGGTCGATCAAAAACTTTTAGCCGACGAAGACTGATATGCCCCTTGTCAAGTAGACAGGTGAAATATCTAAAGGTAAGCGACAAAAATACCTACATTTCATTTTGGAG
>CAKUBN010000067.1 GCA_934643185.1 uncultured Eubacteriales bacterium
TGGCAGAGCAGTTCACTCGTAATGAACAGGTTGTCAGTTCGATTCTGACCATCAGCTCCAGAAACCCGATACAATTTGTATCGGGTTTTTTGTTATCTGCAAAGCCTTGCGCGGAGGCGTTTTTTGTGGTATTCTTGAAAAAAAGGAGTGTGATCCATGCGCAGCGATGAATTTATCGATTTATATAAACAGCTGGAGGATGAGCTTGAGGTAAAGTTCAGCACCGCAAAGCAGCGGCGGTATTCCAGCGTGGTTTTTGAATACATCAACCATTATGAAAGCGCGCCTGTGCGCGAGACGTTGAATCTCTGCCGGGAAATCCGCAATTTGATGACGCACAATGCGAACCTCGGCGGCGAGCCGATCGTGGAGCCGAGCGAGCCGGTGGTGGAAGCACTGCGAGAGGCGCTCGACTACGTTTGCCGTCCGCCGCTTGCACTCGACTTTGCGACAAAAGGCAGCAGCATTCGCTGTGCAAGGCTTTCTTCGCGCGTTTTAAATTTGATGGAAAGCATGGATAAGAGCGGCTTTTCGCACATTCCGGTTATAGAAAAAGAGAAATTTCTCGGTGTATTCAGCGTGTCCACAATCTTTTCGTGCATTTTGCGTGACCCAACCTTACGCATCACGAAGGAAACGACGCTTTCACAGCTTGGGAAAATGCTGGCCGTAGAAAAGCACGTGGAAAACTATGCATTTGTCGATGAGAAAACGACCTGCATTGAGGCGAGGCGTATGTTTGAGAAGATACGCGGTCGCAACAAACGCCTTTCGGTCATTTTCATCACGAAGACGGGGAGCCGAGATGAGCCGCTGCTCGGTATGCTGACGCCATGGGACGTAATGCAGGATATTCGGCACACAGATGAAGACCCGGAAAGCCCGCGTAAAAAGAACAAAAGAGACGCTAAGAACTGAATTCACTCCATACGAAAACGACACCGCACGGGAAAAGACTTCATCATGCGGTGCCGTTTTGTTTTATGTTTTAGTTGTCGGAGGGGAAGCGGATGTTTGCGAGCTTGCGGATTTCTTCCATATAGACGGAAACGTCGTAAGCGAGGGCGGAGCACTGTTCGTATTCCGCGCGGGAAGCTTCGGGCTCTGTAATATAGCGGTAAAAATCCTTCGCTTCGTAGCCCATCAGCTTGAATTTTTCTTCTTCGCCGCAAATCTCCTCTACGGTGCCGTTGTTATAACGGATGGAGATGTTGGCGAGTTTTGAGATGGACTCCACGGATACAGTGCCGTTTGTGCCCTGAAAATCCGTGTTCGCGCCGGCCTGACCGACCTTGGAGAACACGAGGTTCACGAGCTTATCCGGGTACTGCATAGCGACAATGTCGCTGCCGTCTGCGCCGGACGCCAATAAATGCGACACGGCGAGCGTGTTTTGCGGCTTACCGAACAGATACAGCGCGGGATAGACGCAATAAACGCCGAGATCCATTAAAGCGCCGGTCTCGAGCGCGGGGTTAAAGATATTCGGCAGGCTGCCCGCGAGGTACGCATCGTACTTTGAAGAGCGCTGGCAGAAATCAATCTTCGCCACGGAGATATCGCCGATTTTTTTTAAGGCTTCTTCCAAAAGCTTTCTCTGCGGCAGGTGCATGAACATGATGGCTTCAAGGTAGATGAGCCCGCGCTCTTTTGCAAGCGCCTGCAGCTCTGCTACATCTTTTGCGTGGGCGGAAAGCGGCTTTTCGCAAATGACGTGCTTGCCGTGCTCCAGAAAAACACGTGCCTGCTCAATATGCAGTTTGTTCGGGCTTGCGATATACACCGCGTCGATTTTGTCCGTTGCGGCCATTTCTTCGAGGTCGGTAAAGACGGTTTTAACGCCGTAAGGTGCGGCAAAAGCCAGACCTTTCTCTTTTGTGCGGGAGTAAACGGCGGTGAGCTGCCACAGGCCGCTGTCCAAAGCGCCGTCTACGTAGCTGTTCGCGATCCAGCCGGTGCCGATTGTTCCAAATCGCAGCATAGTTTCAGATTCCTTTTCCATTATTCAACGAGCTCGGCGATGGACTTGACGATCTCGACGATGGTCTCCATCTCTTCCAGAACGGCAAATTCGTTTCTGCCGTGTGCAAGCTCGCCGCCGGTGCAGAGGTTCGGGCAGGGCAGACCCATAAAGGACAGGCGTGCGCCGTCTGTGCCGCCGCGAATGGGGGTGGTGACCGGCTCTACGCCGTTTTTGCGCATGGCGGCGCGGGCAACGTCGAGGATTTCCTGATGCGGCAGGATCATTTCTTTCATGTTGGAGTATGCGTCCTTCAGTGTGACCTTGACGAGCTCTAAGCCGTACTTGCGGTTGATGAACTCGGCCGCGAGGTTGAATTTATCCTTTCTCGCTTCCAGAAGGTCGCGGTCGTGGTCGCGGATGATGTAGTGCAGGTGAGCGTGCTCTACGTCGCCCTCCATGTTGTTGAGATGCGCAAAGCCTTCGTAGCCCTCGGTGTTTTCCGGCACTTCGCGGCTCGGCAGCAGGGAAGCGAACTCCATAGCGACGCGGCTTGCGTTGATCATCTTGTTCTTTGCGCTGCCCGGATGCACGCTTCTGCCGGTAATCTCCACATCGGCGGAGGTGCCGTTGAAGTTTTCATAATCGAGGCCGCCAAGCTCGCCGCCGTCGAGCGTGTAGGCGAAATCGCAGCCGAAGCCCTTGACGTCGAACTTATTCGGGCCTGCGCCGATTTCCTCGTCCGGGGTAAATGCGATATGGATTTCGCCGTGGGGGAGGTTGTTTTTGATGATGTCTTCCGCAGCCTGCATGATCTCGGCTACGCCTGCCTTGTCGTCTGCGCCGAGCAAGGTGGTACCGTCGGTGACGATAAGCGTTTTACCCTTGAATTTTTTGAGAATCGGGAAATTTTCAACATCGGTGACGATGCCGAGCTCTTTGTTGAGGACAATGTCTTCGCCGTCGTAATTTTCAATGACGCGGGCTTTGACGTTTGCGCCGGAGACTTCTTCTGCGGTATCCATGTGCGCGATGAAGCCGACGACGTTCTTCTTTTCGCAGTTTGCGGGAATGGTGCCGTAAACATAACCCCACTCGTCCATGTGTGCGTCTTCAATGCCCATGGCGACCATTTCATCGGCAAGGTGCTGTGCGAGCAGCTTTTGCTTCATGGTGGAGGGCATAGTGGTGCTGGAAGAATCGGACTGGGTGTCGTAGCTTACGTAATCCAGAAATTTTTCTTTAACGGACATTTTCAATCACTCCTTAAGTTCTTGTGCAGCTATGCAGGACACAGATGCGCAAAATTCATTTTTATTGTACACCTTTCTAAGTTGTATTGCAAGATAGAGAACAAAAAAGCTCTGTTTTCTCTTGTCCGTGCTAAAATGATATGATTCGAAAAAGAAGAGAAGTTAATTTCAAAGTGGTATAACATGTGATACGACATCTCTCGTTAGGGGCATAAGAAAAGGCTCCGTGCCGAAAAGACACGAAGCCCAAACTTTAAATCAGGTTTTTAGAATATAGGGGGGATCAGACCTCAGCCCAATACTTCTTGAGGTTTGCAAGGCCGATGCGCAGTGCATCAAAGACCGGCTCCATGCCCTCAAACTCGATGGAGATGCAGTCGTCATAGCCTGCACGCTTCAGCTGATACATGCACTGCTTGATCGGTACATTGCCGTGGCCGACAATGGTGCCGCGCAGGTACTTGCCGCCGCGGGAACGGAAGCAGCCTTCGCCCGGATCAGCATCCGTGAACGGCTTTACGATGAAGTCCTTTGCGTGGACATAGTATGCATACGGTGCGACTCTTGCAAATGCGGAAGCCGGGTCCTCGTCTGCGCAGAGGAAGTTGCCCATATCGGTGAGGAGACCGAAGTTCTTGTTATCGACCGCTGCATAGAGCTTTTCGACGCGCTCGGAATCCTGTACATAGAAGCCGTGGTTTTCGACCATGGTGCGGATGCCGAACTGTGCGGCATACTCGGTGATCTCCTTGCAGGCCTTTGCGAGGCGCGGGAGCATCGTATCGAACGGGCAGAAGTCGCCGGAGTTGCGTGCGTAGCCGATGGCTGCGTCGTGACGCATACGGGTGACGCCGAGAACGTGTGCGATGTCGACGAAATCCTTGACGCGTGCAACTTCCTTATCGAGGTCGCCGTCGCTGCCGGTGATGAAGTCGCAGCTCATGACAAGTGCGGAGATCTCGAGGCCGACGCGCTCGCACTCCTTGCGGAGCTCTTCGGCGTGGGCGAGACGCTCTTCCTTGGTGCCGGTGCCGAAATCGGTGAAATCGACAAACTCGATGGCGTCAAAGCCGAGTTCCTTTGTCTTTGCGATCAGCTCAAACGGGGTAGCCTCGCCGGAGCGGATCTTCTGCATGTAGCTGTACATACTGACGGAAAATTTCATGTGGGTTCAATCCTTTCAATACAATCCTTTTTATTAAAACGTCTCTTTTGACGTTTTGTGTGAATTTAGTCGCCGAAGGAAATGCCGATCTCACGCGCTGCGAGGATCTCTTCGCAGTCGACCGGGACGGTCTTCAGCTTGCCTGCAACTTCGCTGAGCGGCACCGGGACGATCTTGCCGTTGACAAGGCCGACCATGTTGCCGTAGTTTTTATCGCGGATGAGCTTTGCAGCCGCTGCACCAAAGCGTGTGGAAAGCACGCGGTCATAGGCGCACGGGCTGCCGCCGCGCTGGAAGTGGCCTGGCACGCAGACGCGCACTTCGTTATCCACACGGGAGGAGAGCTCGTCTGCAAGGCGGTAAACGATGGACGGGTATTTCATTTCGGCGCGCGCCTTTTTGAAGTCCTTCTTCTTCATGGCAGCCTCTTCCTTGGAGAGCGCGCCCTCGGCTACGGCGAGGATGGAGAACTTCTTGCCGCTTGCGATTCTATTATCCAATGTTTTTGCGATTTTGTCAATATCATACGGAATTTCCGGCAGCAGGATCACATCTGCGCCGCCCGCGATGCCGGCGTAAAGCGGCAGCCAGCCGACCTTGTGACCCATGATCTCCACGCAGAAGATGCGGCCGTGGGAGGTAGCCGTGGTGTGGATGCAGTCGATGACGTTCGTCGCGATCTCCACGGAGCTGTGGAAACCGAACGTCATATCGGTGCCCCAAACGTCGTTGTCGATGGTCTTCGGCAGGGAGACGACATTGAGGCCCTCTTCGCGCAGGAGGTTTGCGGTCTTCTGCGTGCCGTTGCCGCCGAGGATAACGAGACAGTCGAGCTTCATTTTCTTATAGTTATCCTTCATGTTCTTGACTTTATCGACACTGTTTTCATCGATAACGCGCATGAGCTTGAACGGCTGGCGGGAGGTGCCCAAAATGGTGCCGCCGAGCGTTAAGATGCCGGAGAAATCTTCCGGCTTCATCAGCTTATATTCGCCGAAAATGAGGCCCTTATAGCCGTCTTTGATGCCGTAGATCTCTACGTCGTCGCCGAATTCTTCGTAAAGCGACTTTGCAACGCCGCGGATGGAGGCGTTCAGGCCCTGACAGTCGCCGCCGCTTGTTAAAATACCGATTCTTTTCATAGTTCCTCAACCTTTCGTTGTGGTGTGCAGGTGCAAAGGCAGTAAAACCTGCTTTATTTATTCTATTATAATCTCTTATTCGCAACTATGCAAGTTTTATTCTTCGGCAGAGTGGATCGGGATCAAAACGCTGTCTTTTTCGATGGATTGGAGCTCTTTCAGGCGCGCCTGCGCTTCGTGGTAGAACGTGAGCTGCGAGCTGATCTTCTTTTTGCCGCGCAGGTCAACGTGCTCGTAGCTCATATCGCTCTGCATGAAGCGGGCATTGGTCGTATCGCTCAGCATCGTATCGAGAATGCCGAACGCGCGGGCTTTTTGCTTTTCGTCCTCGATGGGGAAAACGAGCTCTACGCGGCGGTCGAGATTGCGGGGCATCCAGTCTGCGCTGCCCATGTAAATGCGCGGGTTGCCGGCGTTTTCAAAGCGGAAGATGCGGCTGTGCTCCAGAAGCTGACCGACGATGCTCATGACGGTGATGTTCTCGCTGACGCCCTCGATGCCCGGAATGAGGCAGCAGATGCCGCGCACGATGAGCTGCACGCGCACGCCGGCCTTGGAGGCCTCGTAGAGAAGCTCGATGATCTTCGGGTCGACAAGGGAGTTGACCTTGACCGTGATGCCGCTGGGCAGACCTTTTTTGGCGTTTTCGGTTTCCTGGCGGATCATGTACTCAAAGAAGCTGCGCATGCCGTGCGGCGCAACGATGAAGTGCTTGTACTCCGGCGGACGGGAATAGCCGGTGATGACATTGAAGAGGGAAGACGCATCCGCGCCAAACTGCTCGTTGCAGGTGAACAGGCCGAGGTCGGTGTAGATCTTCGCGGTGGAATCGTTGTAGTTGCCGGTGCCAAGGTGCAGGTAGCGGCGGATGCCGTCTTCCTCGCGGCGCACAACAAGCGCGATCTTGCAGTGGGTCTTCAGGCCAGTCAGGCCGTAAATAACGTGGCAGCCGGCTTTTTCAAGCTTCTTTGCCCAGTTGATGTTGTTTTCTTCGTCAAAGCGCGCCTTGAGCTCGACAAGCACCGTGACCTGCTTGCCGTTTTCGGCGGCCTTGATGAGCGACGCGATGATGGGTGAGTTGCCGCTGACACGGTAGAGCGTCTGCTTGATGGCGAGCACGTTTTCGTCCTCTGCGGCCTGTGCGATGAACTGCACGACGCAGTCGAATGTCTCATACGGGTGGTGCACAAGGCGGTCGCCCTCGCGGATGGCCTTGAAAATATCGGTGTAGCCGAAGAAATCGCCCGGCGGGGTGGTGGGGCGAATGGGCGCGAAGCAGAATTTTTCGCAGCCCGGGATATTCGCAAATTTTGAGAAGAACGTGAGGTCGATGGGCCCCTGCACCTCGTAGATGCCGCTCTCGTTGATGTTCAGCGCTTTTGTGAGGAACTTGCGGGTGTCTTCATCGGTGTGCTGCAAGAGCTCCAGACGCACGGGGCGGCCGCGCTTGCGGCGCTTGATGGATTTTTCGATCTCATACATGAAGTCGTCTGCTTCCTCGTCGATGGTGAGGTCGGAGTTGCGCGTGATGCGGAACGGGCACACGGCTTTGATCTCGTGCAGCTCGAAAAGCTCCTCGAGATAATCGGTGATGATGTCCTCAAGCAGGATGAAGCAGCGCGTGTCGCCGTCTGCGGGCAGCTCCGTAAAGCGCGGCAGAATGGACGGCACTTGCACGACGGCAAAGCACTTTTCGCCCTTGTTTTCTTTAGAAGAAAGGCGCACGGCGAGGTTTAAGCTCTTATTTGCGAGCATCGGAAACGGGCGGCTGCTGTCGACGGCAAGCGGCGTCAGCACGGGGAAAAGCACGCGGTGAAAATAGTCATCCGTAAAGGCGCGCTGCTCCTGTGTGAGCTTTTCGGGTGTGCGGAACTCGATCTCCGCCTGCTTTTTGAGCACCGGCAAAATGGAGCGGTACAGGCAGGAATACTGCTTTTCCATAAAGGCGTGCGTCTTTTTATCGAGCGCTGCGAGGAGCTCCTTCGGCGTCATGCCGGAATCATCCGGCTTTGTGTAGTTCGAAGCGACCTGGCTTTTCACGCCGGCCACGCGCACCATGAAAAATTCATCGAGGTTGGAGCCGGTGATGGCAAGAAAGCGCAGGCGTTCCATGATGGGGTTATCTTTTTTCTGCGCTTCTTCCAAAACGCGCGCGTTGAAGTCCATCCAGCTCAGCTCGCGGTTATAATAGTATTTCTTTTTATCAGACATGTTGTTCGTCCTTTCGTTATTTCAACAGCTCGCTGCGAATTTGCAGCTCGGGGCTGAGGCCGAATACTTCTTTAAATAAGCCTGCACATTCCTCAAACGCCCACTTTTCGAGCAGGGCGCTGCCGGAAGCGGTGGCTTTGATCTCCAACTTTTCGTTTGTGATGCGGATCTTGCTGATGTGCAGCTTGCGGCGCTTCGATTTATCGAGTGCGTTTGCAAGGCGGAAAATGGCGACGAGCTTTAAAATTTCCAAGCGGCGTTCTTCCGTCATCGGGGGCGCATCGGCGACACTCGGCATGGTGAATTCATCGCTGCCGGCGACAAAGGCCGTGAGCAGGATCTGCTCGCGCGTGAGGCCGAAAATATCGAGGTCCTTGATGAGGTCAAACGAGCACTGGTTCGGCTTGCGCACGTTGATGTACTGGCCGCAGCTGTGCAGAATGGACGCAAGCTGCAAAATGATTTTCTTGTCGGAGGACAAGCCGTGCAGGTTTTTGAGCTTATCAAAAAGCGTGCAGGCGAAATCGGAGATGGCATCGGAATGCGCGCCATGGCAGTTGCACTTTGCTGCGATGCGCTTTGCGGAGACGATGGCGCTTTCGTTCGTCTGCGCAATGTATTCCTTCTGTGCGCCCGGCACGAGCATGTGGCGCGTGATGGCATCGCAGATATCGATATCCGGGCAAATGACCTTCTGCACGCTGTCTGAAAGGCGCAGCATGCCGGTATAGATGGAAAGTGCCGTGTAGAGGATCTCGGCGAGCTCCTCGGAAATGTTGTAGCGGCGCGCGATGGCGGAGTAGGACATCATGCGAATTTCTTTATATGCTGCGTGCATTTTCTTTGCGGAGATGGTGTAGAGATCGCCGTTTTTCTCGGCACCGCACACGGAAGCGACAAGCTCCAGATCGGAGCCCGTCAAAATGATGCTGCGAATGTCCTTTTTCGGAATATCGACGCGGTTTAAAATGATGTCGAGGTATTCTTCAACGGCAGGGTAGAAATCATCGCACTCGCGGCTGAGCGCGCCGAGGGCATCATGCAGCTTTAAGGAGCCGATGGGAATGTTCTGCGAGGTGCAGATCGCTTTGCCGTCGTATAGTGCTACGCCGATGCTGCCCGTGCCGACGTAGGCGATGAGCGCGTCCTTCATCTCGAGCTTGCTTTCTTCTTTTAAAAGCCGGATGATCTCGGAGCAGATGAGCGCTTTTTCTTCGCTGTACTCCAAAATCTCCAAGTGCAGGTTGTTGTGGATCTTGAGCTGATCGATGACGAACGAGCGGTTTTCCGCCTCGCGCATCACGGTGGAGGAGACTACGCGCACGTTTTTGCAGTTGTAGCCCTCGAGTGCCGTTGTAAATTTTGTGAGGATGGAGGAGAGCTGGCGCAGGCTTTCAAAGCTGATGCGGCCCGTGGTGAAGACCTCGTGACCAAAGAACACGGGGTATTCAAGGGAATCCAGCATTTCGATCTCGCCGTGCTTTAACTGCGAGACGCGCATGCGTACCGCGCTGGAGCCGATCTCGATGACTGCAGCCGGCCCGCCCGGAAGTTTTTTATTCAAAATGAGCACCGCCTTTCAATGTGGAGCATACTTGAACGGAACGCCGCCGAAAGCGGGTCCGCAAAAATTTTAGGTAAGATTACCTCTATTATAGCAAACATCTAAGGAAAAAGCATCCTGTTTTAAATGGATTTTACATAAAATATACGCAGATGATACAAATAGATAAATCGAAAGCGACTTGATATACAGTTTACAGTCCTGAATGTTTAAATTTTTCACGCAATATTGCCTAAAAGAAAATAAAATGAATTTTTTTTGAAAAAACACTTGCATTTTGGAAAGACATGCGCTATAATAATACCCGTCGCTTGGAGAGGTATTCTAATGGTAAGGAGCCACATTGGAAATGTGGTGTGCCGCAAGGCATTGTGCGTTCGAGTCGCATCCTCTCCGCCAGTACCCGGATAACGAAAGTTATCCGGGTTTTTCTTTTATCCGCATTGCTTTTTGATAACACAGGTTATATACTATTATATAGAAAAGTGGGGGCGAAAGCAATGCGCCTCAACGTTTAAATTTGGAGGAGTACACATGACATACGAAAACCCGATTCTGCCAGGCTTTTACCCGGACCCGAGCATTTGCCGCGTAGGGGAAGATTATTACCTTGTCAACAGCTCGTTTGAGTTTTTCCCGGGCGTGCCGCTTTGGCACAGCCGCGACCTGCTGCACTGGGAACAGCTCGGCTATGTTTTGACGCGCGAAAGCCAGCTGCCGCTCGTGAATTGCCCGACATCCGGCGGTATTTTTGCGCCGACGATCCGCTATCATGACGGCCGCTTCTATATGATCACGACGAACGTGACGGGCTACGGCAACTTCTTTGTGTGGACGGACGACATCAACGGCGAGTGGTCTGACCCGATCCACATCGACCACCGCGGCATTGACCCATCTTTGTTCTGGGATACGGACGGCAAGGTGTATTACAGCGGCACGCATACGGACGAAAACGGCAACAACTGCATCGGCCAGTTTGAGATCGACCTCGAGACCGGTGCGAAGCTGAGTGAGACGAAGTGCATTTGGTACGGCACCGGCGGAAAATGCCCGGAGGGCCCGCACATGTACCACATTGGCGACTGGTATTATTTGATGATCGCGGAGGGCGGCACGGAGTACGGCCACATGGAGACGATCGCACGCAGTAAAAGCGTGTGGGGGCCGTTTGAGTTCTGCCCGCATAATCCGATCCTCACGCACAGAAATGCACACCGCGTGGAGTTTCAGGCGCTCGGTCATGCCGACCTTGTGGAAACGCCGGAGGGCAAGTGGTGGATGATATTCCACGGCATTCGCCCGTCTATTTTCATGCTGCACCACACCGGCCGCGAGACGATGATCGCGCCGGTCACGTGGGATGAGAACGGTTGGCCGGTCGTGTATGGCGGCAAGGAGATTCAGCCCATTATGACGGCAGAGGGCGAGGGAGACGTGCGCGTTGCGCGCAGCTGGCACGATGATTTCAACACCGCTGCACCTGCACCGCGCTGGAGCTACCTGCGCATGCCCGACCACATGAAGTATATATTTGACGAGAGCGGCGTTACGCTGCGCGGCAGTGAAGCGACGCTTGACGAGCTGAAGACGGTCACGTTCCTCGGTGTGCGCCAGCAGCAGTTTGCCTTGAACTACGAAACGGAAATGACGCTTTCCGGCAGCGGCAAGGCGGGCGTGACGGTTTTCCACACGAACGAGCACCACTATGAGCTGTTTGCCGCGCACAAAAACGGCGGCATGGAAGTCACGCTGCGCCGCCGTGTCGTCGATATGCTGATCGAAAGCGAGTCGGTGTTCTTCCCGGAGACCGATACGCTGACGTTGTGCATCAAGGCGGACCGCCTGCGCTACACGTTCCTTGCAGGCAAGGCGGGGGAAGCGCTGAAGGAGATCGGCACCGGCAGTACGCAGCTGCTCTCCACAGAGTGCATGAACTGCACGTTTACGGGCTGTTTTGTGGGCCTTACGGCGCAGGGCGACTGCGAAGCAAAATACCGTTATTTTGATGTTTCTGTGCCAGAAAACGAATAAAAATGAAATAATTCAAAAAAACACTTGCTTTTTTCACCGGTTTAACGTATAATCTAATATGTTGAGCCGGTGTGTTGGAATTGGCAGACGAGACGGACTCAAAATCTACTTCGCCGTTTCATACCACCTTGGTGTAAACCCTTGATTTTGCAAGGTTTTTTGAAAACT
>CAKUBN010000068.1 GCA_934643185.1 uncultured Eubacteriales bacterium
CTCTATTTTTGTCCAAAATCGATTCAAAACCCCAGTTTTGCCTGACACAAAACTGGGGTTTCTCGACGGTCTGAGAGGAGAAGGAATAAGTCCTTCTCCTCTTTTTGCGTATGGCAATAATAATGGGTTTATTCGATCTCGATATTCTTGATGCCATATTCGAGAATAATGTTGATAAGCTCGTTGCGCGAATAATTGCTTTCGTTCGCGATTGTATCAAGGCTTTGCAAAATATCTTCCCGAATACGCACGGAGATGATCCTGTTTCCGTCTTCTCCGCGCTTTTTGATCTTTAAAGGCTCGTTTTTCACAAATATCACCTCAAAATTTATACGAATTAAAACTTGAAACTCACTCCGTCACATCCTTCGTAATGTTCCTAAGCCACTTTTTCTGGTGGTAGCGGAAGTAGACGACGGGCATTTTGGCGAATTCGTCGCAGCTGAGGACGACGTAGACCCAGATCGGCGGCAGCTTTAAGACGAACGCCGCAATGAAGCCGAGCGGCACGAAAACGCACCACATGGCAACGATGTCGCAGATGAGGCCGAATTTGGAATCGCCGCCCGCGCGGAACACGCCGCAGATGAGCGCAGTGTTCATGATGGGCCCGATGACGTACACGGCGCTGATCCACACCATGATGCGCAGGTATTCGCCCGCCTGTTCGGTGAGGGAGAGGATCGGCAGCAGAATCGGGTAGCCGATGAGCACGCCCGCGCTCGCGATGAGCGAGGCGACGAACGCCAGCCGCAGCAGGCGCTTTGCGTCGCGCTCCGCACCCGGAATGTCCCCGCGGCCGATCGTGTTGCCGAGAATGATCGTGGTGCCGCCCGCCACACCGAAGCCGATGGCAGAGGTCAAATTGCGCATGGTGGAGACGATGGAGTTCGCCGCCACAATGTCTTCACCAAGGTGCCCCATGATGACCGAGTACATGGAAAACGCAAGGCCCCACACGAACTCGTTCCCGATGGCGGGCAGGGAATAGCGGATGAAGTCCTTCCAAAGCACGCGGCTGTGCAGGAATAAGACGCGCGGGCGCAGACGCAGCTTTTGAAAGCGCTCGCCGAAAAGGATGCACAAAGCAAGCTCAATGATGCGCGAAATGAGCGTTGCAAGCGCCACGCCTGTAATGCCGAGCGGCGGAATGCCCGGGAACCACGCGAAAATGAACGCGGCGTTGAGGAAAATGTTCAGCCCAAGCGCCGTGGTGCTGATGAGCGTGCTGGCCTTTACCGCGTCCACGCTTTTCAGCGCGCTGAGGTACGGCTGCGTCATGCCCATGGCAAGGTACGACCACCCCACGATGCGCAGGTACTCCGCGCCCGCCTCGATCATGGGCGTTTCGTTCGTATAAATGCGCATGAGTGCCGTCGGGAAAAACACCGCGCCAATAAAGAAAAGGATGCTCATCAGCAGAGAAAGCTTTAGGCCGATGGAAAATACCTTTTCAACCGCGGGCAAGTCGCCCTTGCCCCAATACTGCGCCGCCAAGATCGTGATGCCCGCGGAAAGCCCGAGGAAGATCATGTTTAACACGAACTGGATCTGTCCCGCGAGCGAGCTTGCCGCAAGCGCTGTCTGGCTCACGTAGCCGAGCATTAAGGTGTCCGCCACGCTGAGCGCCGAGGTAATGAGCTGCTGCAGCGCAATCGGCACAACGATCGTGAAGAACGACCGGTAGAATTTTTTGTTTGCTTCCGTCATGTTCTAACTCCTCCGAAAAATCACTGTATTTTTCATTATATCGAACTATCCGTGGAAAGTCTACGGAAAAAGTATTTTTAATGACAAAAAGCGCCGGGGTGGGTTCCTCGGCGCTTTTTCTTGGGGTTCGCTTTATTTCAAAGCGTGTAAATACGCGTAGGTGTCGGCGGCGCAGTCGAAGGCATCCTTCTGCCAACGCTCCTGCTCGCCGAAGATGTAGTTTACACCGGCGGCCTTGCACAGGTCGAAAACCGGCTGCCAGTCGTGTGCGCCCTGCCCAAGCGGCACCAGCTGCGCCTTGCCGTCCGGCCCCAGAACACCGTCTTTAAAATGCACAAGGTCAACGCGGCCCTTGAATTTTTCCAGAACCTCTGCCGCCGTGACCTCCGTGCCGAACGCACTGTATACGCAGAACGTCAGCTGCATGTCGTTTGGCAGCAAGTCCATCAAGCGCTCGTAAACGGGCACGCCGCCCAGCATTCTGAAATCCGGCGTGATGGGGTGGAACGCAAAAATAAGCCCCGCCGCTTTGACTTTT
Organism: uncultured Eubacteriales bacterium; assembly: GCA_934643185.1. Lineage (GTDB taxonomy): Bacteria > Bacillota > Clostridia > Oscillospirales > Acutalibacteraceae > Hominenteromicrobium. The sequence goes on from CAKUBN010000068.1 coordinate 2,249, forward strand.
TCGTAGATCGCGCGGATTTTCTCCGCGAATTCCTCGAGCTTCTCTAACGTATCCACCTCGCGCGGGATGAGCGCGAACGTGAGATATTTTGCGCCGCACGTCACAGCGCGCTTAATATACCGCTCCGGGTCATCGCCGAAGCCGAACGGATAATCCTCCTGCGTCGCAATGCAGTTTAGCCCCGCGTCCTTTAACGCGCGGGCGATCTCCTCGTCCGGGATATTTAAAGACGCGCCCTGTAACTGTACGTCCTTATAGCCGAGCGCGGCGATTTTCTGAAACGCTTCGCGCATGGAATTTATGTCCTGCAAATACGGCGCAACGCTCGAAAGCTGATACCCAATGTTCATCGAAAATTCCTCCCAAAAGTGCTTTGCTTCATTGTACCCGAGCAAAGGGGAAAAGTCTATGAAATATTTTATTCTATCTGCAATATTGATAAAAACAGCGCCGAAAACAGAAGTTTCACGGCGCTGCAACGGGAATATTCGTATTTATGTGCGTTTTACCGCATGTGTACGTCCATCTGCGGGAACGGGATCTCCATGCCGGCGGCATCCAGCGCCTTTTTCACGTTTTCGTTGAGATCAAAGTAGAGGTCCCAGTAGTTTTCAGGGGCGCACCATACGCGCAGGACGAAATCGAGCGAGCTCGCGCTCTGCGTTTTCAGGCGCGCCAGCGGGGCGGGGTCTTTCAGCGATTTTGGGTCGCTTTCGGCAACGGAAAGCAAAATTTGCTTCACCTTGTCAATGTCACAATCGTAGGAGACGGAGAATGTCAGCTCCACACGGCGCTGTCCCTCCGCGCTGTAATTCGTGATGGCGGCGTTCGTCAGCGAGCCGTTCGGCACGGTCACGCGCTTGTTGTCCGGCGTCAGCACCACGGTGTATAAAACGCTGATGGCATTCACCGTGCCGGCAATTTCCGTCGTTTCAATGTAATCGCCCACGCGGAACGGGTGAAAAAGCAAAATCATCACGCCGCCCGCAAGGTTCGTCACGGCGCCCTGAAACGCAAGGCCGATGGCAACGCCGCCCGAGGTGAACAGTGCGAGGAACGAGGCGGTCTCGATGCCAAGAACGCCGAAGCACATCAAAATGAGGATGATATACAGCACGATGCGGCTGCCGCTCGCCATGAACGAAGCGAGCCCCGGGTCCATTTTTTGATATAGTTTCGAGCGCTTGAAGCGGTTCATCAAAAATTTGATGAGCTTGTTGCCGATAAACAAAAGCAGCCCTGCGGCGGCTAAGCGAATGAGAAAGTAAAACGCCTGTTCGCCGACGTTTTTCAGCCATTTTTCAAGCTCGTTCACGGTGGGAATGTCCTCAAGCGGGTCGGTGACAGCCGTGTCAAACAGCGTTAAAAATCGCGTCATAGGCACACCGTCACTTTCCGATGCGTTCCGTGTCGATGATGATGTTTACGGGGCCGTCGTTTTCCACACTTACGTGCATGTGCGCACCAAATTCACCCGTGCATACTTTGCCGATAGGCTGGTTTTTCACCTGTTCCACAAAGTAGTTATATAATCTCAAAGCTTCACTCGGGGAAGCGGAACGGCTGAAATCCGGGCGGCGGCCGTGCTTCATATCGGCGCTCAGCGTGATGTTCGAGACAATGAGCATATCGCCCTTGATGTCTTCGAGTGAGCGGTTCATCTTGTCGTTTTCGTCCTTAAATACGCGCAGGCCGCACACCTTCTGCACGAGAAAATCCGCCTGCGCGTCCGTGTCACCCTCCATGGCGCAGATGAAGACAACGAGGCCCTCGCCGACTTTGCGGGTCTCGCCGCCGTTTATGGTGATCTCTGCACCGTTTATACGCTGAATAACTGCTCTCATATTGTAAATTCCTTTCCGGTTGGTGGATTTTGACCGATAAAACGGGAGATTTCTTCGGTGTTTTCTCAATTATAGCAGGCTTTCGCTCTTGCTTCAAGCGGTTTTGTTTGTTATAATACTGTTGATTGAAAATCAGGTTATGTGCATGCAAAAAGACAGGGCGCAAAAGCGCCGCGATTTGAAAGGACGAATTATGCTGATCCACATAAAAAACGAAAACGAAACTGCCGCCATTGATACGCTCGGCGCCGAGCTCGTCTCCTTTATGGGCGATGACGGCTTTGAGCACATTTGGCAGGGTGATAAAACATATTGGGGCGGCCACGCGCCGGTTTTGTTTCCTATCGTCGGCGCGCTGCGCGATAACCGCACATGCATCAACGGCGAGTGGTACGAGATGAAGCGCCACGGCGTCGCGCGCCACGAGGAATTCACCGTCACAGAGCAGGGAGAGGACTACGTTACCCTGCAGCTTACAGCGAACGAGGAGACGAAAAAGCAGTACCCGTTCGATTTTGTGCTGACGGTCTCCTATTACCTCACCGGCAGCAGCATCACGACGAAATTTACCGTTAAAAATGCCGATACGAAGCCCATGCCGTTCTGCATCGGCGGTCACCCGGGCTTTAATATCCCGATTCAGTCCGATGAAGTTTTTGAAGATTACGACATCGTGTTCGAGGAAAAAGAAGACCAGAAATGCCCGACGCTCGATATGGAAAGCTGCCTGATCGATTTTGAGAAGACGAACTTCGAGCTTGCCGATACGGATACCATCCTGCTGCAGCACAGCCTGTTCTATAGGGACGCGCTCGTGTTCGAGAACCTCAACTCCACCTGCGTTTCACTCAAAAGCCGCCAGTCCGGCCGCGGTGTGATGATGGAGTTTTCCGGCTTCCCGATGCTCGGTATCTGGTCTGCCGCAAACGACGGCCCGTATGTTGCGCTGGAGCCGTGGACCGGCTGCGCCACCGCCGTACAGGAGGACGACGTGTTTGAAAAGAAACACGGCATGCGCACTTTGCAGCCCGGCGAAGAAGCCGAGTACGCCTACACGGTCTTTGAAATCTAAATTACAAAAGTACGTATACTATATATAATAAAAGCATATAGAGCATGCCCCGCAAACGGATGAAAAGTCCGATTTGCGGGGTTGTTTTATTGCCTAAAAATCTCAACCAAAGTTTGTTTGTTATCACGGAGAGAAAATCGCGAAAAAGGGTTCCATTTTAACGGAATACAGTTATAATAGTTTAAACAAGCGTATGAAGTGTTTCTGCGTAAATATTCCATGCGCCTGAGGAGGAAACCGCACGTACGGTGCGGACTGTACCAAAGGTACAACTGTACCAAGGGTACAAAGAAAGCAGGATATGCATTGAAAGGAAAGGGAACGCTATGTTTCAGCTGAAATGGGTTTGGAAAAACCTGGAAGGCTGCCGAAAGCGATATGTTTTCGCGCTGTGCTCTACTGCGGTTCTTTCTATGATGGCGCTGGTCAACTCGGTTTTGACCGCGCAGATCATGGACACCGTATTTACGCCGGTAAAAGAGGGGCAGGGCACTACGCCGGAGCTTTGGCATCGGCTCGTTGTGCTCGTCTCCATTTTGATCGGTTTCACGATGTTCAGAATGTGTTTTAACTATCTTTCGGTCATGACGTACGAGACGTGCTCGCAGAAGCTGCTCTTTAAGCTGCGCCGCGAGCTGTACGCAAACATGCAGGCGCAGGATAGCTCATTCTTCTCAAAGAACCGCACCGGCGATCTGATGACCCGCCTGACCGGCGACCTTGACATGGTGCGCCACACTACGTGCTATGTCATCCGCATGATCATCGACTGCGTGGTGCTGTTTCTCACCACATCCATTACATTCCTTTGTGTGGACTGGCTGTTCGCGCTTGCCATGCTGGCCGTAACGCCGATTATTTTCATCCTGACGAAGGTTTTCGCAAAGCAGGTGCATCCGCTGTATGTCGACCTGCGCGAGCGCCTTTCGCGCATGAACACCGCCGCGCAGGAGAACATCGCCGGCAACCGTGTCGTTAAAGCCTTTGCTCGCGAAGACTACGAGATCGAGCAGTTTGATAAGAAAAACGAGGATTACCGCAAAGCGAACCTCAAAGCGTCGCTGCTGTGGTTCGAATTCTCGCCGTATATCGACGGTTTTTCGCAGTCGCTTTCCATCGCCGTTCTGCTCGTCGGCGGCTCGTTCCTCATCATGGGCCGCATTTCAATCGGCACGTTTGCACTCTTTAACTCGCTGTGCTGGACGCTGACGAACCCGATGAGCACGCTCGGCATGCTCATCAACGACCTGCAGCGTTTCTTTGCCTCTGCGTCGAAGATCATCGAGCTCTACTACGCGCGCTCCACCATCGTCACGCGCCAGGATGCCGTGAAGAAGGAAGGCCGCGTGCAGGGCGCCGTGAAGTTTGACCACGTAACCTTAAAGCGCAACGGCACAGAGGTTCTGCACGACATCAATCTTGACATCAAACCCGGCGAGACCATCGCCATCATGGGACCAACCGGCTGCGGCAAAACGTCGCTTATCAGCCTGATCCCGCGCTTTTCGGATGTATCCGGCGGTACTGTCTCCGTGGACGGCACGCCTGTCGGTATGTATGATCTCAAAAAGCTGCGCGGCTCCGTCGGCATCGCCACGCAGGATGTGTTCCTGTTCTCCGATACCGTAGACGGCAACATTGCCTACGGCGACCCCGAAATGTCCGAGGACGATGTGAAACGCTTCGCAAAGATCGCCTGCGTCGATTTCGTTGATAAGCTGCCCGAAGGCTTTGATACGGTCATCGGCGAGCGCGGCACCGGCCTTTCCGGCGGTCAGAAGCAGCGTATCGCGCTGGCGCGTGCCCTTGCCATTAAGCCGTCTATTCTCATTCTGGACGACACCACCTCCGCCGTGGATATGGAGACCGAAAAATATATTCAAGACCAGCTTGCGCACCTCGATTTCGCCTGCACGAAGATCATCGTCGCGCAGCGTATTTCCACCACGAAGCGCGCAGACCGCATCGTGATCCTTGATAAGGGCCGCGTTGTGGATGTCGGCACGCACGAGGAGCTCATTTCCCGCCCGGGCTATTACCGCGAGGTTTATGAGCTGCAAAACGGCATTGTCGGTGAAAAGAAAGGGGGTGCTGCGTAATGGCAAGAAATCGTTTTGACGTTGACGAAACGCTGGAAACCCCATTTAATATCAAACACTTGCTGCGTGCAGGCGTGTATATCAAGCGGCACAAACAAAAAATGATCTTATCGCTCATTTTCTCCGCCATTTCCGCCGCGTGCGCGCTCGTAGGCCCTAAGCTCATCGAGACCGCCCTGAACGTCGCCGTGCCGAACCGCGATTATAAAATGCTGTTCATTCTGGCAGGTATCATGCTCTTATCCATTCTGCTTTCCATTTTCTTTTCCGTCAAGCGCTCGCGCTACATGACGGTGGTGGGGCAGGCCATCATCTACGACATCCGCAAGGACCTCTTTGAGCATTTGCAGCGGCTTTCGTTCCAGTTCTATGACGACCGCCCGCACGGCAAAATTTTGACGCGCGTCATCAACTACGTTAACTCCGTTTCGGACGCGCTTTCTAACGGCATCATCAATTTCATTCTTGAAATCTTCAACCTCATTCTCATCGCCGTGTTCATGTTTATGTGCGATGTCAAGCTTTCGCTCGTCGTCATGGCGGGCATCCCGCTGTTCCTCGTCATCGTGCTTGTCATCAAGCCCGCACAGCGCCGCGCCTGGCAGGACGTTTCCAATAAGAGCTCCAACCTGAACGCCTACCTGCACGAGAGCCTCGACGGCATGAAGATCACGCAGGCGTTCACGCGTGAAGAGGAAAACGCGAAGATCTACAACAACCTCAACACCAAAATGTACAAAAGCTGGATGAAGGCGCAGTACACCTCCAACCTCGTGTGGTTCTCCGTCAATAACATCTCCACATGGGTGGTCGGCGCCATGTATCTTGTGGGCTTCTCGCTTTTGGGCCCCGCCGTGCAGATCGGTACGCTCATTGCCATTTCCGCGTATGCGTGGCGCTTCTGGCAGCCGATTTTGCAGCTTTCCAACCTCTACAATACGTTCATCAACGCCGTGGCGTATCTGGAGCGTATCTTCGAGATGATCGATGAACCTGTCCTCGTCGATGACGCACCGGATGCAACGGAGCTGCCGACGATCAAGGGCAATGTGACGTTCGACGACGTGACGTTCTCCTATGACGGTTCCATCAACATTTTGGAGCACTTCAATCTCGATGTAAAGCCGGGCGAGTCCATCGCGCTCGTCGGCCCCACAGGCGCCGGCAAAACGACGGTCGTCAACCTCATCTCGCGCTTTTATAACATCAATTCCGGCCGGGTGCTCATCGATGGGCACGACATCTCCAAGGTGACGCTGCACTCGCTGCGCGCGCAAATGGGCATTATGCTGCAGGACAGCTTCATTTTCTCCGGCACCATCATGGATAACATCCGCTACGGCCGCTTGGATGCCACGGATGAGGAGATCATCGCCGCCGCAAAGACCGTGCGCGCGCATGAGTTTATCAGCGAAATGCCGGACGGCTACTACACGCAGGTAAACGAGCGCGGCTCGCGTCTCTCGCAGGGCCAAAAGCAGCTCATCGCGTTTGCAAGAACGCTGCTCTCCGACCCGAAGATCCTCGTGCTGGACGAAGCCACGTCTTCCATCGATGCCAAGACCGAGCGCCTCCTGCAGGAGGGCTTGCAGGCACTTTTGAAGGGCAGAACAAGCTTCATTATCGCGCACCGCCTGTCCACCATCAAAAATTGTGACCGCATCCTCTACATCTCGAATAAGGGCATCGCCGAAAGCGGTAGCCACGAAGAGCTCATGGAGCAAAAAGGCCACTACTACCAGCTCTATACCGCACAGCTGGAAGAATAAAAAGAACCCCAAAGCAAATCAGCCCCCATCGTACCGCATTCCGGCCGATGGGGCTGATTTTATAACCGAATATCCTCCGGCTTGTCGTCGTAGACACCGAGTGCTGTATACTTCGGCTGATTATAGAGCTTTACTTGAAAATACTATAAAATAAGAACAACACCTTTTGATCTGCCGGCAAAAACGTGCAAAAGCGCTCGAAATTACGGGGCTACGGTCAAAAGGTGTTGTTTGTAAATTGCAATTTTAATTATGTACTAAAACTTGAATGGTTTCTGCCGGATAATCTGCGCAAAGCATGTGTAAAAACTTCACGTTTTGTCGATTACGACACGTTATCCATCTGCAAACACAGCTTATCGGAGATCATGGCGATGAACTCGCTGTTCGTGGGCTTGCCCCGCGTATTGTGAATGGTATAACCGAAATACGAATTCAAAACATCCACATCACCGCGATCCCAAGCGACTTCGATCGCATGGCGAATGGCACGTTCCACACGGGAGCTCGTGGTCTCGTACTGCTTTGCCACACTCGGATAAAGCTGTTTTGTCACCGCATTGATAATCTCCGGGTCTTCGATGGCCATGATGATGGAATCCCGAAGATAGAGGTATCCCTTAATGTGGGCCGGCACGCCAATCTGGTGCAGGATCTCCGTGACCTGAATGCGCAGGTCGCTGCGGCTGGTACCGTTTGACGGATGCTGTGCCGCACCGGCCAACGTAAAGATACGGTCGATAATCTCGGTTTTGCTGAACGGCTGGATGGCGTAATAATCTGCGCCGGCCTCCATGATCTGCCGCTCCAAAGCGTTTGAGGAATACGCTGCCGTGATGATGAACACCGGCTTTGGCAGTCCCTCGGCTTTCACAACGTGCATAACGCCCAGCGCATCCACGCCCGCCATAAAGAGATCCATTACGACCACATCCGGTTTTTCATCCCGTATTTTGGTCAGCAGCGCTGTTCCATTCCTGTTTACGGTCACAACCTGTGCACCCCGCGAAGCCAATGCGTCGGTGTTTTCACGGCTCCATTCGCCGTCATCCGCACAAATGATGACCTTTATTTGCTTTTCCATGGCTTACCTCCTGCGTGATTTAAATTGTGAACAAATTTTACCATATCATACACGCTATTTCAAGAGGGTAAATGAAATTTCTTTAATTTATTTGTCTTCTTACATAAATATGTATCTTGATTTTGTTAGCTTTCATCATGCTTTCGGTTGATACACTTCTAATTTCGACAAAAATCAGCAGATAATCAAATATTTTTATTACAGCCAATATCTTGGCGAGTTTCTTACCAAAAAGATGTATAAAACAGAACGAAAACCGATTCTGTAAGATTGTGTCATACCTTCTGTGAGAAATATGGCAATGCGGCGCGAAAAAGGGACGCGTGCGCCGCAGCCCACCGTCCCCCTCGTCTTAATTTTCGTTCAGGTTTTCGAGCATCGTTTCGGCAAAAATGCCATAGCCGCGTGTAGCATCATCTACGAAAACATGCGTCACCGCACCGACCAGCTTACCGTCCTGCAAAATGGGGCAACCGCTCATGCCCTGCACAATGCCGCCGGTACGTGCAAGCAGCTCCGGGTCGGTCACGTGCAGCACAAGGGTGCGTGTTTCCTGCTTGCCGTCTGTGCTGACGCGCTCAAGCTCCGCATCAAACAGCCGCATACCCTCATCGTCGATTGTGGCGGCGATCTGTACGGCACCTGTATGCACATTTCCGCGCGGCAGCACCTCTACGGTCTCGCCCTCGTGCGGTGCGGAGAGTTTGCCGTAAAGCCCAAGCTCCGTGTTCTGCGTCAGCGTGCCAAGGCTCTTGCCGCCCGTAAAATACCCGCGCAGGCGGCCCGGTCGACCGCTGCTGCCGCGCTCGATGCCGCAGACAGAAACGGCAGCCGGCTCGCCGCTGCGGATCTCCAAAACATTGCGCGTGTCGGCATCGCAAATGCCGTGGCCGAGCGCGCCGAACGCTTTGCCGTCTTCGGTGTAAAACGTCACGGTGCCGATGCCCGCAGCGCTGTCCCGCACCCACATGCCCGCTTTGTACGAGCCCTCGCACAAAACGGAAGTAACCTGCGCCGTGAACGTTTCCGTGCCGCGCCGCAGCGTGAGCGTGTTCGTTTCGTTTTCGGAAAGCACAGCAGAAAGCGCCGCGTTCGTCTCTACGTTATTGCCGTTTACGGAAAGGATATAATCGCCGGGCTGAATGCCGGCTTCGCGTGCAGGGCATTTTAAGCCACCGTCTGCATAAATTTCCGAAAGTGCGGCAACAATAACGCCGTCCGAAAAAAGTTTTATGCCGAAAACATCGCCGCCAAGCTGCACGGTGCGCACCGTTTCTGTC
>CAKUBN010000069.1 GCA_934643185.1 uncultured Eubacteriales bacterium
ATCGCCTGCGGATATTGCCAAAAAGCAGACGGCTGCGCGTTTCGCGACCTCGATGAATTCGATCGTGACCTACGCGCGTGTGATCTGCTTGTCATCGCCACGCCGGTCTATAACCTCTCGTTTCCGGCGCAGCTCAAGGCGGTCATCGACCGTTTTCAGCGGTATTTTGAAGCTAGATTTGCCCGCGGTATCCGCCCGGCGATTGCGACACACCGCGATGCCGTTTTGCTGCTCACCATGGGGCGGTATGATCCGTTTGCGGTGGAGGTATGCGAGAAAACACTGCGCCAAAGCTTTTCCGTTATGAACACAACGCTCAAAAAAACGGTGGTTTTGCCGGACACAGACCGTGCAGATTGCGAAAACTCTTCGATTTTCGCGAAGGCACAGGAAATTGCTATTGAAATCGCGCGCGAGCTGTGATATAATAACTTGAATTTGTGTGAATAAAGGCAGGTTTTCATCAATGTCAGGACATTCCAAGTGGAATAATATTAAGAGAAAGAAAGAAAAGACCGACGGTGCAAGAGCGAAGATCTTCACAAAGATCGGCCGTGAGCTTGCCGTTGCCGTTAAAGAAGGCGGCAGCGCAGACCCGGCAGCAAACTCCAAACTGAAGGACGTCATTGCGAAGGCTAAGGCGAACAATGTGCCGAACGACAACATTGAGCGCATCATTAAGAAAGCCGCAGGCGAGGGCAACTCCAACGCATATGAAAGCATCACCTACGAAGGTTACGGCCCCGCAGGCGTTGCCGTCATCGTGGAATGCCTCACCGATAACCGCAACCGTACCGCAGGCGATGTCCGTCATTACTTTGATAAGTTCGGCGGCAACCTCGGCACCACCGGTTGCGTTTCCTTCATGTTCAACGAAAAGGGTGTTATCGTGCTGGAGCGTGAGGGCCTTGACGAAGATACCGTCATGAGCGATGCACTGGAGGCCGGTGCTTCCGATTTTCAGGCAGACGAAGACGTATTCGAGATCTACACTGAGCCGTCCGATTTCAGCGGCGTTCGCGATGATCTGGAAGCTAAGGGCTATTCCTTTGTTTCCGCAGAAGTGGAAATGGTCCCGGATACCTACACGGATCTCACTGATCCCGATCAGATTCTCAAGATGCAGAAGCTGATTGATGCACTCGAGGATAACGACGATGTCCAGCAAGTCTGGCATAACTGGAACGAGCCCGAGGAAGAAGACGAAGATTGATGCTGAAAACCTCTCTGGGCTTACCGGGGAGGTTTTTTACAGCCTGTTTTTACTTGTGCCATGTATAAAACGCAACACACGGCGCACATAAGAAAGGAAGGCATAGATGAGATGAATGAGTTAAGACACCTCGTAGACCCGCTGGATCTTTCCTTTGAGGAGACCCTGCGTCTGCTGGACCTTGCGGACAGCATTGCAAACGACCGCACCGCATTCGCCCACAAGTGTGAAGGTAAGATCCTTGCCACGCTCTTTTACGAGCCGAGTACCCGCACGCGCCTGAGCTTTGAATCGGCCATGATGCGCCTTGGCGGCAAGGTATTGGGCTTTGCAAGTGCACAGAACAGCTCTGCTTCCAAGGGTGAAAGCGTTGCCGATACGGTACGCATGGTATCCTGCTATTCGGATATCATCGCCATGCGCCACAACAAAGAGGGTGCGCCGCGCGTAGCAGCACAGTACGCCCGCGTGCCGGTCATCAACGCCGGCGACGGCGGCCACCAGCATCCGACGCAGACGCTCACCGACCTGCTCACCATCCGCCGCGAAAAGGGCAGACTGAATAACCTGACGATCGGTCTGTGCGGCGACTTGAAATTTGGCCGCACCGTGCACTCGCTCATTAAATCGCTTGTGCGCTGGGAGGGCATCCGCTTCGTGTTCATCTCCCCGGAAGAGCTGCATGTGCCGAGCTATATCATCGATGAAGTCGTAAAGCCCTCCGGCTGCGAATATAAAGAAGTCCGTACCATGGACGAGGTTCTGCCGGAGCTTGACGTACTCTACATGACCCGCGTACAGCGCGAGCGCTTCTTCAACGAAGAAGATTACATCCGCTTAAAAGACAGCTTCATCCTCGATGCAGAAAAGATGAAGCTTGCACCGAAGGATCTCATTGTGCTGCATCCGCTGCCGCGTGTCAACGAGATCGCGGTCGAAGTGGACGACGACCCGCGTGCAAAGTACTTTGTGCAGGCACAAAACGGCGTATATGTCCGCATGGCGCTCATTTTAATGCTTCTGAACATCGAACCGGGACTTTTTGAGGAGGAAACCGTATGCTGAACATCGACAGTATCCAAAACGGCATTGTGATCGACCATATTCAGGCAGGAAAGGGTATGCGCATCTACGAGCTTTTGGAGCTCGATAAGCTCGATTGCTGCGTGGCACTTATCAAAAATGCCCGCAGCAGCAAGATGGGCAGAAAAGATATCATCAAGATTGAAGGCGACCTCGCTATCAACTTCGATGTGCTCGGCTTTATCGATAACAACATCACCGTATGCACCATTAAAAACGGTGAGCTTGTGAAGAAAGAGAACATCGTGCTGCCACGTCGCATCAAAAATGTTGTAAAGTGCAAGAACCCGCGCTGCATCACAAGCACGGAGGAAAACCTCGACCAGATCTTCGTGCTGTGCGATGAAAAAGCGCACCGCTATCGTTGCCTGTACTGTGAACAGGCGTATAAGAGCCATGAGTAAGGTACAGCGTAACGGTGCAGGCCGTCGCGACCCGGAGAAACTGAAGCGCCAAAAGCGTCGTGACCGCCTGTTTCTGGCGTTCCTGACCTTTTTGAATTTTCTCCTCGCTTTGATCGTGCGCATCGCAGACCGCAAGAGCGTCATCAAAGCGGTAAAGCAGGACGACAAGCTTGCGGTGCTATTTGAAGAAAAAACCACAAAATCCCTTTGAAATACCTTGACTTTAGGGTCAGTGTATGTTAATATGATAGAGCCGCTTACTGTGGGCTGAAAAGTGACGAAAGTCCGCCTACGAGTAGCGAGATTACAGAAAAGGCAGGCAGAAAAAATGTTTGCAGTTATTGAAACCGGCGGTAAGCAGTACAAGGTACAGTACGGCGACGTGATCTACGTTGAGAAGCTCGCTGCCAATGAAGACGAGACAGTTACGTTCCCGGTCGTTGCAATTTGCGGCGAAGACGGAACAAAAATCGGCACCCCGTATGTTGAGGGCGCTTCCGTTACAGGCAAGGTCCTGAAGAACGGCAAGGCTAAGAAGGTTACGATCCTCACTTATAAGCCGAAGAAGGGCGAAAAGCGCAAGATGGGCCACAGACAGCCCTACACGAAGATTCAGATTGAGTCCGTTCAGGGCTAATTTGATCGTATGATTCGTGCGGATTTTTTCGCAAATGCAGACGGAGCGCTTCTCGGTTTTTCCGTGCTTGGCCATTCCGGTCTGGCGCAGGAGGGAGAAGACATTCTCTGTGCTGCGGTTTCTTCTGCGGCGTATATGACGGCGAACACCGTGCTGGAGATTTTACACATCACTCCGATTTCTCTCCGAGCAGAGGACGGCGAGATGCTGTTTAAGGTTTCCGATACCGATGCACGGACATGCCGCAGCCTGTTTGAGGGATTCAAGCTGCATCTTCTCGGTTTAGAAGAGCAATATCCCGAAAATTTGCAGGTGCGCTACGCAGAAGTCTGACAATAAAACGAAAGGAAGGCAACAAAATGCTTAAGATCAATATCCAGTTGTTTGCTCATAAAAAAGGTATGGGCTCCACGAAGAACGGCCGTGATTCCGAATCCAAGAGACTCGGCGTCAAGCGTGCAGATGGTCAGCACGTCCTCGCAGGCAACATCCTTGTTAAGCAGCGCGGCACGCACATCCATCCGGGTGAGAACGTAGGCAGAGGCTCTGACGATTCTCTGTTCGCGCTCATCGACGGTCAGGTTCGTTTCGAGCGTATGGGCCGTGACCGCAAGAAGGTCAGCGTTTACTCGATCGAGCAGTAATTTTGACCCTTGGGGGAATACCGGTTTCGTATCCCCGAATATACGATGAAACGGGCTTCTTCGGGTAAAACGGAGAAGCCCATTTTATTTTGTACAGAGCCGTCCGCGGCGCTGAAAGGATGATGAATTATGTTTATCGATATAGCTAAAATCAAGGTAAAAGCCGGTGACGGCGGCGACGGCGCCGTGGCTTTTCACCGTGAAAAATACGTGGCTTCCGGCGGCCCGGACGGCGGCGACGGCGGACGCGGCGGCGACATCGTGTTCCGTGTAGATGATAACCTCTCCACGCTGGCGGATTTCCGCTACAAGCGCAAGTACACCGCAGAGCGCGGCGAAAACGGCCGCGGCAAGCGCTGCTTCGGCAAAAGCGCACCGCCGCTCGTCATCACCGTGCCGCGCGGCACACTGATCCGCAACGCAGAGACCGGCCGCATCATGGCAGATATGTCCACGGACGAGGATGTCGTCATCGCAAAGGGCGGCCGCGGCGGCTGGGGCAACACGCATTTTGCGTCGCCCACGCGCCAGACCCCGCGCTTTGCAAAGCCCGGCACGCCCGGCGAAGCATTTGAGCTTCAGCTTGAATTAAAGCTGCTCGCCGATGTCGGTCTTGTGGGCTTCCCGAATGTCGGCAAGTCCACGCTCGTTTCCGTTGTGAGCGAAGCAAAGCCGAACATTGCAAACTACCACTTTACGACCATCACCCCGGTGCTCGGCGTGGTACACATGCCAAACGCACCGTCGTTCGTCATGGCCGATATTCCCGGCCTCATCGAGGGCGCATGGCAGGGCGTAGGCCTCGGCCATCAGTTTCTGCGCCATGTGGAGCGCTGCCGTATGCTCATCCACATTGTGGATGTTTCCGGCAGTGAGGGCAGAGACCCGAAGGAGGACTTCCGCATCATCAATGAAGAGCTGCGCAAGTTTAACCCCGCGCTTGCGGAGCGCCCCATGCTGGTCGCCGGCAACAAGTGCGACCTGACGACCGACGAGCAGGTGGAGGATTTCCGCAAATTCGTCGAGGAGCAGGGCTATGAATTCTTCCCAATTATGGCGGCGATCCGCTATGATGTCGACCCGCTTCTGAACAAAACCGCAGAGCTGCTTTCCACGCTGCCGCCGGTCGCACAGTTCGAGCCGGAACCGGAGCCGGTAAAGCCTGTCGAAGAGTTCAGCAGCAAGGCAAAGGTCGATATCCGCGTGGAGGACAACGTGTACTTCGTCGAGGCTGATTGGCTCTTGAAGCTCATCTCCGCCGTCGATTTCGACGATTACGAGTCGCTGCAATACTTCCAGCGTGTGCTCATCCACACCGGCGTCATCGATGCGCTGCGTGATGCGGGCATTCAGGAAGGCGACACGGTCAGCATGTATGACCTTGAATTTGATTTTGTAAACTAAGAGGGTGCCTATTTGGAAAAGTTCTATCAAACGGAATCGGATCCGAAGCAGTTGAGCCCCTTGACGCTCGCCTATGTGGGAGACGGCGTGTACGAGCTGTTTGTGCGCGAATACATCGTCTCCAAAGGCAACTGCCCCGTAAAAAAGCTGCACAGCCGCGCCGTTTCGTTTGTGCGCTGCGAGTTCCAATCGAAAGTGCTCACTGAAGTGCTGATGCCGCTTTTTACGGAAGAGGAAAAAGAAGTTTGCCTGCGCGGACGCAACGCGCACGTTTCGCACGTGCCGAAAAACTCCAGCGTTGCGGATTACCACGCAGCCACGGCGTTTGAATGCGTCTTCGGCTATCTTTACCTCAAGGGCGAGCTGGAGCGCCTGCGTCTTTTCTTCGATAAGATCCTTGAATTTGCAGAAACGGAGGAAACCGCACATGCGTGAAAATAAAGTTGCAAAAAACGTGAAGGAATTCCTGCTCGATCTGATCTTCATGACGGTGGGTTCCATCATTTACGCGGTCGGCCTGAACGGCTTCACCGCACCGAACAACATCGCGCCGGGCGGCGTGAGCGGCATCGCCATCGTGCTGAACTACCTGTTCGGCACGCCTGTCGGTACCGTGATCTTGCTCATCAACGTGCCGATCATCATTTGGGCGATCATTGAGATCGGCTATAAGCTCGTCACCAAAACGATGCTGGCGGTCATTTTGAACGCGGCCTTCATCGACATTGTGGCGCTGTTCATGCCGGTCTACCACGGTGATCCGCTCATCATCACGCTCATCGGCGGCGTGTGCGAGGGCGTGGGCCTTTCGCTCGTCTTTATGCGCGGCGCTACGACCGGCGGCACGGATATGATCGCGCGTCTGCTCAACCATCGCCTGCGCCATCTCTCTATGGGCAAGCTGATGCTTGCCGTAGACGGCTGTGTCGTGCTGCTTTCTGCCATTGTGTATAAGAGCATTGAAAGCGCCGTGTACGCGTGCATCGTTATTTTCGTATCGACCAAAATCATCGATACGATTCTCTACGGCACAGACGCCGGCAACGGCAAGATGTTCTTTATCATGTCCCATAAAAACGACGTCATCGCCGACCGCATCATCAAGGAGATGGACCGCGGCCTGACGTTTCTCAAGTCCCGCGGCGGTTATTTAAAGCAGGACGGCGAGGTGCTGTTCTGCGCCGTGCGCCGCTTTGAGGTGTTCCGCATCAGCGAGATCATCCGTGAGGAAGACCCAGATGCGTTCGTCATCGTCGGCGACGCCGGTGAGATCGCCGGTGAGGGCTTCAAGCCCGTGCGTTCCGACGACCGCACGCTCGGTGAGATCATCAAGGCCATCCGCAAGACGGGTGATAAGCCGGACAGTGAGCCGAAAGAATAAATCCGCATAGAAAAAGCAGACAAGCGCATCGCCTGCCTGCTTTTTCCGATTTTTCCGCGTTACCGGCAGTTTTTCTCGCTGCGGTCCTCCGTGCGGTTTTCTGTGCCGTTCTGTTCGCGGTCCGTCATGGTGCGGTCGCTCTTATTGCGGCTCTGCTTCTTATTTTTGTTTGTGTAATTCTTGTTTTCGGAATTTGCCATGTGATTCACCCCTTCCGAAAGCTATTGTGCGCACGGCACGCGCGTTTATGTGCCGAGATCCAATAAAATGTGAAAGGTGGGGCGGCCATGGAATTGCCCGCAGCTTTTGAAAAACGAATGCAGGAAATGCTCGGGGAAGAATACCCGGCGTTTCGCGCGTCTTACGATGAACCGCATAAGCGCGGCATTCGACTGAACACCGTAAAGTGCACAAAGGAACAGCTTGAAAGCGCGCTGCCGTTTAAGCTCGAGCAAACGCCGTTTTCGCCGCTCTCGTTTTATGCACCGACGGATACCAAAATGACGGCACTGCCGCTCTATCATGCAGGCGCATTTTATTCGCAGGAGCCGTCCGCGTCCTCGGTTGTTACGCTTTTGGCGCCCGAGCCGGGGGACAAGGTGCTCGACCTCTGCGCCGCACCGGGCGGTAAATCCACGCAGATTGCCGCGCTGACCGGCGACACCGGGCTTTTGTGGTCAAACGAAGTTGTGCGCAATCGCGCCGCAATTTTATCCTCCAATTTGGAGCGCATGGGCGTGCGTAATACAGTCGTTTCCAGCGTATACCCGGAGATGCTTGCGGAAAAGCTCGGCGGGTATTTTGATAAAGTGCTCGTTGATGCGCCATGCTCCGGCGAAGGCATGTTCCGCCGCGATCCCGTTGCCGTGCAGGAATGGAGTCCTGAGCACTTGGAGACCTGCGCTGTACGTCAGCTCGCAATTTTATCCTCCGCCGCACAGTGCGTGCGCGAAGGCGGCATTTTGGTGTACTCTACCTGCACGTTTTCCACGGAAGAAAATGAGGGCGTTGTGCAGAAATTTCTCGAGAGCCACCCGGAATTCGTGCTCGAAAAGCCGAATGTCACATTTGGTCGCCCGGCCTATGGCGTAGACGCTGTGCGCATTTTCCCGATGGACGGGGGTGAGGGGCACTTTGCCGCGCGCTTCCGCCGCGTTGCGCCTTGTGAAGAACGCTTTGCGCCGTTTAGCTTTAAACCCGACCGAGAGACGCAGGCGCATGCCGAAGAATTGTACACATCTCTGTTTACCGATGCACCGGGCCGATTCCAGCGCGTGCGCGACCGTGTGATCTTATTGCCAAATGAGCTGCCGGATATTGCAGGACTTTCCGTTCTGCGCGCCGGTGTGGAATTCGGCGAGGCAAAAAAGAACCGCATCGAGCCCGCGCATGGCATTTTCATGGCAAGCCGTGCGGAAAACTGCCGCAGCGTTCTGCATCTCACATCGAACGATCCTGCTTTATTCGCGTTTTTGCGCGGCGAAGAAATCCCCGCAGAGGGGCTTTCCGGTTACACCGCTGTCGCCGCAGACGGTATTGTAACGGGCTTTGGCAAGGCATCGAACGGTGTTTTGAAGAATCGTTACCCAAAGGGGCTGCGCCCACACCTGTAAAGATGCATTCGTTTATACAAAAAGAACAGAAAGCTTCGCAAAGCCAAATGGTTATTTGTGAAGCTTTTTTTGCAATTTAAACCTCGGTAACTTGCAAAAAAGGCAAATACGTGCTAAAATGTGTATAAGCAAACAGGAAAGAAGTGTTTTTTGATGCAGAAAATTCAGATTGAGCGTACCACTGCGCCTAAAGCGAAGCCGGCAGACGAAAGCAAGCTCGGTTTCGGTAAAATCTTTACAGATCACATGTATGTGATGGAATATAACCCGGAGCAGGGTTGGCACGATCCGAAGATCATGCCGTATCAGCCGATCGTCCTTGATCCGTCCGCTATGGTTTTCCACTACGGTCAGGAAATGTTCGAGGGCATGAAGGCTTATAAATGCGCAGACGGCCGCATCCGTCTGTTCCGTCCGAACAAGAACATCGAACGTGCAAACAACTCCAACAGAAGACTTTGCATCCCGGAGATTCCGGCCGATGATTTCCTCAATGCGATCAAGACGCTCGTCGCCGTTGACGCAGATTGGATTCCGAGCCGTCCCGGCACTTCTCTTTATATTCGTCCGTTCGTCATTGCAACGGATCCGTTCCTCGGCGTACGCCCGTCGAACACCTATAAATTCATCATCATTCTTTCCCCGGTCGGCGCTTACTATGAGAGCGGCCTCGACCCGGTAAAGATTTGGATCGAAGACGACTATGTACGTGCAGTCCGCGGCGGCATCGGCGAAGCAAAGACCGGCGGCAACTACGTTGCAAGCCTCGCGGCACAGGTAAAGGCACACGACGAAGGTTACTCTCAGGTTCTGTGGCTCGACGGTGTTGAGCGCAAGTACATCGAAGAAGTCGGTGCTATGAACATCTTCTTCAAAATCAACGGCACCGTTGTCACTCCGATGCTGAACGGCAGTATTTTGCCGGGCGTTACCCGTGCATCCTGCATCGATCTCTGCAAACGCTGGGGTCTCCCGGTCGAAGAGAGAAGAATCTCCGTTGACGAGCTCGTTGAGGCGGCCCGTACCGGTGCACTTGAAGAGTGCTGGGGTAGCGGTACCGCAGCCGTTATCTCCCCGGTCGGCGCACTCCGTTACGAGAACGAAGTCATGCAGATCAAGGACGGCGGCATCGGCGAATTCAGCCAGAAGCTGTACGACACCGTCACCGGCATCCAGACCGGTAAGGTAGAAGATACCCTCGGTTGGACTGTGGAAGTCACACCGCTTGAGAAGTAATTCGAATATTTGAACATTCAAAAGGCCGAGCCCGCGTGGTTCGGTCTTTTTGTTTTCTGAAACTGAAACCAAGAATATTCCCAAAAACGCAGAAAAAAGTTCGGGTAGTATCGCCGATAGACATCTTTGTGCACATAGAGTAGAATTATCATAGAATAAAAGCAAATGGACAAGAGCTTTTAGGGGAGGAAAAACTATGACAAATGTACTGGTGATCTGCGACGATGTATGGCACCCCGGCGAAGTTGTGATGCGCGGGCTGAAAGGTGTGGGTGAAGGCGAGATCACATTCGATTTCGTGATGGACGCCAAAGATATTTTAACGCCGAGCATGCTCAAAAACTACGACGTCATCATGAACTGCAAGACCGATAACCTGACCGGTGCGAACACCGCGCCGTGGTTTGAAGACGGCGTGACCGAGGTCGGCGTGGAAGAATTTGAAGCGTACGTTAAAGCAGGCGGCGGCTTTCTTTCCGTCCACGCCGGCAACACCTATACGGAAAATCGCTGCCCGAAATACGCAAAATTCATCGGAAATTGCTTCGTAACACACCCGCCGCGCTGCGAAATTGAGCTTCAGGTAACAAAGGAACATCCTATCGCCGCAGGCATCGAGAACTTCAAAATTCGCGACGAGCATTATCAGCTTGATCACATTGCGCCGGACGCCGATGTTTTTCTGGAGTCCGTATCTGAAAGCGGCGGCCGACAGATCGCCGGCTACACGCGCGAAATGGGTGAGGGCAGAATTTGCGTTTTGACACCGGGTCACATCCTTGCCGTGTGGGAAAACGAAAGCTTCAGAAAGCTGCTTGTGCAGGCCATCCGCTGGTGCAAAAAGGAGAGCTGAAAATGGGAGAGACTGTATTTATCACAGGCGCAGACCGCGGCGTTGGCCTTGGGCTGACGCGCTGCTTCCTCCAAAACGGAGATACCGTATTCGCCGGGCAGTTTATGCCGCGGTGGAAGGAGCTTGAAGCGCTCAAAGAAGAATTTCCGAATACACTCGAGCTTATCCCGCTCGACGTATCGGATGAAGACTCCATTGTCCGTGCGGCAAAGCTCACCGCCGAAAAGACCGACCACATCGATATTTTAGCGCAGGTTGCCGGCATTTCCGGGGTTAAAGATCATGACAAAATGCTGCAGATGCTGCGCACAAACGCCATCGGCCCCGTGTGCGTGACAGAGCATTTTCTGCCGCTGATGCAGGAGGGGAAAAAGCGACTTTGCTACGTTTCGTCGGAAGCCGGCAGCGTATCGGTCGCGCACCGCGACGGAGATTCCGGCTACTGCCTTTCCAAAACGGCGCTCAATATGGCGATCCGCCTGATGTTCAACGAGCTGTATAAGGACGGCTTCACGTTCCGCATTTACCACCCCGGTTGGGTGCGGTCGTACATGCATGGCGATACAAAATCCACGCACGGCCTTTACGAGCCGGATGAATCGGCGCGCGCGGCATTCAAGGACTTCACCACAGACCGCCCGTGTGAAGACGTCTTGATGATGACCGACATCAAGGGCGAAATTTGGCCGTTTTAGGAGGGAAACATGAACCGCGTTATTGTATTTTCGGAAATGATAAGTGAAAAGTCCCGCCGCGCGGCCGTGGATTTTTTGAAGAAAAGTGATATTGTCTAC
>CAKUBN010000070.1 GCA_934643185.1 uncultured Eubacteriales bacterium
CGCCCGATTTTGCCCATAAGAACCGCATTTTCAGCCGATTTCACGGCTCACGGTGCAAAATCTCGTTCAGCCGCAAATCGACCATGGTTTTTAAAAACGGCAGGTCGGTAAAGCCGGCGCTGTCCACGCGGAACGTACACATGCACACGCCGGGAATGCGTTTGCGAACACGGTTTTCACCCGTCCGCCGCCGCATACGCCGCATTTTGCGCAGCGATCCACGTATTTCAGGCCGATTTCCGCCAGTTTCGCGTCGTCCAGCGGCGCTTCATACGCCGCGCTGTCGTCCGACCACACGGTCCACGTATTTTGGGGCTCATCCGGGTCTTTCACGGCGATAAAACACACGCAGTTTTCACCCGATTTTACCCAATAATAGACCTTTTCCGCCCAGTCACCCTAGCGGTCGCGGTAAAACGTCAGCCCGCGCGACTTCAAAAACGCGGCAAAATTCAACGCTGTTTTCCTCATTTCGCCGGTCAAATTTTCTGTGATTTCCCGCTCGATCTGCTCTTGCATCGCACCCGCACCTCTCTCCTTTTGGCGCAATTTCAGCCGACTTTTCTTATCTCGAACAGTCGAAAAAGCCGCATTTCTCCTTACTTTTCCACCGTTTTTGTCATCATGGTCGAAAGTCTGCGCACGGCGCGCTGCCAGCGCTTTGTGACGCCCTTGCCGTGCCCGCCCTGGTTCCACTCGAAGAACACCTTGCAGCCGTGTGCCGCCAAAATCTCTTTCGCTTTTTCCGTGCAAACGCCCACCGTGCGCATGATGGGTGGGCCGCCGAGAGGCTCGCGGTCGCCGAGAGATAAATACACTCCTGTGTCCTTATTAGGTGGACACTTCTCTAAGTATTCCAAAAGCTCTGGATACCACAAAGAGCCCGAAAGGCTTGCGCCAGCGCCGAACTTTTCCGTTTTCGTCAGCGCCCAAAGCGCAAATAAGCCGCCGAGCGAGTACCCCAGCAGCGCACAGTTTTCAGGCTCCGTCGGCACGTTAAAATGCTTTTTCAAATGCGGCAGCGCCGTATCCGTCAAGAATTTTAAGTAGTCTTCCCCGCCGCCTGAAAACGGCTCGCCCGGCCAAATGGGCTCTGCTTTCCACGGGGTAAAATCGCATCCGCCGTCGATTTCCGTAGAAAAAAATAGCACCTCCGGCGCGTCCTCTGCAAGCTGCGGCATCAGCTTTTCCATCTCCCAGCCGCACAGCACAAATAGCCGCTTGGGCTTTCCCTCTGGCAAAAGGCAGGTGCAGCAGCGGCTATCGAGCGTGAATGAAATCGGATTTTTGGGCATAGTATCCCCCTTAAAAAACGGCGGCGTGTTCGCTCGCTGCACGCAAAACGCGGTTTTGTGCACGCTCACGCACACCGTTTTAATCGAACTATTGTTTCTTTTAGCCAGTATAACACATTTTTCCGCAAAAAGCAAGGACATGAGAGGACATCGCAGGACATCTTTTTGCACAAAAATCCCGGCCGAAATTTTACGGCCGGGATTTTCCTCTAAAATTCAGTTTTCAAATCACTTGCACAGCTCGTCGGCGAGGGCGTCGATCTGGGCGCGGGAGGCGTCGTTTAGGGCGCACTTTACGGTGACGGTGGTATCGGTGTAGGTGAGGTTCTTGCTGCTTTCCAGCATCTTCTTCATGACCTTTGCCGCCATGGGCGCCCACGCGCCGTTTTCGATCATGCCGACGGTGCGGCCCTGATAATTGCGGGCGGTGAGGTGGTCGATGAAGCTCTGCATGTGCGGGAAGATCGTGGCGTTATAGGTGGTTGTGGCGAGCACGAGCTTGCTATAACGGAAC
The DNA here is from genome assembly GCA_934643185.1 of uncultured Eubacteriales bacterium. Lineage (GTDB taxonomy): Bacteria > Bacillota > Clostridia > Oscillospirales > Acutalibacteraceae > Hominenteromicrobium. The sequence goes on from CAKUBN010000070.1 coordinate 1,810, forward strand.
GCATCGGCAACGACCTCCGCCATATCGCAGCGGGCAAGATCGGCGACGATGACGTTCGGGCAGCCGCGCTGATTGAGCTTTTCGGCGAGCTCCTCCACGGCCTCCTTGGTGTGGCCGTAGATGGAGGTATAGGCGATGACGACGCCCTCATCTTCGACCGCGTAGGACGACCAGGTGTTGTATTTATCGAGGTAATAGCCGAGGTTTTCGTTTAAAACCGGGCCGTGCAGCGGGCAGATGATGGCGATGTCGAGCGCGGAGGCTTTTTTGAGCAGCGCCTGCACCTGTGCGCCGTACTTGCCGACGATGCCGATGTAGTAGCGGCGGGCTTCGTCTGCCCAATCTTCCTCCACGTCGAGCGCGCCGAACTTGCCGAAGCCGTCTGCGGAGAAGAGCACCTTATCCGTGCTGTCAAACGTGACGATGACCTCCGGCCAATGCACCATGGGCGCGGTGACGAAGGTTAACGTGTGACGACCGAGCTCCAGTGTGCTGCCCTCGCCGACGACGATTTTGCGCTCCGGGAAATCTGTGCCGAAGAACTGCTGCATCATAACAAACGCCTTAGCAGAAGAGACGATCTGCGCTTCCGGGTACGTCTCCATGAAAACGGCGATGTTTGCGGAATGGTCCGGCTCCATGTGCTGCACGACGAGGTAATCCGGGCGGCGGCCATGGAGCTCCGTTTCGAGGTTTTGCAGCCACTCCACGCCGAAGTGGGCGTCTACCGTATCCATGACGGCGACTTTTTCGTCGAGGATGACATAGGAGTTATAGGACATACCGTTTTCTACGGTATACTGCCCCTCAAAAAGGTCTACGTCGTGGTCGTTTACGCCGATATAGCGAATATCTTCTGTTACAAACATCTAAAAGCACTCCCTTATGTTCTGGTTTTCACAGCGCCCTGCGCCGTTATGTTCTGCTTTCAGTATACCACAGTTTTTGCGCGATGCAAATGCTTTTTGAATATGGCGAAATGCACGGCGAAAAACGGGGCGAAAACCTATGAATTTCCTGTAAAATCCTATAAAAATGCTTGACCTTTTTGACTGATAACGGTATCATTATTAAGTGTATAAATATACTTATGCGCTTTACTTAGGAAGCGTACTTGGGATATGCGGAAAAAGAGGGACCGTAAATGGACAAAGCAAGTGGGGAACGAGAATTGAACCAGACAAGGACAGACCTTGAGCAGACGCAGGCGATTTTGCTCAGCCTCATCAGTATTGAAAGGACAGAAGAACAAGCCGAGATGCACGAGGCCATACAAAAGCTTCTCACGCAGATCGGCGAATACACGCATGCGGACCGCGCATTTATTTTTGACAAAGTGGGCGATGTTTACCGCAATGCGGCCGAGTGGTGCGCCGAGGGCGTTACGCCGCAGATCGACAATCTGCAAGACTTGACGCAGGAGGACATGCCGTACTGGATCGCGCATTTTGAGAAGCTTGAAAGCATCATCATCCCGGATCTGGAAGACGTGAAAACGGTGATGCCCTCGGAATACGACATTTTGAAGGCGCAGGACATCCACAGCGAGATTGCGGTGCCGATCTATTACAAGGCGCAGCTTTCCGGCTTTATCGGCATTGATAACCCCGCAGAGCAGCCGGAGCTTTTTCTGCAATTATTGCAGCTTGTGGGCGGCCACCTTGGCAGCATGCGCGAACACCACCACATGCTGAACCTTTTAGAGCAGAAGCAGCACAGCCTGGAAAACAGCCTTACGGAGCTGGAACGCGAGCAGCAGGTGCTGACGGTGCTTGCAAACGACTACACGACCGTTTACCGCGTGGATTTTATCAAGGACACGGTGGAGATCGTGAAGATTGCGGCGTTCTCGAACGCGGTGGTCGCGCGGCCGGACCGCCATGCCGAGCAGCAGAGCTACCGTGACTTTTCGCAGAATTATGCGGAGAACTTCCTTTTGCCGGAGACCCGGGACAGCTTTTTGGCGTGGTTTGACCCGCAGATCTTGATGTCTGAGCTTCGGGCGGCGAACAGCGTGCAGCACCGTTTTCAGAGCATACCGAACGGCGCGGGACAGCAGTATTTTGAAGTAAAGATCACGAAGCTGCACGAGGACGCGGAGAGCTACACGGCGATCATCGGCTTTCGGCATATTGACGACCTTGTGCGCGAGGAGCGCAAGCACCAAAAGGAGCTGGAGGCCGCCTTGGAGGCGGAGACGCTGAACAACCAGATCATCTCCGGCATCAGCAACATTTACTCCTCCATTTACCGCCTTGACCTTGTTTCGGACTACTACGAAGAGGTTTCGAGCAACACGAAATTCCACCGGCTGACGGGGCGCGCGGGCAGAGCCAGCGAAAAGCTGCGCGATTTGTGCCGGAAGCTTGTGGCGGAGGAATATCAGCCGCGCGTGGAGCGGTTTTTTGACCTCTCTACCCTGCCGGTGCGCATGAAAAAGGAAAAAACCATTGCGTTTGAATATCTGGCGCAGGACGGCAACTGGCATTTGGCGCGGTTTATCGCCATTAAGTGGGACGACGATGGCAACGTGACGCAGGTTTTGTACGTGACGACGCTGATCAGCGACCAGAAGCGGCGTGAGCATTATTGGATTTTGATCGCGGAGGAAGCGAACAAGGCGAACGCGGCGAAATCGGAATTCCTTTCGCGCATGAGCCATGACATCCGCACGCCGATGAACGCCATTATGGGGCTGATCAGCATTGCGAAGCACCACCCCGGCGATTTGCAAAAATTGCAGGATTGTTTGGAGAAAATCGGCTCTGCGGGACAGACCTTGCAGCAGCTTGTGAACGACGTGCTGGATTTCAACCAGATCGAGAGCGGCAAGTTGAAAATTCGCCCGCAGGAGACGCGAATCTCTGAGATTTGCGGCGCAATTATGGAGACGCTTACGGGTGCAGCGGAAAACAAGAAGCTGACGTTCACCTATATTCCGCACAACATAACCTATGACAACATTGTAGCCGACCCGCTGCGGCTGAACCAGATCTACACGAATTTGCTTTCTAACGCCATTAAGTACACGCCGGAGGGCGGCGAGGTGCGCTTTGACGTGAGCGAGACCGTGCTGCCGGAGAAAAAAGTGCGCGTGACCGCGGTGATTGAAGACACGGGCATTGGCATGAGCGAGGACTTCATGAAGGAGATGTACACGGAGTTCGCCCGCGCGGTGGACACCCGTGTGAACAAGGAACGCGGCAGCGGCCTTGGCCTTGCCATTGTGAAGCAGATCGTCGACTTGATGCACGGGGAGATTCAGGCGAAGAGTGCGCTTGGGAAGGGCACGAAATTCACCGTTACGGTGGACGTGCCGTATCTGGAGGGCACAGAGGTTGAAAACGAGCCGCTTTCTGAGGAAGACGTGTGCATGATGTGCGAGGGCAAGCACATTTTGATGGCGGAGGACAACGACCTGAACTACGAAATTGCCGCGGAGCTTTTGGAAGCGCACGGCATACAGAGCACGCGCGCGGAAAACGGCGCGGTGTGCGTGGAGAAGTTCCAGAAGGCGAAGCCCGGCACGTATGACGCGATTTTGATGGATATGCAGATGCCGGTGATGGACGGCCCGGAGGCTGCAGCGGCGATCCGCATGCTGAATAGGCCGGACGCGAAAACGATGCCGATCATCGCCGTGACGGCGAACGCGTACCACGAGGACATTGAAAAATGCCTTGCCGCCGGCATGAACGAGCACCTTTCAAAGCCGCTGGATATTCACCAGGTCATTTTGACGATGCGGAAGTTTTGGAAATGAGCGCTGCGCGCTAAAAGTAACGGCGGTTAAAAGTCTTTGATTGACCTTTCTTCGAGAAAGGTCACGGATTCCAAAGGCAGAGCCTTTGGTCGAGCTCCGCAGAGCTCGAAAACCTTTTGCCTACCCAAAAACTAGGAAGGTAACTTAAAACGTCCGGTGGACGTTTTAAGTGTAGGGAACCCAGTTGCATGGGTTCCCTGAAGGGCGGTCATAAGACCGCCCTTTTTATATGCACGCCGATACCTCGCCGTCTCTCTCCCTTTCCCTCAGTCAGAGGATTTCTTTTTATAATATAATATGCAAAAGCGGCGCTCCCGATTGGGAACGCCGTCGATATGCTGTTTATTAAACCGATTAGTTGAGGATGGTCTTCTCGGTTTCCTTGTCGAAGAGATGCATCTTATTCATGTCGAACGCGATCGTGATCTTGTCGCCGGTCTTCGCGGTGGAAGTCGGCTCAACACGTGCGGTGAGAGCATTGCCTTCGCAGTTGAGGTACAGATAGGTCTCTGCGCCCATCAGCTCGGTAACTTCAACGTCAGCCGTGGTTCTGGTCTCCGGATGCTTCTCGATGAACTCCGGCTCATCGTGTACGTCCTCCGGACGGATGCCGAAGACGATCTCCTTGCCAACATAGTTAGCAATTTCGGAGTTGACCTTGTTTGCCGGAACCTTAACCTTCGTTGCGCCGAAGGAAACAGAGTAATCTGCGCCTTCCTTAACGAGGGTAGCGTCGACAAAGTTCATCTGCGGAGAGCCCATGAAGCCTGCAACGAATTCGTTGACCGGCAGATCATACAGGTTCTGCGGGGTATCGACCTGCTGGATGAAGCCGTCCTTCATAACGACGATTCTATCACCCATGGTCATAGCCTCGGTCTGGTCATGTGTAACGTAAATAAAGGTGGTGCCGAGTCTCTTATGGAGCTTAGCGATCTCGGTTCTCATCTGTGCACGGAGCTTAGCATCCAAGTTGGAAAGCGGCTCGTCAAGCAGGAAGACCTTCGGGTCACGGACGATAGCACGGCCCAGAGCAACACGCTGTCTCTGACCACCGGAAAGAGCCTTCGGCTTTCTGTCGAGCAGATGGGAGATATCGAGGATACGAGCAGCCTCTTCAACGCGGCGCTTGATCTCATCCTTCGGGGTCTTTCTGAGCTTCAGACCGAATGCCATGTTGTCATAAACGGTCATGTGCGGGTACAGAGCGTAGTTCTGGAACACCATTGCGATATCTCTGTCCTTAGGAGCAACATCGTTTGCGAGCTGGTCGCCGATGTAAAGCTCACCCTTGCTGATCTCTTCGAGACCTGCGATCATTCTCAGCGTGGTGGACTTACCGCAGCCGGAAGGACCAACGAGAATGATGAATTCCTTGTCTTCGATGTCCAAGCAGAAATCTGTAACAGCGGTAACGCCGCCGGAATAGATTTTATAGACATTTTTAAGTGTTACACTTGCCATAAGATTTTTCCTCCTGATGATGGGTTGTTATGCGTCAGAGCCTGGCAGCCTGAGTGACGAACAACATCTCTTTTCAATGCATTAAGTATAGCAGAAAATCGGGCTCCTGAACAGTCCTTATTTGCCCAAACTTTCTCCTTTGAGTTTAGTTAAAATAAATAAACGGCAAAAATTCTTAATGCTTTTTGTTCAGATTATTTGTGCAGGTTTTTCAAAAACCAACGCAGCAACGCTCGGATCGAGAATTTTCGCTTCACCGGGCGAAAGTGCGGGATCGAGCGTTAAAGCGCCGATGGATTCGCGGTGCAGAGCCGTGACAGTCTTGCCGCACGATAAAAACATGCGCTTGACCTGATGGAATTTCCCCTCCCGGATTTCCGTCCACGCGACGTGGGGATCGTCGTGACTGATCTCGAGCACGGCGGGGGCGAACTCGTTTTCGCCGCTTTTGATGCCGGAAGCGAAGCGCGCGATGTCGCTTTCTTCGGCGGGCAGGTCGAGCGTGGCGCGGTAACGCTTCCAGACGTGGCTTTTCGGCGCCAACATGCGGTGGGCGTATTCGCCGTCGTTTGTGAGGATGAGAAGGCCGGTGGTGTCCTTATCGAGGCGGCCTGCGGGGAACAGATCGCGGCGCTTTAATTCGGGCGGCAGGAGGTCTAAAACGGTCTCTGCGCGGCTGTCGCGCGTTGCGGTGAGCACGCCCGAGGGCTTATAGAGCATGATGTACACGAACGCGCTGTACCGCACGGGCTTGCCGTTTACGGTGATCTCGTCCTTTTCGGGGTCGATCCGGATATCGCTTTTGCGCACGGCTTGTCCGTTGACGGCGACGGCACCGCTGCGCACCAGCGTGCCGACCGCCTTGCGGCTGCCGATATTTTCGTTTGAAAGGAATTTATCAAGTCTCATGTTGTTTCACTTTCCGTTGGATTTTGTGTGAGTTCGCCGGTGTCCGGCGCGGGCGACGCGCTCTCTTTGATGACCGACTTCGGCATCTCATAGCGGGCGCTGTCTGCCGCAAAGCCGTGCATGAAGCCATCCTCTGCGCCGGACGCGACATCGCCGCCGATGATATTGCCCTCAAAGACGAGGAGCGTTGCGAAGACGCCATCGGGCGTATTCGGGTAGTTTGTGATGCGGTAGCGGTACTGCGTGCACTTTTCGCCGGCATAGGGCAAAAGGTCGAAACCCTGCGCCTGCTGCATCGTATTATACGCCGCATAGACATCGTTAAATTTTGCGGGAATGACAATCTCGCGCACATCCTGCGGCTCCGCTTCCGCCTCCCAGCCGAAGGACGTTAAAAACGCGAGGCGCTCCTCCCCCGTCATACCGGGGAATGTCTGCCGCTTTTCGCCGCGCGGGATGAGGAAAAACGCGCTGACGGCTATGGCCATGAGCACAAGCACCGCCAAAATTCGTTTTTTGTTCGCGCCGAGCGATACAATCATATTGCTGCCACCTTTCACCGCAGAAAACCGGGTAAGACTTTCTTTTCGGTCATAGGTATGCGGGGCGGCTATGCTTTATGCTTCCTCGGCGGCGGCGAGAAAATGCACGCCGTACTGCTCGAAAAAGAGCGTGTAGCCGTTAAGATGCGGCATGCCGTTTTGAAAGGTGATCTCGTAGTTTTGGAACGATTCCGAAAGGCCGGTGCCGCGGCACTTGGAGATGCTCTCTTTGAGCGTCCAGTACGCCAGAAAGCGCGCGGCGGGATTGGGGCTGCTTTGTATATCCAGAAGCTCTGCGGGCGTACAGACGCGCTCTGCGGCACTCCCCCTCACGCGGCGGGGATATTCGGCATCGATGCCGACATTTTTCCGCGACACGGCGCAGCAGACGATGCCCTTAGTGTGGCTCAGGCTGATATGGGGCATGTTCTCCCCTTTTAAATACGGCTTGCCGAGCGGAGTTTTTTCCACAACAGGCGATGCGATGCCCCACTCGTCCTTTAAGACGCGATACAAAAGTGCGTAAGCACGGTCATGCAGCTCCTTTTGCGTGAGCGAGGGCGGAACGTTTTCCACATAGCGACGCATCAGTTTTCCTTCTTTTCATCCATCCACGCACGCAAGCGGCGCAGTGCTTCGTCTGCGCGGTCGTTTTTCATGGTCGGGAAGGCGCGCAGCAAACGGCGCTGGGTGTGACGCTGGAGCTTGGAGGTAACGCTGTTCCACTGGGCACGGAGGTCTTCGGCAGACTTCTGTGCTTTCACACGGCGATCTTCCAGCGACGCACGGTATTCTTCGTACTTCTCCGAAAGCTGAGCGCGCTGTGCCTGAAGCTTCTCTTCGAGGACAGGGCGGGCTTTTTCGTTGAACTCCTGCTTCTGCTCGGTGATCTTCTCGTCTGCAAGGAGCGTCAGGCGACCGAGGCCGTTCGAGATAGCGTCGCTCTCTTTGCGCAGACGCGCGGACATATCGTTGATGACGGTGAGCTTTTCGTTGAGCTTGCGGATGGTAAGCACGGTGACGATGGTATCCGTGATAAACAGCGCGATGAAAATACCGACCAGAATTGCGCCGAGCATGAAGGGAATCCAGTGCACGAGCGACGCGATAGCCGTATGAACAATGCGAATGACGACGACGACACACAGACCCCAGAGGATGCTGAATTTTAAGCAAATATAGCCGCCGAGGTTGAAGGGCTGGTCGGAATAGTCCCACCACGTGGTGTGGAAGAATTTTTTGAGCGCCCAACCGCCGACAAGCTCGATGGCGCTGGTGAGCAGTGCGCCGCCGACGAACAGCAGCGGGACGTTATCTGAAAACGGCAGCAGAACGAGCAGGACGAGCGACATGCCGAAGCCGTAGATGGGGCACACGGGGCCGTTTAAAAAGCCGCGGTTGACGAATTTGCCGGTGGTGACGGTGGCGAAGATGACCTCCGAGCACCAACCTAAAAACGAGTAGATGGTAAAATACCAAAGCAGATCGTAGAAAGTCATGGGTCTCTCCCTTATTCTATTGGATTTGAGCGAAAAAGGGCATACCGCACGGTACGGTGCAGCATGCCCCGGCTTTTCTGTTTTGTGGCGTTTGATTTATCAGACGCAGATGTTCTCGCCGACGAGGCCGACGTACTGGCCCTCTTCTGCCGCTTCCGGGTGCATGAGCAGCCACTTGTTGCGGGCAAAGAGCATTTTGTCTTCCTCAGTCTTCGGGGCGCGCTTTTCGATGTCGGTGTTCGTGCCCTTCGGGAGCGCGACGACGCACTTGAAGCCGCCGTCTGCAACATTGCACGGCGCATAGTGCAGCGTGGTAGCGTAGACCTCGATGACGGTGCCGGCGGGCACGAGGAATGCTTCGACCTTAGAGGTATCGTACTTGCCGTTTTCGATGTCCTGCTCGGAGCCGATGAGCAGGATGAGGTCGGTGACGGCGATGTTCACTTCGCTGTCTCTATGATACTCGAGGCCGTTTAACTTGTGGTTGTGGCCGTTGCAGTAGCCGATCTGCACGGGCATGCCGCCGTAGAGCGTGTAGGCGATGTCCGATGCGGACGCGCAGCTTTCGAGGGACTCTACGCCGGGCACGTAGACGACGTTTTCCGGGCAGGGCGTTTCTGCCATGGCGGCGATGATGTCCGCGCAATCGAGCCCTGTGATGACCTTGCCGTACTTTTTAAAGGCGGCGTCAAAGACGTTCTGAATTTTCATGGTTTTTCATCCTTGCTTTCTGTTTTGAATCTAACCACATTATACAGAGACGCAGCGGAAATTGCAAGACGCTGAAATGGTTAAAAGTTTTTGATCCAACTTTTTTCAAAAAGGTGGTGGGTCCTTAGGGCAGCGCCCTAAGTCGTCGTCCGCAGACGACGAAACACTTTTGCCTACCCTAAAAACTAGGAAGGTAGGCTAAACAGTCCGGGGGACTGTTTAGCCGTAGGGAACCCAGTTGCATGGGTTCCCTGAAAAGGCGAAGCCTTTTGAAAAAGCACACAGGCAGAGAAAAAGCTCCCCGAAAAAAATCTTCGAGGAGCTTTCAATAAACTATTAGCGCGGCGGTTACATCATTTCTCG
>CAKUBN010000071.1 GCA_934643185.1 uncultured Eubacteriales bacterium
ACCCATTCGGTGCGGCACTCCATAAAGTCCACCACCCGAAACAGAAATTTCGGCAGCTCTGCCTTGTGAATATCCTCACTGTTCTTGCGCTCCACCAGCTCCCAGACAAGGTCGTTAAACTGCAAGGTCAGTTCCTGATATTCCACATCCCGCCCGCTGACCATATGCAGGAGATTATCTGGTGGAGGCTGACGGCTTTGCCGGCGACCCGGAAGAAGCCTGCCGGACATCGTACCGTTTCCTGCAGGGCAAGCTGATCTAAAATTCCTCCCGTCCGCGGCGTCGGTCAACGGCGCGCGGCGCAGGAGGGCGTCTTAGAATGGGAGGATTTTACAATGAAAAAACTGAATGTGGGCCTGGTTGGTGCCGGGTTCATGGGAAAAGCGCACTCAATCGGGTATTCCGACATGCCCAAGTATTTCTGGCCGGCCCCGGCCGTGCCGGTTTTAAAAACAATCTGCGACATCGTCCCGGAAATCGCGGCGGACGCGAAAGAGCGCTTCGGCTTTGAAAAATGCTGCACGGACTGGCGCGACCTGCGCCAGCAGCTTCGGTCTAAGGCAGCACAGCCTCAGAACCCGCAGCCCCAAGTCCCGCAGAGCGCACCCGTAGCCAAATTCTGCGGCAAGTGCGGTTCGCCGTTGAACGAAGCCGGCAAGTGCCCCAACTGTGACAACAATCAGCCTCAGGCTTAAACGCAAACATTAAGATTATGCCCCGAGCGGAAGCAATGCCGCTCGGGGCTTTTGGTTTTATCGGGAAAAATCTGCCGAAAGTCCCTTAAATTGAAAACCGCTCTCTTGCCCTCTCTGCTTTCTTCATGATAAAATAAGGGAAAAACCAAAACGGAGATATCTTCCATGTTTGCCCTTACAAACGAGCCTTAACTTTTCTTATACTCGAAAAAATGCACTCCAAAGATTGATTAAATCAACTGTGTTAATTATAGCATTTTTTGATTTTTTCAATAGAATTACGAAAAAAGAGTTAGTTTTTGGCAAAGAAAGTAAGAGCAAAACAACTTTTAATAACAAGAGAAATGTATATGGAGATGAGATAGGATGAGAATATTTTTATGCGGTGGAGGTTGTGGGCAACAAACAGTTGATGCAAATAAGAAATTAAATAAAGTTATAGATCATAATAAACCTATATTATATATTCCACTTGCTATGCCAAGTGAAAGATATCCAAGCTGTTATGAATGGATTAAAGATGAATTAAAAGGGGTTGATGTTCCAAATATAGATATGGTTGTTTCGGGTGCTGATTTATTTAATAAAAATTTAGAAAATTATTCCGCATTATTTATTGGTGGTGGAAATACTTTTAAATTACTAAAAGATTTGAAAGATAGTGGTTCATTTGAAAAAATAAAAATTTTTATTGAAAATAACGGTATTGTTTTTGGAGGAAGTGCTGGTGCTATAATTCTAGGGCAATGTATCGACACATGTAAATATGCAGACAAAAATGAAGTTGACCTTAAAGATTTAATGGGTTTTGATGTAGTAAGCCATTTTTCTTTTCTTTGTCATTTTACAAATCAAGATGAAGAAAAGACTAAATTAAATAAAAACTATCTGCTAGAATTATCAAAAAAGGAAAAAATAATAGCTCTCCCTGAAGAAGATACTATTTATTATGAGAATGGCAAATTTGAAATTATTGGAAATAGACCATTTTATATTTTTGAAGAAGGTAATATGATTTCGTATAATGTAAATCAAGATAGGTTAACTGAATTTTTAAAGTTAAATAGTGATGCTGATTTATTTAAATAAGCAGCCCCCAAAACGCCGAAAGGCTCCAAAAAGTCCGCGCGCAATTCGGGCTGTAAATGAAGCTCTTAGATGAAGCGAATACCGCCGCATTCGACGCCCCCACCCCCACCTGTCGCTTTTCCGCTCACCTTACCTATTCTTCAAATTAAATATATTTACTTTGTACTTTTCCCGTGCTATGATGGTCTTAACAAAGACGAAAAGGTGATTTTATGGCGAAAAAGCTGGCACATATAAGTGAAGATCATTCCCGCGAGCAAACCGTATACGAACACCTCACCGGCACGGCAGAGCTTGCAAAGCAGTTTGCCGCCGCATTCGGCGCGGAGGAAGACGGCTATCTGCTCGGTTTACTGCACGACATCGGCAAGTACAGCGATGCCTTTCAGCATCGATTAGACGGCGGCGTGCGCGTAGACCACTCCACGGCCGGCGCAAAAGAAGCTTGCGCACACGGTGTCGGGTATCTGGCACTCGCCATCGCAGGCCATCACGGCGGCATACCGAATTTCGGTTCCCGCGCCGATACCAAAAACGACGCTACCCTCTCGGGCCGCTTAAAACGCGACCTCGAACCGTATGACGATTGGAAAACCGAAGTCACTCTGCCGCCGGTCAAGCCCTTTAACATGCGGGAATTCAACACCGGGTTTCGGCTCTCGTTTTATATCCGCATGCTGTTTTCTTGCCTTGTTGATGCCGATTTCATCGACACCGAAACCTTTATGGACGGCGCACTTGCCCCGCGCGGCAACTACGATGCGCTCCCTGCGCTGCTCGACCGCTTGGAAACGTACATCGCACCGTGGTATCCGCCCAAAGCCGAGCTCAACCGAAAGCGCTGCGCCATTTTGGATGCGTGCAAGGCCTCCGGCAGCACCGCCGCACCGGGTGTTTATACGCTTACCGTGCCGACGGGTGGCGGAAAAACGACCGCTGCCATGGCATTTGCGCTGACCGCTGCCGTACGAAACTGCATGAGCCGCGTCATCTACGCCGCGCCGTACACGTCCATCATCGACCAAAACGCCGATACGTTTGAAAAAATCTTCGGCACGGAAAACGTCATCGAGCACCACAGCAGCGCGGAATATCTCTTTTCCGAAAGCCCGAACCCCGCAGAGTACCGCAAAATGCTGGCCGCAGAAAACTGGGACGCCCCCGTCATCGCCACGACCACCGTGCAGCTGTTTGAGTCCCTGTTTGCGAGCAAACCCGCCCGCTGCCGCAAGCTGCACAACCTCGCCAACAGCGTGCTCATCTTAGACGAAGTGCAGACGCTGCCCATGCCGTATCTAAAGCCGTTCACGGCGGCGCTTGCCGAGCTTGCCCGAAAGTACGGCGTCATTGTCGTCCTGTGCACCGCCACGCAGCCCGCGTTAGACGGTGTTTTTGCCGATTTGAAAATCGACCTGCCGATCAAAGAGATCTGTCCCAATGTCCCTGAAAATTTCGAGACCTTCCGCCGCACGAAAATCACGCAGCACACATTTGACAGCACAGAATCGCTCACCGCCGAGCTCATCGCGCTGCCGCAGGTGCTTTGCATCGTCAACCGCATCGCGGACGCGCAGAAGATCTATCAGGCGCTGCCGGAAGACGGTGCGTACTGTCTCACCACGCACCTGTGTCCTGCCCACCGCAAAGCGCGCATTAAGGAAATTCGCGAACGCCTAAAAATCGGCCTGCCCTGCCGCGTCGTTTCCACCTCGCTCATCGAAGCCGGTGTCGATGTGGATTTCCCGCGCGTCTACCGCGAAGAAGCCGGGCTTGATTCCGTCCTGCAAGCCGCCGGCCGCTGCAATCGCGAGGGCAAGCGCCCGTTAGATGAAAGCCTCGTGACCGTCTTCACCGTCCAGAACACCACCCCGCCGCCCTACATGCGCCAGCCCGCCGCAGCCATGAAGAACATTTCAAAACGCATGGAGGACATCACTTCGTTAGCTGCAATCCGCGCGTATTTTGAGTTCTATCGCGATTTGTACGGCAAAGAAGATCTCGACCGTGAGAAGATTCTCCTAGCGTTCGAAAACGAGATGCTCCCGTTCGCCTCCGTTGCGGAAAAGGTACGGGTCATTGAAAGCTGCACCACACCCGTGTATATCCCGATCGACCAAGGCGAAGCCCTCGTTGAGCGGCTGTATCGCGGTGAACGCAGCCGCACCCTGTTCAGAAAGCTCGGGCAGTACAGCGTGAACGTCTACCCGCAGCAGCTCGCTGCCCTGCGAGAAGCCGGCGCCGTGCAGAGCATCGACGGCGGCGCGCTCTATGTCCTCGCCGATCCCCGCCGCTACGACAGTGCCCTCGGCCTCACCCTCGACCAAACCGAAACCGCTCTGTTTATATAAAATAGAAAAGCCGGTAAGGTAAACCCTTACCGACCTCTCTATACAAATAAAACGTAGTTGTTTCTACCCACAGTTCAAGTTTGAACCGACCTTACTCTCCTATTATACGGTTCTTTTCAAAATTTGCAAGAAAAACTCGACTTAACCTATTGACAATTATTTTTCCTCGCATTATAATCAAATTAACAAATAAAACTTAGTTGAAGTTTGAAAGGAGTTGATCTTATTGATTCAGTTGGAAGTCTGGGGCCCGTATGCGTTATTCACACGCGGAGAGATGAAAGTCGAGCGTGTAAGCTACGATGTCCCCACCCCGTCCGCCGCGCGCGGTATAGTTGAAAGTCTGTATTATCACCCCGGAATACGCTGGCATATCCGCCGCATCTACGTTTTGAACCCCATCGAGTTCACCACCATTCGGCGCAACGAGGTAAAAAGCAAAATTCTCGGGAGCACCGCCATGCGCATCGCGCAGGGCAAGGAAGATGAGCCGTACCTCGTCACGACGAAACAAATCGTCCAGCGCGCCTCCATGGTGCTGACGAACGTCCACTATGTCATCGAAGCGGAGTTCGAGATGCTGCCGGAAAAAGCCGCACCCGGCGATAACCCCGGCAAGTTTCAGGACATCGTCACACGCCGCATGAGAAAAGGCCAGTGCTTTTCCACCCCGTACTTCGGCTGCCGCGAGTTTCCCGCACACTTCAAGCAGTGGGAGGGTGGCCCGATCCCGACGATTGACGAGACGCGCGACCTCGGCTTTATGCTGTACGATTTCGATTATTCCGACCCACAAAATATCACGCCCCTGTATTTCCGTGCCAAAATGGAGCACGGTGTCATTCAGGTGGCCGGCTGCGAGGTGTTCAGATGATCCTGCAAGCCTTAGTTCAGTATTACGAAGCGCTCCTTGCCCGCGGTGAGATCGACCGCCCGGGCTGGAGCAAAGTCAATGTCAGCTGGCGTCTGGACCTAAACCCGGACGGTTCCCTTTTCGATGTTTCTCCCCTCCAAAAGCCCTCTCCAAACGGTAAAAAGATGCTGCCGCAGCAGCTCGCCGTGCCCGCACAGGTCAAGCGCTCTTCCGGTGTTGCGGCAAATTTTCTGTGTGATACGTCTTCCTACCTGCTCGGCGTGGACGACAAGGGTAAGCCCGAGCGCACCAAAGCTTGCTTTGAAGCCAGCCGCGAAAAACATCTGGAAATTTTGAAGGATACCCCCGGTGAGGCTGCCGCGGCCGTCCGTGCGTTTTTCGATACCTGGAATTCCCCCTCTGCCGTCGAGCACCCCGCTTTGCAGCCCTATCTTTCGGAAATTTATAAGGGCGGCAATCTGATCTTTTATTATAACAATAAGCCCGCGGCAAACGACTCTGACATCGCCGCCGCGTGGCAGCAGGCCTATGATTCTGCTTCAGATTCCGACACGCCCACCCGGTGCAGTGTCACCGGCAGGCTCGCCCCCGCCGCGCGTCTGCACGGCAACATTCAGGGCGTGCGCGGCGCACAAAGCTCCGGCGCATCGCTCGTTTCGTTCAACGCCGATGCCTTCTGCTCCTACGGGCACGAGCAGGGCGAGAACGCTCCCGTCAGCACCTACGCCATGACCGCCTACACGCAGGCGCTAAACTACCTGCTGCGCAGTGATAATGTCCGCCGCATCGGCGACGTCACCGTCGTATATTGGGTGGAGAATGCCGATCCTGCCATCGCCGCATTTGCGGGAGCTATGCTTTTCGGTCCGCAGGAGCAGTCCGATTGGAGTGAAAACGACATTTTAAGCGCAATTCAAAAACTCGTATCCGGCAGAACAGCCGACCTACAGGACATGCACCTCAGCCCCGATACACACTTTTACATTCTGGGGCTCGCGCCGAACGCCGCGCGTCTTTCCGTTCGCTTTTTCTGGCAGGATACCTTCACAAAGCTCGCCAAAAACGTGAACGCCCATTACGAGCGTTTGGAAATCACCCGCCCGGCCTACGAAAAATTCGACACGCTTTGGCCCTACACCCTCGCGCGCTCTGCCGTCCGCTTTTCCAAAGACTGGAAAAAAGCCGATGAAGAGTTGCAAAAATCCTTCCCGCGCCTTTCCGGCGACCTGCTCACTTCCATCCTAAACGATACGCGCTACCCCGCCACTTTACTAAACGGCACCGTGCAGCGCATCCGCGCCGAGCACGATGTCACCTGGGCGCGCGCGTCCGTCATAAAAGCTTATTATTCTAAAAACGAAGACCCGCTTTGTCCAAAGGAGGTTTTGACCGTGTCCGTAAACAAAGAAAGCACCAATATCCCCTACAATCTCGGCCGCCTGTTCGCCGTTTTGGAGCGCACACAGGAAGCCGCAAACCCCAACATCAACACCACCATCAAAGACCGTTTTTTCAACTCTGCTTCCGCTACGCCGAGCCTTGTGTTCCCCACGCTCATCAATTTAGCGCAGAAGCACCTCGCAAAGCTCAACGAGGGTCAGCGGATTGCACTGGATAAATCCATCGGCGAACTTTCGGACAAGCTCGGCGAAACCTTCCCAAAGCAGCTTATGCTCGCAGAACAGGGCGCGTTCCAGCTCGGCTACTACCAGCAGCGTCAGGAATATTTTAAGAAAAAGACAGACACCACCGAACAGAAAGAGGAGGCATAACCATGCGTGAACCCATTCAAAACCGCTACGATTTCGTGATCTTATTCGATGTGGAAAACGGCAATCCCAACGGCGACCCCGATGCCGGCAACATGCCGCGTGTAGACCCGGAAACCGGCAACGGCATCATAACCGATGTGTGCCTAAAGCGCAAGATCCGCAACTACGTGCAGGACGTCAAAGAAGATGAGTCCGGCTGGCGCATTTACATTAAGGATCAGGTGCCGCTCAACCGCAGCGACCTCGAAGCCGGAGAAGCGCTCGGCATCGGCGAAGAGCTTGCCGAGATTCAAAAAGGCAAGGACGCCAAAAAGATTGTGACAAAGCTCCGCAGCAATGACCCGGATATCGACCTCAAGCTCCGTGACTTTATGTGCAGCGAGTTTTTCGACATCCGCACATTCGGCGCAGTCATGACAACATTCGTAAAGGGCGCTTTAAATTGCGGTCAGGTGCGCGGCCCGGTGCAGCTCGGCTTTGCTCGCTCCATCGACCCCATCGTGCCGCAGGAGGTCACCATTACCCGCACTGCCATCACCACCGAATCCGACGCCCAGAACAAAACCACCGAAATGGGCCGCAAATACGTCGTGCCCTACGGCCTTTACCGCGCAGAGGGCTTCGTTTCCGCCAACCTCGCCCGCCGCGTGACCGGCTTCTCCGAAGAAGACCTTCAAATGCTCTGGCAGGCCATTCTCAATATGTTTGAAAACGACCACAGCGCCGCCCGCGGCAAAATGGCCGTGCGCGAGCTCATCATCTTCAAGCACGCGTCCGAGCTTGGCAATGCCGCTTCCTATAAGCTGTTCGATGCCGTAACGGTTAAAAAAGTCGACGGCGTAACCGTCCCGCGCAAATTCTCCGATTACACCGTCACCGTTTCCGAAGACCTGCCCGAAGGCGTCACCTGCGAACGTCTTTCCTAAATGGATGCGCATGAAGACGGACTTTTAATGTCCGGCATCCAGCACTTCGCGTTTTGCCGCCGCCAGTGGGCGCTCATTCACATCGAGCAGCAGTGGCAGGAAAATGCCCGCACCGCACAGGGGCAGCTCGACCACGTCCGCTGCCACGATGAAACGTTGTCCGAAAAGCGCGACAACGTTTTCACCGTGCGCGGCATGCGCGTGTTCAGCCGTAAATTGAATCTCTCCGGCGCGTGCGACGTCGTAGAGTTTCATAAAGACAAAAACGGCATTTCTTTAGAGGGGCAGCCCGGATTTTGGCTGCCCTACCCCATCGAGTACAAGCACGGCCGCGAAAAAGAGACCGATGCCGACCGCTTGCAGCTCTGCGCCGAAGCCATGGCGCTTGAAGAAATGCTCGTGTGTGATATTCCCGCGGGTGCGCTCTACTACATAGAAACGCGCCGCCGCGAGGTCGTCCCGTTCACGGAAGAACTCCGCCGCAAAACGGAAGACACCGCTGCCGAAATGAACCGCTATTTCGCCCGCGGCTACACACCAAAAGTCAAACCCGGCAAACACTGCAACGCCTGCTCGTTAAAATCGATTTGCCTGCCGGTGCTGTGCAGCCGTGCAGACCCCGTCTCATACCTGCGCGCCCACATTTTTGAAAGCGAGGAGGATACTCCGTGAGACAACTGCTCAACACCCTGTTCGTGCTCAGCGAAGACGCGTATCTCTCCGTAAACGGCGAAAACGTCGTCATCAGCCGCGAGCAAAAGGAAGTCGCGCGCTTCCCGCTGCACACGCTCGAGGGCATTCTCTGTTTCTCCTACGCCGGCGCAAGTCCCGCCTTGATGGGTGCCTGCGTGCAGCGCGGTGTGGACATCGCGTTTTTCTCCCCGCGCGGGCAGTTTTTGGCACGCACCGTCGGCGAAGAGCGTGGCAATGTCCTCCTGCGGCAAACGCAGAATCGTGTGTCCGATGATCCCTATCAAAGCTGCCGCTACGCCCGCGGGTTCATCCTCGGCAAGGTCTATAACGCCCGCTGGGTCTTGGAGCGCGCCACGCGTGACCACCCCCAGCGCGTACCCGTGGAAGCGCTTAAAACAGCCGCCGCACAAATGGCACAGTCTTTGCCGCTCATCGCCTCCTGCGAAGACTCTGCTCAGCTGCTCGGCTTAGAGGGCGAAGCCGCAAAGCTGTATTTTGGTGTGTTTAACCACCTCGTTTTGCAGCAGCAAAGCGACTTCCGGTTTACCTCGCGTAGCCGTCGACCACCGCTCGATAACATCAACGCCTTGCTTTCGTTCGCCTATACACTCCTCACGCGCGACTGCACCGCCGCACTCGAAAGTGCCGGGCTCGACCCGTACATCGGCTTCCTGCACCGTCCAAGACCCGGTCGCCGCAGTCTCGCACTCGACCTCATGGAGGAGCTGCGCGCCGTGTATGCCGACCGCTTTGTGCTCTCCTGCGTGAACCGCAAGATCATCACCGCAAAGCACCTGCAAAAGCAGGAAAGCGGTGCCGTGCTTTTAACGGACGACGGTCGCCGCGCATTTCTCGGCGCATGGCAAAGCAAAAAGCAGGAGCAGATCACGCACCCGTTTTTAAAAGAGAAGATTCCGTGGGGGCTCGTGCCCTACGTGCAGGCGCTCCTGCTCGCCCGCACTCTGCGCGGCGATCTGGAAGCGTATCCGCCGTTTTTCTGGAAGTGAGGTCAAAATGCTGGTCTTAATTACCTACGACGTCAACACGGAGACCGCCGCCGGGAAAAAGCGTCTCCGCAAAGTCGCTAAAAAGTGCGTAGACCACGGGCAGCGCGTACAAAACTCCGTTTTCGAGTGCTTGCTGACCGCCGCGCAGTATGTTACACTGAAGGCAGAGCTCACCGCGCTCATCGAGCCCGAAACGGACAGCCTGCGGTTTTACCGCCTCGGCAATCAATATAAGCAAAATGTAGAGCACGTCGGCGTACAGCCCACCTACGCGCAGGATTCCGTCCTGCTCATCTGATTACCCGCAGTGCGAAGCCAAAGCGCACACGCTTTTCCCGCTTCCTTCGCACCAAATCAAAACCCAAAATTTGTCCTTTTTAAAACGCCACCGGCAAATTTTTCTCTTTCCGCGTCTTAAAGAGGCAAATTCTTCTCCCTTTTGCGCAAAAACAGACGAAAACTTTGTCCGTTTTTGCTGTCGCCCTCCACCCGGAGGGCGTGGATAGAAATTGCAATCCGTTCATCATCAACCTCAACGCCATCGTCGCCCTCCACCCGGAGGGCGTGGATAGAAATCTTTTGAAAAAGGGATATGCACAAATCCTTGGCATAGTCGCCCTCCACCCGGAGGGCGTGGATAGAAATTAATCCCCCGGCAAACAATGGAACTGGTACAGGCGTCGCCCTCCACCCGGAGGGCGTGGATAGAAATACGCGGTGCAGGACGACAGCAACAGCCGAAAAATCGGTCGCCCTCCACCCGGAGGGCGTGGATAGAAATTCAAAAACTTTGAGGCTTCCGCTTTGCTTCTAAGTCGCCCTCCACCCGGAGGGCGTGGATAGAAATCTGAATTGATACCAACCATTGTTGATGTGGTCAGTCGCCCTCCACCCGGAGGGCGTGGATAGAAATTTCCATTTTGGCCGTAAGAACGGCGTCACACAGGTCGCCCTCCACCCGGAGGGCGTGGATAGAAATAACTGTACCCCATCCGTTTTTCGCCGCATAAGGCTGTCGCCCTCCACCCGGAGGGCGTGGATAGAAATGCTGAGGGCCTATCTGCCATAAGCAGAC
>CAKUBN010000072.1 GCA_934643185.1 uncultured Eubacteriales bacterium
AACGTGTTCGGCGTCTTCGAGATCACGCTCATCGTCAGCGGCATTTTGAGCCTTGCGGGCATCATCTACCGCCATTTTAAAAAGAACCCGGGGTATCTGCTGCTTTCCGGCATTTTAACGATCGCTATTCCCGCAGCGCTCGGTGTACTTATCGCCTTAAACTGGGAAACGGTGTTCGTCCTATTCCATAAGATTGTCTTCCATAACAACTATTGGATCTTCGATGCCGCGACAGACCCCGTCATCACCATTTTGCCCGATACCTTTTTCATGCACTGCGCTTTGATGATCTTGGCGCTCGTGGTACTGGGCAGCATCATCTACCTGCTCGCATACAGGCACGCAAAGCATAAAAAGACGCACACCGCCTAAAGCTTTGCTGAAGCTCCGCTTTTCACACTCAAACAAGGAGGGATCTGCTTTGCAGACCTATAACTGGCCATATAAAAATGAATTAGACATCACCGAAACGCTTTCCTGCGACGTTTTGGTGCTCGGTGGCGGCCTTGCCGGCTGCTATGCCGCCATCGCGGCGGCACGGCGCGGACAGTCCGTCATCTTAGTGGAAAAAGGTGCCACCGCCCGCAGCGGCAGCGCAGGCACCGGTTTCGACCATTGGGAATCCGCCTGTACGAACCCCTGCTCCACCGTCACGCCGAAGGAAATCGCCGAAGCGTACGTCGATGAGCAGTGCGGCTACTCTAACGGCATCGCGCACTACATCGAGTGCCGCGAGGGCTACGACCGTCTATTAGACCTTGAGTCGTTCGGCGGCAAAGTCCGCGACACCGACGATGAATTCAAGGGCGCAGAGTTCCGCGACGACGAAACGAAGCTGATGTTCGCCTACGATTATAAAAACAAATTCACTCTGCGCGTCTGGGGCAGCACCTTTAAGCCCGCTCTTTTCAAGGAGCTTCTGCGCCTCGGCGTGAAAGTGCTTGACCGCACCGAAGCCACCGCATTGCTCACCACCGCCCGGAACGGCAAAAAGCATGGTGCGGGCGCCTGCGCCATGGACGTGCGCACCGGCAAGTTCTACATTCTCCGCGCCAAAGAGACTGTCCTCACCATGAGCCGCCCGGCACGCGTCTGGCTTTTTAACCCGGATATGACCGGCCTGTGCGAGTTCCGCCCCATGCAGAGCATCGGCAGTGGCCACGCCATGGGCTACAAGGCCGGCATCGAGTTCACCATGATGGAAAAATCCGTCAAGGGTGAGTTCTCCGCCGCCGGCCGCAGCTTTCCGCCCTACGGCGCAGGCAATAACCACAACACGTGGTATGCCGCAACGATGGTCGATGCCCGCGGCGTGGAAATCCCCTACGTCGACCGCGACGGTAATGAGCTTAAAACCGTCTCCGAGCGCTACTACCCCGCTCCCGGCCAGAAATTTTTCTTAAAGGGCGGCGTCATCGATAACCCGAAGTACGAGTACCGCGGCCCCGAAACGCTCGATTTTGAAGAGCTCATGCGCCGCGGCTACCAGCTGCCGTTCTACGCAGACCTCAGCCGTATGCCCGACGCAGAGCGCCGTGTCATCTGGGGCATGATGGTCGGCGAAGAGGGCAAAACAAAAATTCCGATCCTCAAAAATTACACGGAGCGCGGCTTTGACCCCCAAAAGCACATGCTGCAAAGCTACGGCACGGGCTGGCAGTCCGCAAATTTCCTTGAGCAGGAACGGCAGCTGTTCGGCGCGCCGGGCGGCATTTGGCACGATTGGGACCTCAAAACAAACATCGACGGCATCTACGCCGCCGGCGACCAGCTCTACGCTTCGGACTGCGCCGGTTTCGCCTGCGCCACGGGCTACTACGCCGGCCGCAAAGCCGCCGCAGCTGCCAAAACACTCGATACCCTGCCCGACTATAATGAAGCGGAAGCCGCAGCCGAGCGCGAACGCCTGCTCGCCCCCATCCGCCGCGCAGATGGCATGGATTGGCGCGAACTCAACATGGCCATCTCCAAAGCCATGCAGAACTACTGCGGCGGCGTAAAGTGCGATGCGCTTTTGCATGAGGGTCTCGACCTGCTCGAAAGCTTTGAAACCGAGATCGTTCCGCAGATCAGCTGCAAAAACCCGCACGAGCTCATGCGCGCGCACGAGGTCTTTGACATTTTGACCGTCTCCAAGCTAATTTTGCACGCCTGCCTCTCCCGCAAAACGTCGTCCGAGCCGCTGTTTTTCAAACGCACGGACAGCACCGAGACCGACCCCGAGCGCGACCGCCGCTTCATCACCGTCCATCAGGAAAACGGCGAAGTTATCTACGGCAGCCATCCGCTCTACTATTTCGGCGACCTCGAGACCGAGTACGAAAAGCGCAACGGAGATTACATCAGAACCGAGCAGAAGGGGGCGTATCGGAAATGAGCGAGCTTCAAAACAAAATTCTCACGGCAGAACCCGTGCCGTGCAGCACACACCCGATTCTTTACGATGAAACAAAATGCGTCGGCTGCAACGCCTGCGTCAACATCTGTCAGGTGGATATCCTCATCCCCTCGCCCGAAAAAGGCAAGCACCCCATCGTGCTCTACCCCGGCGAGTGCTACTACTGCGGCGCATGCGTCATGGCCTGTCCGCGCGACGGCGCCATCCGCCTTGAGCATCCCCTCATGAACCGCGCAAAGTTTGTCCCCGTCCGCTACCCGGAAGATAAATAATCAAAACACAAAAACGAAAGATGCCCTGCCTGTGCCAAAAACACAAGCAGGGCATCTTCTTATTTCTTACGGTACAAAATGAGGCTGTCGTGCAAAACGCCGTCCTGTTCCTCGCGCTGCGGCACAAGGCACAGGTCACAAAACCCCGCCTTGCGGTAACACGCGATCGCACGTAAATTGTGCGCCTTCGGGTCAATGAGCAGCACAT
This sequence comes from uncultured Eubacteriales bacterium, assembly GCA_934643185.1. Taxonomy (GTDB): domain Bacteria; phylum Bacillota; class Clostridia; order Oscillospirales; family Acutalibacteraceae; genus Hominenteromicrobium. The sequence goes on from CAKUBN010000072.1 coordinate 2,879, forward strand.
CGGCATGATATTTTTCAAACAACGTCTCCGCCGTCAAATTCATGATGCGCGTCCCAACGCCATGGTCGCGCTCACCGACTTCCCCAATGAACAGATCAATGCCGTAAACCACTTCGCCCGGCTTTACCGCCCGCGCCCAGTCCGCTTCCGGCATTTCGTAGTCCTCCGCAGAGTCGATTTTCTCAAACTGCAAATATCCAATGTCCCTGCCGTCCTTCATCAAAATGCACGGCGTAACGTTCGCGTCCCTATGCCGGTAAAAATCACGCAGTACGCGCTCGCGGGTAAAGTGCACCGTCATGCCCTCCCAGTAGCGCATCGTCTCGGGGTCGGTCATCCAGCGCAGCATCAGGCTTATATCCCGCTCGTTTTCCTCCATGCGCCGCACGGCAAGGCTGTTCTCTTTCGCAATAAACTCCATAAAACCACCTACGCAAAAGCGGGCGGAAGCCTTGCCCCCACCCGCTTGATATTTACGATTCCTGTTCCTCAAAAGATGAATCAGAAGATCAGCTGTTGATCAGCTGCTTATACAGACGGATATAGTCGTTTGCGGAACGGCCCCAGCTGTTATCGCACGCCATAGCGCGCTCCACAAGCACCTTCCAGCCTTCCTTGCTCTCGTTGTACGCGTAGATCGCGCGGTGCACGGAGTTCAGCATATCCTGCGTGTCATACGTCTGGAACGTGAAGCCGTTGCCCTTGCCGTCGCCGCTGTCCGTAATGGAGTCCTTCAGGCCGCCCGTTTCGCGCACAACCGGAATAGAACCGTAGCGCAGCGCCACCATCTGAGAAAGGCCGCACGGCTCGCTCTTGCTCGGCATCAGGAAAATATCAGAGCCGCCGTAGATCTTGCGCGCAAGCTCCGGCACAAAGCCCTGGCACAGCACAAATCTGCCCGGGTACTTTGCCTGCATCTCTTTAAAGAACTGCTCATACTCCCAGTCGCCGCTGCCAAGAACCACAAACTGCGCATTCGAGTACGTCATGATGTTGTCCACGCCGCCCCTTACAAGGTCAAGTCCCTTGTGGGAGACAAGGCGCGTTACCATACCGATGAGCGGCACATCCGGGTCAACGGCAAGGACGAGGCGCTCCTGCAGCTTTGCCTTGTTGACAGCTTTGCCCTCCAGGTGCTTTGCGTCATACGTCTCATACAGGTTCTTGTCCGTCGCCGGGTCATAGCCCACCACGTCAATGCCGTTCAAAATGCCGGAAAGCTTCCAGGCACGCTCGCGCAAAATCGGGTCCAGCTTGTGGGCGAACCACGGATCAAGAATTTCCTTCGCGTACGTCGGGCTCACGGTAGAGACCCAGTTCGCGCTCTCAATCGCGCCCTTCATCAGGTTCACGCAATCGTTGTATTCGAGTAAGCTCTGCTCGCTCTTCGGAATACCGAAAACGTCCTCCAGAATCTCAAAACCGTACTGGCCCTGATACTGGATATTGTGAATGGTGAACAGCGTCTTAATGCCGCTGTACCAGTCGTTGTTTGCATAGAACAAACGGTAGTAGATCGGCACCAACGCCGTCTGCCAGTCATTCGCGTGGATCACATCAGGCTTAAATTCAATGTACGGCAGCATCTCCAAAATGGCACGGGAGAAGAACGCAAAGCGCTCCGCGTCGTCAAAGTGACCGTAAAGTCCTTGGCGCTTAAAGTAGTACTGGTTGTCGATGAGGTAGTAAATGACATTGCCTACCTTCGCCTCAAAAATACCGCAATACTGGCGACGCCAAGCCACCGGCACACTGATGCTTGTTAAAAACTTCATGTTGTCGCGTAATTCCTGCGGCACGCTTTCATACAGCGGCATCACCACGCGGCAACCAATCAGACGTGCGCGCAGCGCCTGCGGCAAAGAACCCGCTACGTCTGCAAGGCCGCCTGTTGCGGCAAAAGGCAACGCTTCACTGGCACAAAACAAAACTTTCATATCAATTACACCGCTTTCCTTTCCTTCATTTTTCGGGGCAGCTTAGACCTTGCTTTCCTTTGCAATGTACACCGGGTAGGTTTGATAGCCCATCAGCGTGCGGTTCTCTTCAATCTCCACGTTCTTGTCCGCCACAACATAATCGAGCCGACTGTTCGCGCCGATGACCGTGTCCTGCATGATAACGCAGTTGCGGACCTTCGCGCCTTTGCCGATCTTCACGCCGCGGAACAGCACACAATTTTCCACTTCACCGTCTATCACGCAGCCGTCTGCAACAAGACAGTTGGTGGCATACGAATTCAAACCGTATTTCGCCGGCATATCATCGCGCACCTTCGTGTAGATCGGGCGGTTCGGATTGAACAGCTCTACGCGCACGCGCGGATCCATCAAACCCATGTTAGCGTTAAAGTACGCTTCAAACGAGGAAATTTGATATGCAACGCCTTTAAATTCATAACCTATCACGCGCAGTTCAGGAATTACGCGCTGAACCATATCTTTATCAAAGTCATATTCGTTGCGGCTCATGCATCCTTCAACGAGCTGAAGCAGCAGTTCGCGGCTAAGGATATACATGCCGATGCCGTAATTTACACCGTGCTCGCTTCCGCGGTGCAGAAGCAACTCGCGAATGCGGTTCTCGGGGTCTACCATATAGATGTTGTTGCGGTCTACGTCCGGCGAAGTGCCATGGCGGTAAATGACCGTAATGTCCGCGTTCTGGCGCACATGCTGCTCCAGTGCCTCGCGGTAATCGATGTTGCAGACCATATCGCAATCGGAGAGAATCACATATTCCTCAAGGGAATTTTTCAGGAAGCGGCGAATGGAATCGAGCGATTCGATCTTGCCGTCGGTTCTCGAAGTCGATTTGCCGAACGGCGGCAGCAGGTACAGACCCTCGCGCTTTCTTGAAAGGTCCCATGCCTTGCCGGAGCCGAGGTGGTCCATCAAGGACTGGTAGTTATCCTCCGTGATGATGCCGACCTTGTTGAGGCCGGAGTTCACCATGTTGGAGAGGGTGAAGTCAACCAAACGGTAACGGCCGCCGAACGGCACGGAAGCCATCACGCGCAGCTCCGTCAGATCGCGTACTCTTTCTTCGTGTGCATAGGCAAAGATGATGCCCAAAACATTATTTCCAAACATTATGCCTGCGCCTCCTTATCGATCATTTCCTTCGGCTCCACAACGGTGCCCTCAGAGAGCTTGCAGTCCGGGCCTACGACCGCCACGCCCCAATCGTCTCTGTTTTCCATGTCCTCCGGGCGTTTACCGATGACGCAGTTCTTGCCGATGACGGCGTTCTCCGCCACGATTGCATACTGCACCTTCGCACCTTCTTCAATCACAGCGCCCGGCATCACGATGGAGTCCGTCACAGTCGCGGTCGGCGCCACATAAACGCCGTGGAACAATACGGAGAACTCAAGATCGCCGTATACGTTGCAGCCCTCTGCTACGAGTGAGTTCTGCACCTTTGCGCCCTTTGCAATGTAATGCGGCGGCATGACCGGGTTTCTGGAGTAAATTTTCCAGTCGTCGCGGGAAAGGTCAAGACCGGCCTTCGGGTTCAAAAGGTCCATATTGGATTCCCACAGGCTGTCAATCGTGCCGACGTCCTTCCAGTAGCCCTCAAAGCGGTACGCAAACATACGCTCGCCTGCGTTCAGCATGGTGGGCAACACATCCTTACCGAAGTCATTCGAGGAGTTCGGATTCTTCTCGTCCGCTTCCAGATACGCGCGCAGCTTCTTCCAGGAGAAGACGTAAATGCCCATGGAAGCCTTGTTGCTCTTCGGTACAGCCGGCTTCTCGTCAAATTCGTAAATAGAGCCGTCCGGGTTCGTGTTCAGAATACCAAAGCGGGAAGCCTCCTCCATCGGCACTTCGTAAACGGCGATGGTGCAGGCCGCATCGTGCTCCTTGTGATACGCAATCATCTTGGAGTAATCCATCTTGTAGATGTGGTCGCCGCTCAGCACAACCACGTAATCCGGGTTGTAGCGCTCAATAAACGGTATATTCTGGTAAATGGCATTTGCCGTGCCCTTGTACCAGTCAGAGCCGCTGCTCTGCTCGTACGGCTGCAAAATATGTACGCCGGCGTTCATACTGTCGAGATCCCACGGCTGGCCGGAACCGATGTATTCGTTCAGCTCGAGCGGCTGATACTGTGTCAGAACACCCACGGTCTCAATGCCGGAGTTCACACAGTTGGAAAGCGGAAAGTCGATAATACGGTACTTGCCTCCAAACGGAACAGCCGGCTTTGCGAGGTTCTTGGTAAGAACACCGAGACGGCTGCCACGGCCGCCTGCCAGCAGCATTGCAACTACTTCTTGCTTAGGTAACATGACTGATGATCCCCTCTCTGGTAGATTTCGAGCGTTCCGGCATTTTGCCGCCGCCCGTATATTGTTTCATATAAAATGAATCAGGCTTTTTTCTTTGCGGCTTTTGTGCCGGCCGCCTTTTTGGCCGCGGGCTTCTTTGCCGTCGTCTTTGTCGTCTTCGCAGCGGGCTTTTTTGCCGCCTTGCGCTTGCAGCGCAGGAAGAACACCGTGTTCTCCGGCAGCGTCAGCGAAATGCTCTGCTCAAAGCCGTGCATCGCTTCATCCACGGTGCGGATGTTGCTGCCGTTCGTAAAGCCCGTGCCGCCAAACTCCGCAGCGTCGGAGGTAAACACCTCTTCGTAAACGCCCGCGTACGGCACGCCGATGCAGTAATTCTCGCGGCGGACCGGCAGGAAATTGCACACGACAATCAGCTCGTTGCCTTCGCGGTCAAAGCGGCGGAACGCAATGACGCTCTGGCTGTCGTCGTCGTTCGAGATCCACGAGAAGCCCTCCCACGAGAAATCGATCTCCCACAGCTCGGAACGGCCGAGGTAGAACGCGTTGAGCTTTTTAAAGAACGTCTGCGCCATCTGGTGCTCAGGGTATTGCAGCAAATTCCACTCGAGTTCTTCGTTAAAGTTCCACTCGTCGTGCTGCGAGAACTCCGTGCCCATAAACTGCAATTTTTTGCCCGGGTGTGCCATCATGTAGGTCGCAAAGCAGCGTACGCCTGCAGCCTTTTGCTCCGGCGTGCCCGGCATCTTATTATAGAGAGAACCCTTGCCGTAAACGACCTCATCGTGCGAGATCGGCAAAATGAAATTCTCGGAGAATGCATAGAAGAACGAGAACGTCAGGCTGTTGTGGTTGCCCTTTCTAAATAGCGGATCCAAAGACATGTAGCGCAACATGTCGTTCATCCAGCCCATGTTCCATTTATAATTGAATCCGAGACCGCCCATGTAAGTCGGCTTCGTCACCATCGGCCACGCGGTGCTTTCTTCGGCAATCATCATGACCTCCGGCACCTCGGCGAAAATCGCCTCGTTCAGTCTTTGTAAGAACGCAATGGCCTCCAGATTTTCCTTGCCGCCGTTCTTATTCGGGATCCACTCGCCGTCCTTGCGGTTGTAGTCAAGGTACAGCATCGAGGCCACAGCGTCCACGCGCAGGCCGTCAATGTGGTATTCCTTCACCCAGAACAGTGCACTGCTCATGAGGAAGCTGATGACTTCCGTGCGGCCGTAGTCAAATACCAGCGTGCCCCACTCCTTGTGCTCGCCCTTTCTCGGGTCTGCATATTCGTAGCACGGCGTGCCGTCAAACTTTGCAAGGCCCGCTTCGTCGCGCGGGAAGTGGCCCGGCACCCAGTCCATGATGACGCCGATGCCCGCCTGGTGGCAGCGGTCGATAAAGCGCATAAAGTCCTTCGGCGTGCCGTAGCGGGAGGTCGGAGCAAAATAGCCCGTCACCTGGTAGCCCCAGGAAGCGTCAAACGGGTACTCCGTCAGCGGCATCAGCTCAATGTGCGTAAAGCCCATTTCCTGCACGTAGGGGATCAGCTCGTCGCCGAGCTTGTCGTAGGAGAACACACTGCCGTCCGCATATTTGCGCCAGGAGCCCGCGTGCATCTCGTAGATGTTCACCGGCTGGTTATAATGCGGGTACTTTTTCTTGTGCTCAAACCAGCGTGCGTCATTCCATTTGTACCCCGCAATGTCGTAGTAGCGGGAGGCCGTGCCCGGGCGCGTCTCTGCGTGGAACGCATACGGGTCCGCCTTATATGTCACCGTGCCGTCCTCCGCCGTGATGACGAGCTTGTACGCGTCAAATTCCTTCAAGGGCTCGTCTAAATAGCCCTCCCAAACTGCGTCGTCAATTTTCGTAAGCGGATATTTTTCCGGATCCCATTCGCAGAAATCGCCGGTAATGGCGACAGCCTGCGCGTTCGGCGCCCATACGCGGCACACCGTGCATGACTTGCCGTCCTTTACCGTGTTGTGCACACCCATGTATTCGTAGGAATGGCTGTTTTTGCCGCTGCGGAACAAATAAAGCGGCACATTGCCTTCCGGCGCCGTTTTGTTTATCATCTCACTCATACGTCCTGTCCTTTCCATTCGGAACATCCCGGCAAACGCCGGCGGTGCATGCCATTCTCATTTTTGCACCCGCAGTCCGTCCGAATTTTTTGGCGCACAGCGTCTTATTTTCCTATTTTCCTTGCCGTTCAATTTAATAAAAGACGCTCTGCACCAATGTTTATACTAATAATACCACAACAAGAAAAAAGTTCAAGGGCTTTTAGCTAATTTCTAACAATAATCCATGAAAACTCACTTCGGTTTGTATAGTTTCAATAACTAACCACCGATAAAACCCACATAACAACGGGCTTTTCCGCCGCCCGCTTTCCCCACAGCGCCACGCCCAAATCATTGGATGCTTTCAGTATACCGCCCCCGCGTTAAATACAGTGTCGGAAAAAGGAAAGTTTACTGAAACTTTCTGCAAATTCCCCCGCATAAATCACCCCCATCCACTCCATCCAAACACCTCCACACCGCATCATCAAACCGCCGCATTTTTCCGCAGCCACAACGCCTCGCCCGCGCATCGAAGCCATTCCCTCACCATTCTCTCCCGAACCGTTTTTCCGCCCGCCTCCATCCGCCTTTCCACCACCCATGACCAAGCCGCACAAAATTACACGCTTCCCGCCGCACCATCAACCTACCTCGCATTTTCACCCTCGCCGCCACAACGCCTCGCCCGCGCATCGAAGCCATTCCCCCACCATTCTCTTCCGAACCGTTTTTTCCGCCCGCCTCCATCCGCCTTTCCACCGCTCATGACCGTGCCGCACAAAATTATACGCCTCCCGCCGCACCATCAACCTACCTCGCATTTCCACCTTCGCCACCTATCACAATCCCCCAACATGCTCTCCCACGCACATCCCCCTCAAAAATCCCTCCACACCAAAATTACCGTTTGACAAATCCCGTTTCCTGTGGTAAAATACATAGTACAGTTGATATGGAAGCGTAGCTCAGCTGGTTAGAGTGCCTGCTTCACACGCAGGAGGTCCGCGGTTCGAGCCCGCGCGTTTCCACCAAAAAAGAGCTGTCTCAAAAGAGACAGCTCTCAGACCGTCGAGAAACCCCAGTTTTGTGTCAGGCAAAACTGGGGTTTTGAATCGATTTTGGACAAAAATAGA
>CAKUBN010000073.1 GCA_934643185.1 uncultured Eubacteriales bacterium
GCCGCAAATGGCGCTTAGAAATATTGTGAAAAAGGGCGACGACGTGCTGACCAAAATGTGCCGCCCGGTCGAAAAATTCGACGAGAAGCTTTGTACGCTGCTTGACGATATGTACGAGACGATGGAGGACGCAAACGGCGTCGGCCTTGCTGCACCGCAGGTCGGTTTGCTGCGCCGCATCGTCGTTATCGATGTCGGTGAGGGCCGCATTGAGCTTATCAACCCGGAAATCATCAAAACCTCCGGCGAGCAGGACGGCGCAGAGGGCTGCCTCTCGTTCCCGGGTGAGTTTGGCATGGTCAAGCGCCCGATGAACGTCACCGTCCGCGCACAGGACAGAAACGGCAAAACGTTTGAAATCAGCGGCACAGAGCTGCTGGCCCGCGCGTTCTGCCATGAAATTGATCACCTGAACGGCGTATGCTTTGTCACGCGCGCCAGCCGCATGCTGGAGCCGGACGAGTTGGAAAGCTAAGACAGAATTTAGAGAAAAAGGAGGAATTTCCATGCGCATCGTATTCATGGGCACACCGGATTTTGCCGTACCGAGCCTCAACGCGCTTCTGGAGCGCGGCCATGAGATTTTGGCGGTCTATACCCAGCCGGATAAGCCGAAGGGCAGGGGGCACAAGCTGCTGCCGCCGCCCGTAAAAGAAACGGCAATGGCACACAACATTGAAGTGCGTCAGCCGACGACATTTAAAAATAATGAAGACGAAATAGCGTATTTGAAGGCGCTTGCGCCGGAGCTCATCGTTGTTGCGGCGTATGGAAAAATTCTGCCGCCGCGTGTGCTGAACATCCCGCCGCGCGGGTGCATCAACGTGCACGGCTCTTTGCTGCCGAAGTACCGCGGCGCTGCGCCGATCCAGTGGGCGGTGCTGAACGGCGATAAAATCACCGGTGTGACCATCATGCAGATGGCAGATGGTATAGACACCGGCGACATGCTGGCGAAAGCGGAAACGCCTATCGGTGAAGACGAGACTGCAGGCGAGCTTTTCGACCGCCTGATGGTGCTCGGTGCTGAGCTGCTCGTCGATACCATTGATAAGCTCGACACCATCACCCCGCAGCCGCAGAACGATGCGGAAGCGACCCACGCGCCGATGATCCGTAAGGAGATGGGCGCGATCGATTGGACGCAGCCCGCCGAACGCGTACACGACCTTGTGCGCGGCTTGAACCCGTGGCCGTCCGCGTTCTTCACGCTCGAAGGCAAGCGCATGAAGCTGCACAAGACGAAAGTTGTTGCCGGTAAAGGCGAGCCGGGCGAAGTTGCGGTCATTGACGGCGAAATGGCTGTTTACTGCGGCGAAAATGCCGTGCAGCTCATCGAGATCCAGCCGGAAAACGGCAAGCGCATGCGCGGCAGCGATTACCTGCGCGGCCACGCGATAGAAGCAAAGGCGAAGGTTCAGTAATATGGCGACTTCTTCCCGAAAAACGGCGCTTACGGCGCTTTCCGAGGTGACGGAAAACGAGGGCTACTCGAACATCGTCATCGATAAGGCCATTCGCGCGGCGGAACTTTCTCCACGCGACGCGGCACTGGCCTCCACTATTTTCTATGGCGTTTTGGAAAAGCGTCTGACGCTCGATTTTTACATTCGCAAATTTCTCGCAAAGCCGAAGCAGAAGCTGGACGGCACGGTGCTCAACATCCTGCGTATTGCCGTATACCAAATGGTGTACCTTGACCGCGTGCCGGATTCCGCCGCCGTGAACGAGGCCGTTTTGTGCGCGGCAGAGTACCGGCGCGGGCAGTATAAGAACTTCGTGAACGGCGTGCTGCGCAGCTTTGCGCGCGGCTGGCATGAGGTGAAAATTCCCGAAGACGACCTCAGCGTGCGCTATAATATCCCGCAGCCGATCATCGAGAGTTTTAAAAAGGATTACGGCGAAGACGTGTGCATAGACTTATTAAAGGCCATGTCCGAGCGCGCGGAAACGTATATCCGTGTGAATCCGCTAAAGACCACGGCGGACGATCTTATAAAGTCGCTGCCGGAAAACACCGCTGAGAAAGCGATGCTGGAAAACGCCATTTGCGTGCACGGCACGGGCGACGTTACCGGTTTGCCGGGCTTTGCGGAAGGCAAATTCCATGTGCAGGATCTTTCTTCGCAGCTTTTGTGTGCGTTTGTTTCACCGCAACCCGGAGAGCGGCTTGCGGATGTCTGTGCAGCGCCGGGCGGCAAGAGCTTCACGCTTGCGGAATACATGGAAAATACAGGCGTGCTCGATGCGTTCGATTTATACAAAGGCCGCGTGAACCTCATCAAAAAAGGTGCGGAGAGATTAGGCTTGAGCATCATTCACGCCGCCGTGCGCGATGCCGCGACCGGTGTGTGTGAAAAGCAGTACAACCGCGTGCTGTGCGATGTGCCGTGCTCCGGACTCGGGGTTATTCGACGCAAGCCGGAAATCCGCTACAAAAAGCAGGAGAGCTTTAAAGAGCTGCCTGCGTTGCAGCTCAAGATTTTGGAGCATTCCGCACAACTTGTACGTCCGGGCGGTATACTGTTTTATTCCACGTGCACATTGCGCAATGCGGAAAACGGCGCGGTGGTGACCGAATTTTTAAAGTGCCATCCGGAATTTGAACCGTATGATCTGCCCGAAGCGGAGGGCAGATCCCACACGGTGAACGAACCGAAATTCATGCGCACCATGATGCCCATGGACCACGGCGGAGACGGCTTTTTCGCCGCCGCCATGCGCAGAAAAACAGAAATAGGGAAGGAGACGAAGCGTTGACCGATATAAAATCCATGCTGCTTTCGGAGCTGCAGGAGGACTTTGCCTTGCGCGGCTTGCAAAAATTCCGCGCAGCGCAGGTATACCGCTGGCTGCATCAGCGCGGCGCGACCTCGTTTGACGAGATGACGGACCTTTCCAAAGACCTGCGCGTTGCTTTAAAAGAAAGCTTTGAAATACGAAATACGGAGATCGCCATTCGGCGTGTTTCCAAAATAGACGGCACCAAAAAGTATCTTTTCCGCTTGAACGACGGGGAGATGATTGAATCCGTCCTCATGAAATATAAACACGGCTACTCCATTTGCATTTCCACACAGGTGGGCTGCAAAATGGGCTGCACGTTCTGTGCCACGGGCAAAAGCGGCTTTTCGCGCGATCTTTTGCCGAGTGAGATGATTTCGGAAATCCAAACGGCGCAGAAGGACATCGGCGAGCGCATCTCGAATGTCGTTTTGATGGGCATGGGCGAGCCGCTCGACAATTATAAGAATGTTTTAAGATTTTTGGAGCTTGTTTCGTCAGAAAACGGGCTTAATATAGGTATGCGGCATATTTCGCTTTCAACTTGCGGGCTTGTCGAAAAAATTTACGACCTTGCCGACCGCAAGTTGCAGCTGACGCTTTCCGTTTCGCTGCATGCGCCGAACGACGAGATCAGAAGCCGCACCATGCCGGTCAACCGCAAGTGGAACGTGGAGCAGCTCTTAAAAGCCTGCCGCTATTATTCCGACGTAACGGGCCGTCGCATCTCCTTTGAATACGCTATGATCAGCGGTGTGAACGACAGCGATGCCTGCGCAAACGAGCTTGCATCCCGCCTGCGTGGCATCATCGCCCACGTGAACCTCATTCCGGTAAATGATGTCACCGGCACGGGCTACCGCAAAAGCGGGGAGGAGAGACTCAGAAAATTCACGGCGATCCTCGAAAAACGAGGCATCACCGCTACCGTCCGGCGCACGCTCGGATCGGATATAGAAGCGTCCTGCGGACAGCTCCGTCGACGCAATGAACAGGGAGGTACAGTCTAATGTACGCGGTATGCAAAACGGATATCGGACAGGTGCGCAGCTCTAACCAGGACATCTGCCGCTGTGGCACTTTTTCGGACGGCAGCGCGTGGACCGTGGTTTGCGACGGCATGGGCGGCGTAAACGGCGGCAACATTGCAAGCAGTGTTGCCTGCGACGCCATCTGCAAAGCGATCACGGAAAACTACAGGCCGAATATGGAAGAAGACGCAGTGCGCGACATAATGCTGCATGCAATCAATGACGCGAACGCGGCGGTGCTGCACCGCGCGCAGGAAGACCCGGCCTTAAACGGTATGGGCACCACGGTTGTCGTCAGCATTGCGGCGGGCGGCGTGCTGCACATTGCCCACGCAGGCGACAGCCGCTGCTACTTAAAGACGGCGCTCGGCGTAAAACAGGTTACGACCGACCATTCCTTTGTGCAGCAGCTTGTGGAAAGCGGCGCCATCACGGAGGACGAGGCGCGCGTGCACCCGCAGCGCAACCTCATCACGCGCGTTGTGGGCGTGCACCCCGAGGTGGAGTGCGATTACGGCTGCTATAAATTCGAGCCCGGCGATCTGGCGCTTTCCTGCACAGACGGCCTGAGCAATTACTTAGAGCGCGACACGCTGCTGCTTTTCATCAGCAACTATCAGGGAGAAGAGCTCGCCGATGAACTGATCCGCTACGCAAACAGCAAGGGCGGCAGCGATAATGTGACCGTCGCGGTGATCGAAAACCGCTGAGAAAGGATGAAAAAGAATGGATAAATATATAGGCAAGCGTTTGGACGGCCGATACGAGATCCACGAGCTTCTCGGCGTAGGCGGCATGGCATACGTGTATAAGGCGTATGACAACATTGAAAAGCGCTGGGTCGCCATTAAAATTTTGAAGGAAGAGCTTGCGGGCAACAGCGATTTCCTGCGCCGTTTCCGCAATGAATCGAAAGCCATTGCGGTGCTTTCGCACCCGAATATCGTCAAGGTCTATGACGTCAGCTTCGGCGACCGCATCCAGTATATCGTCATGGAGTACATTGACGGCATCACCTTGAAGCAGTACATTGAGCAGCAGGGCGAGATCAAATGGAGAGAGGCGCTGTACTTTACGGTGCAGATCCTCCGCGCTTTGCAGCACGCCCACGAAAAGGGCATCATTCACAGAGACATCAAGCCGCAGAACATCATGCTGCTGGAAGACGGCACCATTAAGGTGACGGATTTCGGTATCGCACGCTTCTCGCAGGCAGAAACGCAGACCATGACCGACAAGGCCATCGGCTCTGTGCACTATATCGCGCCGGAGCAGGCGCGCGGCGGCTATATCAATGATAAGGCCGATATTTATTCCGTCGGCGTCATGCTGTACGAGATGCTCACCGGTCAGCTGCCGTTTGTCGCGGATAACGCGGTCTCCGTCGCCATCATGCAGATGCAGGCAGAGCCCACGCCGCCCTCACGCATCAACCCGTCCATTCCGAAGGGCCTTGAGGAGATCACCATGCACGCCATGGAGAAAAACCCGGCGCAGCGCTTCCCCTCGGCTGCGGATATGCTGGAGGACGTGGAGCGCTTCCGCCGCAACCCGGAGATCGTGTTCCACTACGGCGAGCAGGTGGACCGCGCCTATGCGGGCACCTCTGCGGATATTTACGGCGACGTGCAGCAGAACGCAGCGCCGCAGAAGTATAACGATAACTACGAGTACGAAGAAGAATATGTGCGCTCCAAAAACGGCGCGCGCGCTTCCAATATCATCAAGGGCATCGTGGCGGCGGTCATCGTTGTGGCCCTTGTGGTCGGCGGCATTTTCGGCTGGCGCTATTTCCAGAAGCTGACGGCTTCCACGAACACGACCTCCGATGAGATCGTCCTGCCGAACTTTGTCGGCATGATCTATGACACCGACATTAAGGATAATTCGGACTACGCCGACCTTGAGTTTGAGATCACCTACGGCAATGTGCCCAGCAAGCAGCCGGGCGAGGTGCTGCGCCAGACCCCGGCGGCCGGCATGACCGTGAAAAAGGGCAAGACCGTTTCCCTCACCGTCAACGGCGAGGCCGAGCAGGTCGTTGTGGAGGACGTGAAGGGCTATAAGCAGCAGGATGCGTATGACACGCTGAAGGCACTGAAGCTTTCGCCGAAGATTCAGGCGGTCGCCGATGACGACACCGCAGTCGGCTATGTCGTCAAGACTGACCCGGCGGCAGGCTCCACCGTTTCCACCGGCACCACGGTCACGATCTACGTCAGCTCCGGCCCGTCTACGGAAAGCGCCGTGATCCCGAACATCGTCGGTTACCAGTACAGCACCGCAAAGGAAGAGCTGGAAAATGCAGGTTTTGTGGTCACGGTGGAATACGACGACGAGAGCGACAAGGACGAAAACACCGTGCTTTCCGTTTCCCCGAACGAGGGCGAAAAGGCGAAGAAGGGCTCGGTCGTCACTGTAACGGTCAGCTCCGGTAAGGGCGCACAGAAAGATGTCTATTATGACATCCCGCTGCCCGGCGGCGTATCGGACGATCTCACAATGAAGATCTACGTGGACGGCACGCTCATCGAGACGCGCACGGTGAACCCTTCGGCTTCGCCGTACTCCAACATGACGTTCACGGGCAAGGGACGCTCGAACCTCGTCATCACGCTGAACGATCAGCAGTATATCACGGCGGAGATCGATTACACCACGCAGAGCATCAACGTGACCTCGCAGCAATCGTACGCAACGCCGGAGCCGGAACCGACCCCGACGCCGGACAGCAGCAGTGACGGCGACGGCGTTGACCTGGGCGGCTCCGATGGCGCGATCACGGCGCACGAAGGCTGATATGGGCGAAATGAAAGAAGGGCTGGTCATCAAGGGCATCGGCGGGTTCTACTATGTACAGTGCGGCGACGTGCTGCACGCCTGCCGCGCAAGAGGCAAGTTCCGCAAGGATAAAATTTCGCCGTATGCCGGCGACCGCGTGCGCATTGAAGTGGACGCGAACGACGAAGGCTATGTGCAGGAGATTTTGCCGCGCAAAAACTTTCTTGTGCGCCCGCCGCTTGCAAACCTCGATAAGCTGTTTGTTGTGTCTTCCGTCTGCGACCCACAGCCCAGCACCCTCATCATCGATAAAACCATCGCCGCGGCGGAGCTAAAGGGCATCGAGCCTGTGCTCGTGTTCACAAAGACCGACCTAAGCGATACGACGGAGCTGAAAGACATTTACGGCAGCATCGGCATTCGGTGCTACTTCGTCTCGGCGGCGGACGGCGTGGGCGTGGATGACCTGCGCCCGGAGCTTACGGGCTGCATCTCCGCATTTACGGGTAACTCCGGCGTGGGCAAATCCACGCTTTTGAACCTGCTTGTGCCGGAGCTGGAGCTTGCAACGGGTGAGACCAGCAAAAAGCTCGGCCGCGGCCGCCACACCACGCGTCACGTGGAGCTGTACCCCGTGGAGGGCGGCTATGTGGCCGATACGCCCGGCTTTTCCACCATGGATATCGAGCGTTACGAGTTGTTCCGCAAGGAAGAGCTGCCGGAGGGATTCAGGGAGTTTGCGCCGTACCTCGGCGAATGCAGATTTACCTCCTGCTCGCATACCTGCGAAAAAGGCTGCGCGGTATTGAAGGCTGTGGAAGAGGGAAAAATTTCCCGCTCCCGCATAGACAGTTACATTGCAATGTATAACGAAGTGAAGGACATAAAGGAATGGCAGTTATCAAAGACAAAAAATGTATGATCATCGGCGCGGCTCCGCTGGCGTCCGGCGCCGTTTTTGAAGAATTCGATCCGAAAGAGCACTACGTCATCTGTGCGGATGCGGGCTACGACACCGCTGTGCAGTACGGCATTCGCCCCGACCTTGTCATTGGCGATTTTGACTCCGCCGCAAAGCGCCCGCCGGAGACAATCCGCACCATTAAGCTCCCCGTTGAAAAGGACGTTACCGATATGATGGGCGCCGTCATGGTGGGGCAGAAGCTCGGCTACAAGACATTTGTGCTTATCGGCGGCCTCGGCGGCGACCGCTTCGATCACTCCATGGCGAACCTCGATGTGCTTTTGTATATCTCCAAGCACGGCGGCAGCGCGGTGCTGTGTACGGAAGACACCAAGGTGTTCGTTGTGCGCTGCGGGCGTATTGTGCTGACGGAGCTGAAAGGCGCCACGGTCTCCGTGTTCCCATTTGACGGCTCTTCCTGCAACCTGACGTATGAGGGCCTTCAGTATCCGCTGGAGAAAAAAGACCTCTCTGCGGGTTCGTCTTTAATGGGCGTGAGCAATTGTATCATCTCCGACCGCGCGGAAATTCGCGTGAACATCGGCTGTGCGCTCGTCATTGTCTACACGCCGAAGGATATGCCGGCAGAACCGCCGCAAAGCGAGATTCAAATCCGCCTGCCCGAAACGGAAGACAAAAAAGATACCGAAAAATAATCCGTAACCAAATGATGCACCTCCTTATATACTGGAATGACCCCGTAAGGGAGCTTCGGTAAACGGAGGTGCTTTTCTATGCGAATGCCGAAATGCTGCAATACCCCATGCTTTCGGGACCGAAAACTGCGCGCACTGTGCACCGTTTCATTCGGGCTCGGCATGGTGCTTGCACAGATCTCCCCGGAGGGGCTCGTGCTGTTCATCGCCGCCGTGATTCTTGTCGCACTCGGCGTAGCGGTGCTGCGCACATTATGATCTCGGAAAGGAACGGTATTTTATGAAGGTCGTCATCGTCAACGGCAAAGGGTTCATCGGCTTCATGCTGCGGCATATGTTCGGCATCAGAAAGCTGCCGCAAGAGACATAACACAAAACTGCACATAACAAAAAGGCTCACTGCGGGGAACAGTGAGCCTTTTGCGTATTACGTTATGATTGAATTTAGGAAAGCTTAGATCACATTATATTCCTTGAGCAGCTTTTCAATGTCCGTATGCTCAATTTTCTTCAGCGCTTCTTTCAGAACAAGGCGCTCGACGAGGCCGAGGTCCATATCGGTCACTTTCTTGCCGTCGCGGAGTTTAACGGTGGCATCCAGTAGTGCGCGTAAATCGTATACGCTGCCCCAGATCTCCGGCACGCCACGGTCTACGTTCAGCAGCGTGTATACGGCCTCCATGCCGGTACGCATGGAGTATTCCGTCGTGAAAATGGTGTCGCGTTTCGTTTCGGTGAACTGACCGAGGAACGCGAAGTTCACAGCGCCCGCAGGCACAACGTCCGGGCGGTCGCCGTATGCGCGAGGCATGAAGAATGCGGTGATATACGGCATCATGCACGGCACGGTGTTGGCGCTCGTCTCCGCAAGCTCTTCAATCTGATCCTCCGGTACACCGATGTGATACAGCCATTCCATGCAGATCTCCTTGCCGGTGCACTCGCGCATCGGCTTTTTGACGTAATTGCCGGGCTTGTCGGAGAACAGGCCATAGACCCACACAAGGCAGTGACCCTTCGGCTGTGCTTTGAACTGCGGCTGGCGGTTGATGGTCCAGCTTAAAAGCCAGGAGGAGTCCTTTACGGAAACAATGCCGCCGGTGACGACCTTGCCGGTGAACGGGTCGCGCTTGCAGATGTTCTTGATATACGGAATGATGCGGTCGTCGAGCGTCTCAACGGTGGCGCTCATCCAGTTCGTCTGCTCAGGATCGCTGCAGAACTTATCCGGGTGACCGAAAGAGGGGTCCTGCGCGGCGATTTTGCGCCACATATCCCAGCCGCCGCTCTCGCGGATTTCAGTATTGAACTTAGCCGGCGTGTTCTGGTCACCGATAGAGGAATTCTCCACGCAGCCGCCGTTCGTGATGAACACAAGGTCGTTTTCGGTGAGGTCGATGTGCTCTTCCTTGCCGTCACGCAGCGTGTCGATGCGCGTTGCAAGCTTGCGCTGTTCGTTACAGTCAAACTCGACGTTTGTGACCTTCACGCCGAAGTGAAACTGCACGCCGTAGCTTTCCAGATACTTCACCATCGGCAGAATCATAGACTCATACTGGTTGTACTTTGTAAAGCGCAGTGCTTTGAAATCCGGCAGACCGCCGATGTGATGGATAAAGCGCTGAATGTACAGCTTCATCTCGAGTGCGGAGTGCCAGTTTTCAAAGGCGAACATCGTGCGCCAGTAGAGCCAGAAGTTGGAGTTCAGCACCTCGTCGTCGAATACGTCCGTAATGCGCTTGTCCTGCAAGTCTTCGTTCGGCGTAAAGAACAGCTTCATGATCTCCATAGCGCCCTTATCGGAAATATCAAACTTACCGTCCGTGTGGGCGTCCTCGCCGCGGTTCACGGTCGCGCGGCACAGGGAGTAGTTCGGGTCTTCTTTGTTAAGCCAATAGTATTCGTCCAAAACGGAAACGCCCTCGGTCTCTATGGACGGAATGGAACGGAACAAGTCCCACATGACTTCAAAGTGGTTGTCCATTTCACGGCCGCCGCGCATCACATAGCCGACGTTTTCAAACTTCCAGCCGTCGCATGCACCGCCCGCGAGCTGCTCTTTTTCGAGGATGTGCACATGCTCGCCTTTCATCTGGCCGTCGCGCACCAGGTAGCACGCTGCTGTAAGGG
>CAKUBN010000074.1 GCA_934643185.1 uncultured Eubacteriales bacterium
CCCGTTGGTCAAGCGGTTAAGACAGCGGCCTCTCACGCCGTTAACGTGGGTTCGATTCCCGCACGGGTCACCAAAATATTCCTCCTTAGCTCAGTTGGTAGAGCATGCGGCTGTTAACCGCAGGGTCGTTGGTTCGAGTCCAACAGGGGGAGCCAGATAAAAGCACTTAGCGTATTGCTGAGTGCTTTTTATTTTTTATATGGTTCAAAATCGCTTGTTTTTTTCGAAAAATGTGCTATACTTAAGAACGTAAGGCCGCCTTAGGGCGAAATTGATTTTGATGGACATGGGAGGTATTTCTATGGCAAACAAGTATACAGGCACCAAAACCGAGAAAAATCTGCAAGAGGCCTTCTCCGGCGAGTCGCAGGCGAGAAATAAGTACACCTATTTCGCATCTGTCGCGAAAAAAGAAGGCTACGAGCAGATAGCTGCACTCTTCCTGAAGACAGCCGATAACGAAAAAGAACACGCAAAAATGTGGTTCAAGGAGCTCATGGGCATCGGCGATACAACAGCAAATCTCGGGGCCGCTGCGGACGGCGAAAACTACGAGTGGACCGATATGTATGAGGGTTTTGCAAAAACCGCCGAAGAGGAAGGCTTCCCGGAGCTTGCCACAAAATTCAGAATGGTCGGCGAGATTGAAAAGCACCACGAAGAGCGCTACCGTGCGCTGCTCAAAAATTTAGAGACTGCACAGGTTTTTGAAAAGAGCGAGGTAAAAGTGTGGGAGTGCCGCAACTGCGGTCATATCTGCGTCGGCGTCAAAGCGCCGGAGGTATGTCCGGTCTGCAACCATCCGCAGAGCTATTTTGAGCTCCACGCGGAAAATTATTAAGCAAACTCTATGAACGGCTGCTCGGTTCTAAATCGGGCGGTCGTTTTTGTGTCGATTTGTACAGTGCTTTCGGCTTTTTCCACAAACCAAACGCCGAAAGACTGGCTTGACAAGCCCCTTTTTCGGCTCTATAATGGCGGTAAAAGGGAGGAGTTTTCATGAGAACATCCACACAGATCGAAACCGCGTCCGTTCTGGTCGGCGAAGAAAAAGCCGTGGAATACGTCGCAAAAGCCGGGTTTGACGCCTGGGATTTTTCCATGTTTGCCATGTGCGATTACGATTGGCGACTCGGCGCAGTCCGCCCCACAACACATCCGCTTGCCGGGGAAAATTATCTCGCGTTTGCGCGCAAGCTGAAGCAGATCGGCCTCGATAACGGCATCACCTGCAACCAGTCGCACGCGCCGTTCCCGACATCCTGCCCGGAGATTCGCTCGTATTTCAAGCGCGCGATTGAATGCACGGCAGAAGCCGGCGGCAAGATCTGCATCATTCACCCGGATAACGACAAATCCGCCGCAGAAAACGCCGAAATGTATCTCGAGCTGCTGCCGTTTGCAAAAGAGTGCGGCGTGAAAATCGCCACGGAAAACATGTGGAACTGGGACGATGAAAAAAATCAGTCCAGCTTTGCCGCGTGCGCCACGTCAGAGAGCTTTGTCGAGCACATCGACGCCGTGAATGATCCGTATCTCGTCGCCTGCCTCGACATCGGCCATGCGGAAATGCGCGGTTCCGGCTCAGGCGCAGCGAATATGATCCGTGCGCTGGGCCATCGCCTGCAGGCGCTCCACATCCACGATAACGACCGCTGGCACGATTCTCACCAGATCCCGTTCTCCATGTCTATCGATTACGCGCCCATCGCCGCCGCGCTCAAGGAGATCGGCTACAAGGGCTGGTTCACGCTGGAGGCCGATAATTATTTAAAAGAAAAATTCAATGCGGAAAACGTGTTTGAGGGCATGAAAGACCTGCACGCTGCCGCCGTTCGCTTTGAAAAATTATTTGACGAAGCCTAAAGCAGTTTAAAAATCAAAATTCCCGTATCTCAAAGCTAAAATCGAGATACGGGAAAATTTTTTTATTCCGAAAATCCCTGCGGAAGCTGTGCGCCGCACGATTCGCCGACCACCAAACGCGGTGTGTGGATAATTTCCACGGGGTCGTCAATGCCGTTGATCGCATTGATGAGCGTCAAAATCGACATGCGGCCAAGGTAGCTGTTCTGCTGGTCCACGCTCGTCAGGCGCGGCACAATGTAGTCTGCCGTCGGAAAACGGTCGCAGCTCACAACGGAAATGTCCTCCGGCACGCGCAGGCCGTGGTCAGCCGCCGCGCGGATCGCACCCAGCGCCACGGTGTCGTTGATGGCGAGCACGGCAGTCGGGCGGTCCTCCTTTTGCAGCAAGGTCTCCATCGCCGCGTAGCCGTCCGGCAAATAGTAGTCCGTCAGCGCGGTCCATTCCTCGTTAAACGGCAGCCGCAGGCTCTGCAGCGTGCGGCGGTACGCCCCATAGCGCGCAGCGGTCGTTTTCACGCCCGGCTCGCCGCCGATAAACCCGATTTTCCGCCGCCCAAGCGCCATCAAATGCTGAATCAGCGCCGAAACGCCGCCCGCAAGGTTGCGGTTCACGAAAATGCACCCGCAGTTTGGCAGCGTCTCGCCAATGGCCACAACGGGAAAGTACGCGCACATGCGGTCAAGCTCCGCCGCATATTCGGGCGAAACATTCTCTTTGTCAAGCTCGCCGCCAGTCAAAATCACGCCGTCCACCTTTTTGTCGATCATCATGCGAAAATATTTTTGCTCGCCAAACGGGCTCTCAATGCCGTGCGAGGAGCCGCCGTACAGCGTGTTGCACAGCAAAATGCCGTAGTTATTTTGCAGCGCGTATTTTTGAATTTCCAAAAACAGCGCAGAAAAGTACGGGTTCGAGATGTCTGGCAAGATCACCCCAAGCGTCTGCGAACGGCTTTTGGACATCGCACGCGCGAGCGGGTTCGGCGCAAAGCGGTATTTTTCAATGAGCGGCTGCACCAGCGCCAAGGAGCGCGGTGAAACACGCTGTCCGTTCGCAACGCGCGAGACCGTGGCGGGCGAAACGCCGCATTCCGCCGCAATGGTGTAAATGGTCACGCTGCTTTTCTCGTCTCTTTTCATGAAAAAACGCCCCTTTCCGCGCAGGTCCATCCATAGTATAGTGGCAAAAACGGGAAAAGTCAATGCATTTTTGAAATCGGTTTCAGAAGTTTCTAAAACTGCACAAAAGAACCGGAAAAACTTCTGCGGCGAAATCGCACCCGTATAATTGACTTTTTCCCGGAAAAATGGTAGCGTATGGTAGAATTATACCGGCGAAAACCAAGTAGCAAAATTTACTGCAAGTAAATTTGAAACCGGTTCAACTATACGAAGGGAGAACCCTATGCAACGAAAAATCGGCATCGCCATGTTCACCGTGCGGCAAAGCGCAGAGCGCGACCTTTCCGGCACGCTGCAAAGCCTCTCCGCGCTCGGCTATACCGGCATCGAGTTCTACGGCGCGCCCGTGTGGCCGCCGCATGAGATTCGCGCAGCGCTTCAAAATTCCGGCATGGCGCTTACAGGTTACCACACCGAGTACCGCGATCTTCAAGAAAACACCCGCCAAAAAACGGCGGAATTTCTAAACGAGATCGGCTGTCCGCTCGCCGTCGTGCCGTGCCTTGGTGGCTGCTGGCACGTGGGACACGCCGAAGCCGAAGAAGATCTCGCAACATGGCAAAAGCACATCAAGTGGCTGCAAGAGACGGAAGAATACCTCAAAACCTGCGGCATCCGCACGGGCTACCACAACCACAAGCACGAATTTTCGCTGCAATACGGCGGCAAAACCGTGTTTGACCACATTTTCGGTTCCCTGCCCACGCTCGTTATGGAGCTCGACAGCGGCGCGTGCATCGAGGGCGGCGGAGATCCGCTCGCCGTGCTGCAAAAATACCGCAGCCACCCGAAGCTCCTGCACATGAAGCCGTTTTCCAAAACGCGCGGGTTTGACGTTTCCCTCGGCGACAAGGACGACGAAAACGACTGGCAAACACTGCTTGCACCGGAAAACCACTTTGAGTGGCTTTTAGCGGAAAGCGAAAACAAAATTTTGCCGGAAGCGGAAAACGCAAAGCGGTGCATCCGGGGTGCACAGCGCTTTTTAAAGGGGGAGTAACATGCAGACCTACTTGGGGTTCGATTTCGGCGGCACCAAGCTGCTCGTCGGTGAAGTGGACGAAAGCGGCGCGGTGCTGCGCCAAAAGCGATACGAGACCGGCTGCAAAACGCAAGCAGAAGCCGTAAAAGTCCTGCTCGCCGCCGCGAAAGATTACAAAGAAACCGCCGGGTTTGTCGGCACGCCGTGCGCCGCAGGCGTCGGCATCGTCGGCATTGTCGACCACGCAAACGATGAATGGGTCGCCATCTCGCACGACATCGTCGGCCCGCCCATACTGCTCGCAAATGCGCTTTCCGCGGTGCTGCAAATCCCCTGCGCCATTGATAACGACGTGCGCAGCACCGTTACGGCGGAGCTTCTGCTCGGCATGGGCCGAAAAACACAGGATTTCATCTATTTAAACGTCGGCACCGGCCTCGCGGCGGGCTTTGTCGTAAACGGCCACATCCTGCGCGGCGGAAGCGTCAACGCCGGGGAGATCGGCCACATGTCGGTGGATATCAACGACGACACCCCGTGCATCTGCGGGCGGCGCGGCTGCGTGGAAAACGTCGTCTCCGGCATCGGCTTCACGCAGCAGGCGCAAAAATACGGGCTAACAGAGCTCTTAACGCAGCCGGGCGGCAGGGCAAACGTAAAAGCGCTCTTTGACCGCGCCTTTGCGGGCGAGGAGCCCTGCGCGCACATCGTAAAGTACGGCGCCAAAGCGCTCGCGGCGGTCATTTTGAATCTCGTGCGCACCACAGATCCGGAAGCGGTCGTCTATGGCGGCGGCATTTTAAGCGACGCGCGGTTCCTGCAAAAAGTCACAGAAAATCTCGTCCCGTCCGTCATGCGCGGCGTGCGCTTTGGCCTCACACCGTCCGCATTCGATACACAGCACGCCGGCCTCATCGGCGCAGCAAGCCTCGGCATGCAGCTCAAAAAGGAGGAAAAGTAATGGTCACAAACGCGTTTCAAAAGGAGCTTGAAGCTTCGTTATTTGTTCACCGCGCGCTGCCCCTGCACCGCGAAAAATCACTGGAAGCCAAATTTCCGCAGAAAAAAGTCTTGAAAACCCGCACGCTCTGGGCGGGCGAGCCCGTCACGCTCGCGGGCTACGGCGAGATTACCTATAAAACCGAAAGCGGCGAGCCCGTTTTAAGCGTCACGCTGCCCACCCGCGCAGACCACTGGCCGGAGGGCGCGCCCGCCGACGGCGACTACGTCAATTTCGGCGCGGCAAAAGTCCGCCTTTTCTTTGACCGCGAGGATTGGCGCGGCTACAACCGCCTACATTTCTTCGTCCGTGCCGATTTAAACGGCGCGCGGCTCTACTATATGGATGCAAACCTTAAAAGCGAGGGCGAAATTCCCGTGCCGGATCCCTATTACCGCGAGGGGCATCACTCCATGGAGCTGCAAAACGGCGCGTGGCAGGAGCTTTTCTGGGAGTTTAACGCCATGGGGCGCGACGCCGTCACCATGCTGGAATTTTCCATCCCGATGATTGGCGGCGATGCGTTCACGGGCGAGGACATTACCGTCGCGTTCAAAAATATCACACTGGAGCAAGTTGAAACGCCGGAAACGGAGTGCGGATGGCAGTGCCGCGAGAACACCATCACGTATTCCACGGTCGGTTATTTCCCCACAGGCAAAAAGATCGCTGTCGCAAACGTCACAGCATCGGAATTTGCGCTCGTGAGTGCCGAAACAAACGAAATCGTCTACCGCGCACCGGTCGAGACCGTAAAAAACGAGCGCGGCACATTTAACGTGCTCGATTTCACCGCGTACCAAACGCCGGGCACGTACATTCTCCGCGCGGGCGAAGCCCAAACCGAGCCGTTCCTCATTGCGGATGGCCTAACGGAAGAATCCGTCTGGCGCGCCGTCAATTTCCTCTATGGCGAGCGCTGCGGCATGCCGGTCCCGGGCCGCCACGGCACGTGTCACCAAGACATCATCGCGGAGCACAACGGCGTGAAAATCTCCTATTCCGGCGGCTGGCACGATGCCGGCGACGTCTCCCAGCAAACGCTGCAAAGCGCCGAGGTCGTTCATGCCCTGCTCGAGACCGCCTCGCACTGCGATAAAACTTCCGCCCTCTACACGCGTCTCTTAGAGGAAGCCGAGTGGGGGCTCGATTTCGTCCTGCGCACGCGATTTGGCGACGGCTATCGCGCAACGAGCGCCGGGCTCACGCGCTACACAAACAATAAGATCGGCGACATGGACGACGTTCAGGCCCGCGTTTTCAACCACGCGTTCGAAAACTTCACGTTCGCGGCCGTGGAAGCCTACGCCGCCGTTCAATTCAAAGACGCAGACCCCGGCATCGCCCGCGGCAGCCTGCGCGCCGCAAAGGAAGATTTTGCGTTCGCCATGGCGCGCTATCAAACACACGGCGCGGAGCAGGAGCAGATGTACGAGCACACGTATAATAGCGGTGCCTCGCAGCACTACGCCGTCATCGTCTGGGCAGCGTCGAATCTGTACGCCGCAAGTGAGGAAGAGACCTACGCCGAAACTGCTAGAAATTACGCCGAAAAGCTTCTGAAATGCCAAGAGACCGGCGCGGCGGGCCTGCCGTTCACGGGCTTCTTCTACCGCGATGAGACCCACAAGGCCATCGTCCACTTCAACCACCAGTCGCGCGAGCAGCAGTTTGCGCAGGCGCTCGCCGCATTGTACGAGACCCAGCCAAACGCCCCGGAAGCGGAAACGTGGCGCGCCGCCATGCGCCGCCTCGGCGATTATCTTCTGTACATTTCCGGCAACACCGCACCGTACGGCATGCTGCCCGCCGGTGTCCACCGCTTAGATGAGCCGGAAGACCGCGAGACCTTCCCGTACCTGCACGTCCTCTGCGATTACGACACCGAAAAAGCGAATTACATCGAGCAATTAAAGCACGGCACGCCCATCGACGCAAACCACGTCCTGAAAAACTTCCCCGTGTGGTTCTCGTTCCGCGGCAACACCGCCATTTTGCTCGCCATGGGCAAAAGCGCGTCGCTTTTGGGGCGCGTGCTAAAGAATGACCGCCTCACGCAGCTTGGCCGCGAACAGTTCTACTGGATGTGGGGCAAAAACCCGTTCGGCCAGTCGCTCATCTACGGCGCGGGTACAAACTATTGCAGCCAGTATTCCGCCCTGTGCGGCGAGCTCGCGGGCGAGATGCCCGTTGGCGTGGAGACCCTCGGCAACACCGATTTGCCGTATTGGCCGCAGACGAACAACGCCACCTACAAAGAGATCTGGACGTCCGCCGTCAGCCGCTGGCTGTGGCTCGCCGCCGATTTCACAGACGAATAAAGGAGAAAACCATGCGCATTCACATTGAAAAAGACGAGCAGACGTTTTTCTACGCCGTCGCCCGGCAGATCGCCGACCAGATCATCCAAAAGCCGAATTCCCTCATCGGCCTTTCCACCGGCCGCACCACAGGCCCCATCCACAAGGCGCTCGCAGACATTTACGAACAGGAGCGCTTCGATACCTCTAAGGTCATTTTCTTCGGCCTCGATGAAGTCACAAACGTCAGCCGCGATTATTTCGGCAGCTGCTACTATATGCTCCTGCATGAGGTCATCAAGCCGCTGAACGTCCCGCTCGAGCACTACATCATGCCGCCGACGACCTCCGAAAACTGGCCGGAAGCCTGCAAATCGTTCGAGTCCGCGCTCGAAAATATCGGCCAAGTCGATCTGCAAATTCTCGGCATCGGCGGCAACGGACACATCGGCTTCAACCAGCCCGGCACGCCGTTTGGCCAGACCACCTGGACGTCTGTCATGGAGCCGTGGCTCTACGAGCGCATCCGCCGTGAGACAAATTCACCGGAGGGCGCACCGCTTGGCGGCATCACGCTCGGCATCAAAAATGTGATGCAAAGCCGCCATATCATCCTCGCCGCAAATAAAGAGATGAAAGCGGAGATTATGCCAAAAGCAGTTCATGGCCCCGTCACAGAGGACGTCCCCGCAAGCGTTTTACAGCTGCACCCAAACTGCGACGTCTACACCGACCCCGCCGCTGGGAAATTTCTTTAATATACTACATATAGAATCGCAGATTGTAAAATAGCACTATATATACAATTTAAAACACAAAATACCGTTCAAAATCCCATGTGATTTTATAGCCCCTTTCATGCCGAAACCGCATTTTACATTTGCCCCGCATATGGGGTATACTATAAATGTAAAAAGCACAGAAAGCGGTGAGAAACGGTATGACAAAAACGAAAAATTCTTATAAAATCATGGGCCGCAGGCTTCGCCTCACGTCGGCGGAGCAAATGTCCGACGCGTATATCACGGCGCTGCTTTTAACGGTCTCCGGCGGCTTTCAGGATGCCTACACGTACTGCTTCCGCGGGCAGGTGTTCGCAAACGCGCAGACGGGTAACATCGTCCTGCTCAGCGCCAATCTGCTTTATGGGCAGTGGGCGCGCGTACTGCATTATCTCATCCCGCTCACGGCGTTCGTGCTCGGCACCTGCGCCGCAGAGCTCATCCGCATGCGCTTTAAAGAAGCGAAAAAGCTCCACTGGCGGCAGACCGTCCTGCTGCTCGAGATCCTCACGCTGTTTATAGTCGGCTTCATCCCGTCGGATAACCTCGCAAACGCCATGGTCTCGTTCGTCAGCGCCATTCAGATGCAGTCGTTCCGCAAAATGCACGGCAAGTCCTACGCCAGCACCATGTGCATCGGCAATTTAAGAAGCGGCACAGAGCTTATCTGCAGCTATTTCCGCACGCACGAGAAAAAGCTGCTCGAAAGCGCCCTGCGCTACGGCGGCGTGCTGCTGTGCTTCGCGCTCGGCGCGGGTCTCGGCAGTGTATCGGCAGTTAATTTCGGCGCAAAAGCTATCTTCATTTCCTGCGGCATTCTGGCGCTCGCGTTCCTCCTTTTGTTTTTAACGCCGTCGGTCGCAGACGATACGCACGAATAGCCCCGCTATGCAGTTTCATAGCTTGTCAAAATCTTGACAAAAGCGGCGGAACAGGGTAGAATAATAAGACCGAAATATCCCGTTTGCGCGGCAAATTTATCCCGTGCAGATGAAACATTACATGCTTTTAAGAGAGGAAGTATCAGCAATGAGCGAAAACTGTACGCACGACTGCTCCAGCTGCGGCGAGGAATGTCCCTCCCGCCAGAACCCGGAAAGCTTTCTTGCGCCCATGAATAAGATGAGCAACGTCAAAAAGGTCATCGGTGTTGTCAGCGGCAAGGGCGGCGTAGGCAAAAGCCTTGTCACCTCCATGATGGCCGTCACCATGCAGCGCCGCGGCTTAAAGACCGCCATTCTCGACGCCGACATCACCGGCCCGTCCATTCCGAAGTGCTTCGGCATCCACGAAAAGGCCATGGGCTGCGACGACGGCCTGTTCCCGGTCAACACAAAAACCGGCATCGAAACGATGAGCATCAACGAGCTGCTGCCGAATGAGACCTCCCCGGTCGTGTGGCGCGGCCCGGTCATCGCCGGCGTCATCAAGCAGTTCTGGAGCGACGTCATCTGGAACGACGTAGACTGCATGTTTGTCGATATGCCCCCGGGAACCGGCGACGCACCGCTCACGGTGTTCCAGTCCATCCCGCTCGACGGCATCATCATCGTCACCTCCCCGCAGGAGCTCGTCTCCATGATCGTCTCCAAGGCGGTCGAAATGGCCCAGATGATGAACGTGCCCGTCATCGGTCTCATCGAAAACTACAGCTACGTCAAGTGCCCGTGCTGCGGCGAGCCGTTTAAGGTCTACGGCGAAAGCCACATCGACGAGGTCGCGGCAAAGTATAACCTCAAGGTGCTCGATAAGCTCCCGCTCGACCCGCAGATCGCCTCCCTGTGCGACCGCGGTGCCATCGAGCTCATGGGCGACGGCCTGCTCGACAACACCGCCGACGCCGTAGAAGCCGCCCACCGCGCGTAAAACGGCATTGACATTTCATTTTTCACGTATTAAAATAGAACTGTTCGTCTGAGGATATTTCAGAGAAATTGTCATCGGAGGGCGACCTGTTCAAAAGAAACAGAAAGCCGGATAAGATGCGGGCTGATATGATACCTCTAAAGTAGACAGATTAAATATAAAAATCTGTTACTTTGGAGGTATTTTTCATGCCAAAATC
>CAKUBN010000075.1 GCA_934643185.1 uncultured Eubacteriales bacterium
GTCATAAACCTTTTGTGCGAAATGGGCGAGATGGGCTATTTTTTCACAACGCGTGCAAGCGGCATGGTGCTCAACAATTTATACATGCTGTGCGTGTGCGGCGCTTCGCTCACGTGGTTTCGGTATGAGGAATGCGTGGTGGGCTCCACCTGGCTGAAAAGCGACCTTGGTAAGGCGCTTTTGTATATCCCGTTTGCCGTGTTTACGGTGCTGTGCTTTATGTCCATCTGTACCGGCTGGGTGTTTTCCGTGGACGAATACGGCCACTACACCCGCGGCAAATACTGGATGCTGCAATTTTTATTCGGCTATTCCTACATGTTTTTAGCCGCCGTCAAGACGTTCTGCGGCGCGCTGTTTCACAAAAGAAGCGACAAAAGCTACCGCGCGCTGTGCCTCAATTCGCTCATCATTCTCATCGGCTGCATTTTGCAGGTCATGTACGTGAGCAGCTTCATTGTCATTTCCGCCGCCCTCGGCATGATCGTCTCGTATATCGAGCTGTGCACCCCGGAGGAGCGCGAGCTCGAAACGCAGCGGGCCACAAAGGTGCTGCTGGATGAAACGCGCCGCCAAAAAGAGCAGCTGCAGGTGGCGCTCGACCGCTACAAGCAGGCAGATAAAGACCGCCGCACAGATTTTCTTACCGGCCTGCGCAATCGGCAGGATATGTTTGAGCTGCTGCACGACGCGCTTTCCGATGAAAAGCGCACCATCGCGGCGATGTATATGATCGACATCGATAATTTTAAGAGCCTCAACGACTGCTACGGCCACCGCTACGGCGACGCGTGTCTGCAGCAGATCGGCACGGCGCTGAAGGCTTATGGTGCGGAAAACGACGTCGCGTTCTTCCGCTACGGCGGCGAGGAAGTGCTCGGCGTCAGCTTTCAGGGCAGCCGCGCGCCGGATATAGTTGCTGCGGAGCTCGTGCAGCTCGTGCGCGATCTTCAACTGGAGCGCAAAGACGTGCCGGGCGGCATCGTCACCATCAGCCTCGGCTACACGGTGAACAACAGCCGCTACGAAAAGATGATCGACCGCGCCGACATAGCGATGTACCGGGCGAAAAAGAACGGCAAGGACCAGTTCGTTTGCTACGAAATCAAAAAGTAAAACCGATCATAATCGGGCATACCGCAAAAGCATTTGATCTTTATGCGGTATGCCCTTGATTTTTTGAAAGGTGCGCGCTATAATATATCTGGCGGTTAGGACGAGCTAACTTTTGCGCGATGAAATGGAGCCATTCGGGCGGAAAAGAGCGAAGCCGCAAACGGCGCTCAACCCAGTGCAACGTCCAAGATCATCATGGCGGTAAAGCCCACGGCGAAAAACACCGTGCCGATGTTGGAGTGCGTGCCCTGTGACATTTCGGGGACAAGCTCCTCTACGACGACGTACAGCATTGCTCCGGCGGCGAAGCTCAAAAGGTACGGCAGCGCCGGCACAATGAACTGGGCGGCCAAAACGGTCAGCACGGCACCGATGGGTTCCACCGCGCCGGAAAGCACGCCGTCCAAAAACGCACGCGACTTTTTCATGCCTTCAGCATGCAACGGCATGGAGATGATGGCGCCTTCGGGAAAATTTTGAATGGCAATGCCGAGCGAAAGTGCAAGTGCGCCTGCGGCGGTGATCTGTGCGCTGCCGGAAAGGTACCCGGCGTACACCACGCCTACGGCCATACCCTCCGGAATATTGTGCAGCGTGACGGCAAGCATCATCATTGTGGTGCGGTGCAGTCGGCTTTTCGGGCCTTCCGCCTGTTCACTGCTGTGGTGCAGGTGGGGGATGGTGTGGTCAAGCAAAAGCAGGAACAAAACGCCTGCCCAAAACCCGACCGCGGCCGGCAGAAACGAGAGCTTGCCGAGCGCTGCGGATTGCTCTATGGTGGGGATTAACAAGCTCCATACCGAAGCCGCCACCATCACACCTGCCGCAAAGCCGGTCAGGCTGCGCTGTACGCGATCGCTGAGCGATTTTTTCATGAAGAACACGCACGCTGCGCCGAGCGAGGTGCCAAGAAACGGAATCAATATGCCGTAAAATGTTTCCATATGTATCCTCCGTATACAGTGAAATCGAATAAGTTAGTTTTGGCTAGCTTTCGAATATAGCATACATGAAATTAAAGCAGAAGTCAACCGTGAACCGAGAAATTCTATTTTGGCGCATAAAAGATCACTAGCAAGAAAATAGGGCGAAAAGACCAAATAGAGCGAAAATTTCACTTCTATTTTTGAATTCGAGTTAGAAGCTGCTAACTTTTAACACAATGCCGCACGCGGGCAACGGCCTCTTTTCCCGCAGTCAGAACATAATGTTAGGGGGGCGCGTATCATGCGTGACGCGATACAACAAGAAGAGCAAAACACGATGTTGCTTGCGGAAAGTGACGGCTGTGCCGTGTGGCAGCTGCGCAACGAGACGGGCGAGGGCACTGTGACATGCTATACCATTTTTCCGGGTGTGGAGCTTCGGTTTCGAGATCTGCACATGACGCACTGCGTATGCGGAAAGACCGACGACCGTATGCGGCTCACGATCGAGCACTGCCGCGAAGGGCGCATGGCCTACGCGTTGGGAGAAGGCGCTTTTTCCTATGTGAGCGCCGGTGAGATGAAGCTTGAAAACGGCGCGTCATGCTCGCAGAAGCTCGACTTGCCCTCCGGCCATTACCATGGACTCGTGGTCACGCTTGACCCGGAGCAGGCCTCGCGTTCCCTGCTGAATGTCATGTCGGGCTTTTCCGTTACCCCGGCGGCGATTTTGCGCCGCTTTGCGCCGATGCACTCGGCCTCGGCTCTGTGTGGCTCGGCACATGGCCGCAGATGGATCGCGTAGAAAAGCAAGCCGCACTGTTTAACCTGCCGGAGACCATCGTGCCGCATTCCATTCTTGCACTCGGCTATCCCGCAGAGGAGAATAAAGAACCGCGTGAAAGCCGCTACGAAGAAAACCGCGTGCATTTCGAAAAGTGGTAATAAAGGACGTTGCCCCGGCGGGCAGCGTCCTTTTCTCATACTTTGTTGTGCAGTGTGCCGAGTTGATAAAACGCCACGGCGCTTGCGGCGGCAACGTTCAGCGAGTCCACACCGTGCGACATGGGGATCTTCACCGTGTAGTCGCAATGCTCGATCGTTGTGTTTGCAAGGCCGTCACCCTCGGTGCCAAGCACAACGGCGAGCTTCGGCTCTTTCTCCAAACGCGGGTCAGAGAGGGGAAGCGTGTCGTCGCGCAGCGCCATGGCGGCCGTCTTAAAGCCGAGACCGTGCAGTGTATCCTGCCACGAAACGTCTTCGGGCAGATACGTCCACGGCACCTGAAATACCGTGCCCATGCTCACGCGGCTCGCGCGGCGATACAGCGGGTCGCTGCCGGCGGCGGTCAATAAAACCGCGTCCATGCCGAGCGCCGCCGCACTACGGAAGATTGCGCCGATGTTCGTGGGATTCATCACATTTTCGAGTACGGCAATACGGCGCGCATTTGTGCAAATTTCCGCAACACTTTTCAAAGCCGGGCGGCGCATCGCACACAGCATGCCGCGGGTTAGCTTAAAGCCCGTCAGCTGCGTCAAAACATCCAGCTCCGCCGTGTAAACGGGAATGTCTTCGGGGCAGCGAGATAGAATTTCTGCAGCCTTGCCCTCCACATGCTTCGTTTCCATTAAAAAAGAGAGCGGCACGCAGCCGCCGTCTAAGGCGCGGCCGATAACGAGCGGGCTTTCCGCAATGAACATTGCGTTTGCGGGGTCGGCGCGGTTGACAAGCTGGTTTTCCGTAAGCCGCGCAAAAACGTCCAACTCCGGCGCGGAAAAGGACGCGATGGGAATGATGTTTGCCATAAAAACACACTTTCAATTATTTAATATTGAAGATATCTAAGCTAAAGTAAAGCGAACGCACAAAGTTTTGTGCAAGTTTTTTCAAGAAGCTTAAACCGAACGCACGCGTTCGGTTGCGGTTTTTTAGGGCAGTGCCCTAAATCGCTGTCCGCAGACGACGAAATCTTTTTGCCTATCCAAAAATCAGGAAGGGAAGCAAAACAGTCCGGTGGACTGTTTTGCTCGGGAAACCCAATTCGGGGGTTCCCGAACGATGAGTAGAGAGAGGCGTTAAAAAGCTGCAAAGCGCAAACCCGCCCCATATTCCCAAATATTTTATCACACCGCAAAGCAGAAAATCAAGTAGATAGGGTAGGGGGAACGCCGCTTATAAAAAAAACCGCTCAAAAACGTAAAATTTTCATGAAATATCATTGACAAAGTATACAGCAAAGAGTAAAATACCCAGTGTATGAGGCGTTTACAGTTTATTCACAACGTCTCGAAATATTTCAGATCATCTGCGGCAGATCGCAGATACAGGAGGAAACACACATGAAAAAGGTATTGAGCATTGTTCTGGCGCTCGCGCTTCTCTGCGTCACCTTCGCAGCATGCGCAGGCAACGGAACCTCTTCCACAAGCTCTGCCTCTGAGGAATCCAGTGCGGTCAGCTCTGAATCCTCTGCAGAATCCGAGTCTTCCGCGTCTTCCGAGGAAAGCACTTCCACGGAAAAGACCAAGATCGGCATCCTTGCACCGGCTGTTACCCACGGTTGGGTCGCAGGCGTTGCATATTACGCTGAGCAGCGCTGCAAAGAGCTGAGCGACACTGTCGACTACAAGCTCTACACCAGCAACAACGCTGAGGAAATGACTTCTCAGATCGACGACCTCAAGTCCTGGGGCGCAGAAGCTATCGTTGCATTCCCGCAGTGGGAAGGCATGGAAGTGCCGATTCAGGAAGCAATCGATGGGGGCATCGTTGTTGTAAACTTCGATATCGAGATCGCAGCGGACGGCGTTTACCGTGTATCCGGCGATAACGAATCCATGGGCGTTGAAGGCGCTAAGTACATTGTCGATAAAATCGGCACCACCGGCAAAGTCGTCGTTCTCGACGTTCCGACCTCCGGTTCCGTTGCAGAGCTCCGCAAGAAGGGCTTCCTCGACACCATGAAGGAAATCGCTCCGGATATGGAAATCGTTGAGTACGCAACGAAGTTCACCCGTGAAGACGGCCAGGCTGACTTCGCCGACATCCTCACCAGCAACGATCACATCGATGCTGTTTACTCCATGGACGATGAGACTTCCATCGGCGTTCTGCAGGCGATTTCCGAGGCCGGCAGAGACGACATCAAGGTCATCACCGGTGGCGGCGGCTGCCAGGAGTACTTCAACATGATGAAGGAAAACGAGGACATTTGGATCGAATCTTCTCTCTACAGCCCGCTGATGGTTAAGGACGCTGTTGATATGGCAATGGACGTTCTGGCTGGTAAGGACGTAGAGCCGGTTAAGATCATCTCCACAACGGTTGTTGACAGAGACAACGTTGACGAGTACCTCGACCCGGAGAACACCGTTTACTAATTTAAAAAGTTCTGCAAAGGGGCTGTTGCGCAAGCAGCAGCCTTTTTTGTTAAAGGGGAGCCGCAAAAGCGCATGCTTGCAGCACGCTCCTCCTTGCGGGCAGCAGGCCTGCAAAAATGTACGCCATACAGAAAGGAAAGTGTATGTATGACACTTGAAATGAAGGGGATCTACAAATCCTTCGGCGCGAACGATGTTCTGCGGGACGTGTCTTTCACCCTCAGCGGCGGCGAGATCTGCGCGCTGCTTGGTGAAAACGGCGCCGGAAAATCTACCCTGATGAATATTCTCGGCGGTGTCCACCATGCGGATCAGGGCCAGATCCTGCTGGACGGCAAGCCCGTTTCGTTCCAAACGCCGGCGGATTCCCTAAAGCATGGCATTGCTTTTATCCATCAGGAATTAAACCTTATAAATGATCTTGCCATTTACGAGAATATGTTTATCGGCCACGAGCTGCGGAAGAAGAACCGTTTTCTGGATTCCGCCGCGATGATTGCGAAAACGAACGAAGTTTTCAAAAAAATGGACCTTGACCTCGACCCGCGTATCATGGTGCGCGACCTCGATGCTTCCTATAAGCAGATTGTCGAGATTGCCCGCGCACTTTTGATGGAGGCTTCCATCATCATCATGGACGAGCCGACCACTTCGCTTACGGAACCGGAAATTCGCCGTGTGTTCGATATGATGAATACGCTGAGAAAGAGCGGCGTAGGCATTGTGTTCATTTCTCATAAGCTGCGCGAGGTCATGGAGATTTGCACACGTTACACAGTGCTGCGAGACGGCAATATGGTTTCCTCCGGCCTTGTCTCGGAGACCTCTGTCGATATGCTGGCGCGCGACATGGTCGGTCACGATGTGCGCACACAGTCGCTCCGCCGTGAGAAAAAGATTGGTAATGTTATTTTAAGCGGCAAGGGTATGACGTTGGAGCCGCATTTCAGAAACGTCAGCTTTGAAGTGCACGCCGGCGAGGTGCTCGGTTTCACGGGCCTTTTGGGCGATGGCAGAAGCGAGCTGTTTCAGACGGTTTTCGGCGCAATACACGGGGCTTCCGGCACGGTAGAAGTAGAGGGCAAGCCCGTGCATATCCGCACTACGGGGCAGGCGCTCAAGGCCGGCGTCGGCTATGTGCCGCGCAACCGCAAGGAAAACGGCATCATCAAGGATATGAGTATTCTTGAAAACGGCACGGTCGTCACATGGCCCAGAGACAGCAAGATGGGCTTTTTGCACTCGAAGAAGATTGAAAAGGATTTTGATGATCTCGAAAAAGAGCTGCACATTAAGCTCGGCTCCGCAAAAGATCTCATCGGCAGCCTTTCCGGCGGCAACCAGCAGAAGGTGGTGCTGGCAAAGTGGCTGGATGCAAACCCAAAGGTGCTTGTGTTCGATAACCCTACACAGGGCGTGGACGTAGGTGCTAAGGAGGAAATCTACGATATTATCCTGAAGCTCGCAGAGGCGGGCGTCGCCGTCATTGTGCTTTCCAGCGAGGCCCAGGAGATTATCCGCGTGTGCGACCGCACCGTCGTGATGTTCCACGGCAGCGTGCAGGGCGAGCTTGTCGGCGATGAAATGA
This sequence comes from uncultured Eubacteriales bacterium, assembly GCA_934643185.1. Lineage (GTDB taxonomy): Bacteria > Bacillota > Clostridia > Oscillospirales > Acutalibacteraceae > Hominenteromicrobium. The sequence continues at coordinate 7,014 of CAKUBN010000075.1, forward strand.
ATGAGCAGGCCATCATGCGCCTTGCAACAGGGGGACAGGTATAATGAACGAAAAAACAAACAAAAAGGGCTTTGGCGCATGGTTCCGCGATAATTGGAAGAATAATGCGCTGTTTTCCACAGGCATTGCACTGATCGTCATGGTCATTCTGCAGACGCTCGCGCTCGGCTTTAATTACGCAAGCTTCGGTGAATGGTTCGGCGCATGGATTAACAACTGGATGAACATTCTCCGTAACAACTCCAGCGTCGGTATCATCGCGCTCGGCATGACGTTCGTCATCATCTCCGGCGGCATTGATCTTGCCGTCGGCTCCACGCTCGTCGCGGTCGGCGCCATTACCATGACGCTCATCGACGCCGCAAACGGCGGCTGGCTCGGCGCGATCGGCCTTACCGGCGCACCTGCGTACATAGTTGCCATTCTGATCTCCGTCGCGGCCGGCATCATTTTCGGTGGCCTCAACGGCCTCATGGTCACTGCGGGCAAGATTCCGCCGTTCATCGCAACGCTCGGTGCCATGAAGATTCTGCGCAGTGTTACGCAGCAGTTCATGCAGTCCAGTTCGCCGAAGGTTCCGACGGGTTTTCAGCAGATCGCCCGTGTGAAGGTCGGCGGCCAGATGTTTATGCCGATCCTCTATTGGCTCCTCATCGCGCTCGTGCTGTACATCGTCTCTAAGAAGACCGTGTTCGGCCGCCACGTGTTCGCGGTCGGCTCCAACGAGAAGACGTCCCGTCTTTCCGGCATCAACGTCAATCGTGTAAAGCTTGGCGTATATGCGCTGATGGGCGCGGTTGTCGCTATCGCGGCCGTATTGCAGGTCTCCCGCATCGGCGCTATGGACCCGGCAAACGCCGGCAGCGGCTATGAGCTCGATTCCATCGCGGCGGTCATCGTCGGCGGCACCAGCATGTCCGGCGGCAAGGGCTCCGTTGTGGGTACTGTATTCGGTATGCTCATCATCGCCGTTATGAACAACCTCCTCAATCTCCTCGGCGTTCCGCCGTTCCTGCGCGAAGCCTTCAAGGGCGCGATCATCATCGCCGCCGTCCTGCTCCAGCGCAAGTCTTCCGATAACTGAACATAAACGGTATTTTGTAAGACCTTGTCGTAAGAAATCGCGAAAAGGTCTTACTTTTTTTTGTAAAATAACGCGAAACAGCCCGATATTTTCAAATAGGGTTGATTTTTTGCGCTGTATATCCTATAATATACAAAGAAATAAAAATCCTTTCATGGATCATGGAGGCTGAATTTATGTTAGTATCTGCAAAGGAAATGCTGGACAAGGCTAAGGCAGGCAAATACGCTGTCGGTCAGTTCAACATCAATAACCTCGAATGGACAAAGGCTATCCTGCTCACGGCTCAGGAGAACAACTCCCCGGTCATCCTCGGTGTTTCCGAGGGTGCAGGTAAGTACATGTGCGGCTACAACACCGTAGTTGGCATGGTAAACGGCATGCTGGAGACCCTGAAGATCACGGTTCCGGTTGCTCTGCACCTCGACCACGGCTCCTACGAAGGCGCTAAGGCTTGCATCGAAGCAGGCTTCTCTTCCATCATGTTCGACGGTTCCCACTATCCGATCGAAGAGAACATCGCAAAGACCACCGAGCTCATCGGCATCGCTCATGCAAAGGGCATCTCCGTTGAGGCTGAGGTCGGCGCAATCGGCGGCGAGGAAGACGGCGTTATCGGCGGCGGCGAAGTTGCAGACCCGAAGGAATGCAAAATGATCGCTGACCTCGGCGTTGACATGCTCGCAGCAGGCATCGGCAACATCCACGGCAAGTACCCGGCAAACTGGAAGGGCCTCAACTTCGACGTTCTCGCTGAGATCCAGAAGCTCACCGGTACCATGCCGCTCGTTCTCCATGGCGGTACGGGCATCCCGGCTGACATGATCAAGGAAGCTATCTCCCTTGGCGTTTCCAAGATCAACGTTAACACCGAGTGCCAGCTCTCCTTCGCGGACGCTACGAGAAAGTACATCGAAGCAGGCAAGGATCTCGAGGGCAAGGGCTTCGACCCGAGAAAGCTCCTCGCTCCGGGCTTTGAGGCAATCAAGGCTACCGTTAAGGAAAAGATGGAGCTCTTCGGTTCCATCGACAAGGCTTGATTTTAGCTTAAATCGAATCACAGAGAACGCTCCGGGCCTTCCGGGGCGTTCTTTTTATGCCCAAAAAAGAAAAGCAAAATTTTTCTTACAAATTCATTAAACTTGCGGCGCAGCATATTTTCTGACGTTTTCTCTGCGGTTTCGGGTGCGTACACACCTTGAAAGCACAGGCAAAATGTGGTATACTATGCTAAGTGAAAAGCATTTTTCGGGGAAGTTGTATAAAAATGCACCGCATTCCGAAGCGGAGATCGAGAGGAAGCAGAGCGCATGGGAGAGAACAAATTATATTGCATGAGATGCTTTGAGGCAATGGAGGACGGCAGCAACACCTGTCCGCACTGCGGTTGGCACAACGGCGAGCAGGTGAAGAACGCGCTGCCGTACGGCACATTGCTCGGTGAAAAATACCTTGTGGGACAGGCTGTGCACGTCAACGGCGCGGGCATCACATACGCCGCGCTGGAAGCCAAAACGGCGCAGAAGGTAGAGGTGCGCGAGTTTTACCCGCACACCATCGCCGTGCGCGGCGAGACCGGCGCGTCCGTGCTGCCGGTCAGCGGGGCAGAGCTTAAATTCAGCGATTATTTAAGCGAGTTTGAACGCTATGCGCAGAAGCTTCTGCGCGTTTCCGATACAAAGCACATTCAGCGCGCCATCGATACGTTCTCGCAGAACAATACGCAGTACATCGTGTTCTCGTTTACGGAGTCCGTTTCCCTGCGGCAGTATGTGGAGGAGCACGGCGTTTTAAGCTGGGCGCAGTGCGAGCAGCTTTTTTACCCGGTCATCCACGCGCTCGGCGCCATCCATGCGCAGAACACCGAGCATCTCGGCATCTCGCCTAACACGCTGCGCATCACAAAAGACGGCAAAATGATCATCACGGGCTTTGATATGCAATCCGTGCGCCGCGCCGGCACCGATCTTATCGAGGATATTTTCCCGGGCTGCTGGGCGC
>CAKUBN010000076.1 GCA_934643185.1 uncultured Eubacteriales bacterium
CATCGTAGGAGAAGTCGAACCACATCATATCGAGCTTGCCGTAGTTTGTGCAGAGCTCGCGCACCTGACCGTGCATGTAATCGAGGTAGTTATCGAAGTTATAGGGCTTATCCTTATAGGCGATGTTGTTGCGCATGGGGTGCTGGCGGTCGCCGTAGGCGGGGTAATCCGGGTGGTGCCAATCGAGCAGCGAATAATAAAGGCCGACCTTGATGCCCTCTGCACGGAACGCGTCGAGGTACTCGCGCACAATGTCCTTGCCGTAGGGCGTGTTTGTGACCTTCCAATCGGTGAGGGCAGAATCGAACAGGCAGAAGCCGTCGTGGTGCTTTGCGGTGAGCACGGCGTACTTCATGCCGGCCTGCTTTGCAAGGCGTGCCCACTTTTGGGGGGCGAAATCCTTTGGGTTAAACTCGTTGAAAAACGGGATGTAGTCCTCCTCCGGGATCTCCTCCGTGGAGCGCACCCACTCGCCGCGCGCGGGGATGGCGTAAAGGCCCCAGTGGATGAACATGCCGAAACGGTCATGCGTGAACCACTGCATACGCTTATCATATTTTTCTCTATCAAATTTATACATACAAACTCCGTCCTTTCACCCGCTATTTCGGGTATTCTTACCGTGATTGTATCATTTTACCCGGCTTTTGTAAATAGCTATTCGCGCGAAAACGGGAAAGAAAAGCGCCGCGCACGGGATGTACCCGCACACGGCGTTTTTCGGCAGCGAACTGCCTTTACATTTTCTATTTTTTGTATTCTATTACGAGCATTTTTGGTGGCGGCCGGGCTGTTTGCCGCGCTTTTTGCGGCGCACGAGCAGCACGGCGGCGAGAATCACGAGCACGAGCGCGGCGGCCGCAATCATCCACACCCAAAGGGCGGCCTGCCCGGCGGGAACGAGTGCGAGGGCGGTATCAGAAGTCATTTCGACGCAGATATAGCTGCCGTTGACTTCGCTTTCCGCCTTGCGCCACTTTTCGCCTGCGCGCACGTATACGGTGTAATTGGTGCTTTTTTCCGGCGAGAGGACGCGCACGGTGTGGCTCTCCTGCCCGTCGTCCGGGACATGCAGCGTCCACGCGGAGACGGCGTTTTCCGGGGCATCGGCTAAGTCGAGCGATTGTGCCGTGAGGGTATCGCCCTCGCGAAATTTGCCTTCGACTAAGAGCGTCGGGCGGCCGTCCTCCCCTTCGTCTGCCGCCAACGTGGTGACATACGGCTCGTAAACGGCGGTGACGACGGTATCAAAATGCAGGTCGGTGAGCACGGTTTTATCCCAGCGGACGTAGCAGCCGTCCGCGATGGGCGCTTCGGGGTAGATTTCCTGCGTGAAGGAATCGCCGTAGGTGAAATTCTGTTTCTTTAAGGTCTTGCCGTTTGCGACAAAGGACAGCGACAGCGATTTGAACGCCTTCGGCGCGTTTTTCTCGGCGCAGAGCGCGGCGTAGGTCACCTGCTCCGCTTTGCCGTCGTAGCTGATGCGGTCTACACCGGCTAAGGTATCGGAAACGAATTTATTGCCGGAATAGTCGCCGGTGATCTCGCCCGCAATGGCGCCGCCGAACTGGGTGCAGTCTGCGATCTCGACCATGGAGAGGCAGTCTGCAACGCGGCTGCCGGAGGCGACGATGCCGCCGACGTATTTTCTGCCGGAAAGCGTACACTTTGCGCAGCTTTCACGGATGGAGGACAGCGAAAGGCCGCACACGCCGCCGACGTAATCGCCGTTTTCGCTTGTGACGTCGCCGTAGCCGCCGCAGCCGGAGACCGTGCCGAGGTCCATGCGGCCGACAACGCCGCCTGCACAACTTTTGCGCGACGTGACCGCACCGTAGTTTTCGCAGTCGAGCAAAATGGCCTTTGTCTGGTACGTGAAACGCGAGGTGCGGTTTTCGGAGGAGAGCAGGTCATCCTCGGGGTCGAGGTCGTACTCGATCGCCATTGCGCCTGCGACACCGCCGACGTTGCGGTCTGCGCTGACTGCGCCGTAGTTCAGGCATTCGAGCACCTTGCCGCGCGTGGCGCTTTGCAGCGTTTCCTCGGAGACATCCTCATAGACATCGGTGTAATCGATATTCTGTGTGGAGTTGAGGACGTTTAAGAACAGGTTCATGACCTTCATGAACTGGCCGTTGACGGCGCGCAGGTCGGAAATGAGCGTGGTGCTGGAGCTGTTCAGCTCGCTGTTTAACGCGGAAAGCTCGTTGCTGATGCCGGAAAGGGACGTGTTGAGCGCATCGGCGCTGATGCTGAACTCCGAAGAAAGGCCGGAAAGCTGCGGCACTTCCTCTGTGGAAAGCTCGCGCGCCCAGCTTGCGGCATCGGAAAATGCGCCGGTCAGGGACGAAAACGCCTGCTGTGCGGAGCCGAGGACCGCATCGAGGTCGGTGAGCACCGCACCGGATTCGCTGTTGATGTCGCGCAGAGTGCCGAGCGCAGAGCCGAGGCTGTTGACGGCATCGCGCACAGCGCCCGCGGCCGACGAGAAGGAATCCATTGCGTTCGAGAAATACCCGGCGATTTGGCGCAGGGTCTCGAGCTCCTGCTCCAAAAGCGCGCCGAAATCGGTGCTGCTCATGATGGCGCTGATGTCGTTTGCGACGGCGGTGACGCAGTCGAGCGTCGTTTGCAGGTTAGACTTGAGCTGCGCCTGTGTTTCGGCGGAGACCGTGCCGCTTTCGTTTACCTCATTGCGCGCCTGGTTGACCGTTTCGGAAAGCGCGGCGGAGGCGTTCATGAGGGCTTCGGCGTCGGCGCGCAGCTGTGCTGTGTCGGCACCGTTCGGAAAGAGGCTCGGCACTAAGGCCGCGGCGTTATCGAGCGCATCGGCGGCGCTTTCGAGTGCGCCGGCAGCGGAGCTCAAGGACGAGCAGGTGCTTTGCAGCTGTGTTAAAAGCGCCTCGTTATACGCCTCCATGCCGCTGAGGGTATCGAGCAGATTGCGCAGATTCACGATGGTCTCCGTCACACTGCCGGACGCGGCGGACACCTCGTCGATGATCGGTGCGGCTTTAGCGACGTAGCGCTCTGCGAGCATGGCGGTATCGTTGATCGTTTGGATGTTCTGGTTGGTGAAATCCGTAAGCTGACCCGCCATGGTATTGGCGCTGCTGCGGGCGCTGTCTGCGTAGCCGGAAATGCGGTTGATGCGGCCGGAGACCGTGTTTGAGGCGGACTCGGCATCGCCGAGGGCGGTATCAATGAGCGACTGGAGCGCGTTTAATTCGTCCTGCAGCTCATCGAGGCCGCTTGGAGAAAATTGCAGCGTGATATCCGGGGCCATCTGCCCCACGATGCCGCCGACATCTTTTCTGCCGAGAACCTCGCCGCGGTTCGTGCAGTTTGCCATGTAGCCGTTTTGTCTGCCCGCGATGCCGCCGACGTTGTAGCCGACGTGCGGATAGCCGACCGTGCCGCTGTTTGTGCAGCTTTGCAGGATGCCGGTGGAATAGCCCACGACGCCGCCGGTATCGGTGGTGACGGCGTTTTCCGTGACATCTTCCTTTTTGAGCAGGCTGTACATGGTGGTTTCGATATCGGCCGTTTGGAGGTCTTCCTCGCTGACGGTAGTGTTGACTGCCGCCATATTGGTGCCGCGCGTGACGGTGCCGTCGTTTTGGCCGACGACGCCGCCCGTGAACTGTGTGCCGCGCACAACGCCGATGGCTGTGCTGCCTGTGACGGCGCCGCCGGACGCGTTTTTGCCGACCACGCCGCCGACGCAGCTTGTGCCGATGACGACGCCGGAGAACGTGCAGTCTTCGATGGTACCGCTGTTTACACCGGCGATGCCGCCGACATTGCTCTGCGTGCCGGAGGGCGTGACTTCGCCCTGCACGGTGAGGTTCTGCACGACAGCGCCGCTTTCAATGCGGCTGAAAAAGCCGTAATCTGAGGTGCTGTTTGTGAGCTTGATGTTGGAGATTTTGTGGTTCTGGCCGTCGAACGTGCCGTAGAACACGGGAATGGAGATCTCCTCATTTCCGGCATCAATGTCGGCTGTTAACGTAACCTTGAGGTTTTGGGAGTAGCTGTCTGAAGCGCAGCTTGCGGCGAAGGCGCGCAGGTCCTCTACATTGCGGATGGAGAGCGTGCCGTTTTCTGCCGCGAGGACGGGAATGCAAAGGAGAAGCAGCAGCCACACGGCGAGCAGTGCAGCCAAGACGCTGCGCAGGGTCTTATTCGGTTTCATGTTCCGCTGCCTCCTCTTCTGTTATTTCTGCGGTCTCCGGAAGGTTTTTCTGGGGTTGTTCTGCCGATTCTGCTTTGCCGGAAAGCAGCGTGAGGTTCACATCGCCGTCCACATTGGCGCGCATGAAGCCGCTGACGGTGCCGGTGATCTCGCCGCTGACGACGCCATCGACGAACACGCGGCCGCTCGCTTCTTTTTTGCGCACGACGCGCGGCACGGCAAAGGACGTGATATCGACAAGCTTACTGCCGATGAGCAAAATCTGCGGCAGGACGAACAGAACTAAGATCATGGAAATGATGGTGCCGCGGCCAAGGCTTTGCCCGATGCCGACAATGGCGGCCTCCGAAGTCATCTGCCCAATGAGCGTACCGGCGACGGCCAAAATCGTGCCGGAGGTGATGACGGTTGGGAACGCGAAGTTCAGCGTTTCGATCATGGCCGTTTTGTGGTCCATTTTATCCTTGAGCTCCATGTAGCGGCTTGCGATGACGATGGCGTAATCGATATTTGCGCCCATCTGGATGGAGCTGACGACGAGGTAGCTCATGAAGAACAGCCCGGTGCCCGTGAACGTCGGCACGGAGAAGTTGATCCAGATGCTGCCCTGAATGACGAGAATGAGCAGGATCGGCATGCCGGCAGACTTGAAGGTGAACAGCAGGACAACGAGGACGATGAGCAGCGACACGACACTGACGACCGTGTTATCGCGTGCAAAGGACTTTTGGAAATCGTATTCGTTTGTGGAATCGCCTGCAACGTAGACGTTGCCGTCCGGGTAATACTTCTGCGCCGTTTCGCGGATGGTATCGATGAATTGATACGTTTCGTCGCCGCTGACGGGGAGCGTCAGGTACAAAAGCGCGCGGTTGTAATCTTTGCCCTGCAGCTGTGCCATGGCGCTTTCGATTTGGCTTCTCGCGTCCATGAGCGTATCGGTCTGCTCGTCGTCGAGCGAAACGACGCCGGCATCGACCTGGTCGCACACGAAAAGGAACATATCCATGAGCGGCACTTTGTAGGTGGAGATGTTGCCGACGAGCTTGCCGTAGTCTTCGTCGTTTGCGGCGTAGGCGGCGTAGAGCATCTGCGCCGTTTCGTAATCGAGGTCGGTGAGCTCGGAGAATTCGCGCGGGTTGAGTTTATCGGCGAGCATGTAGCCGTCCATGGCCTCCACGTTGGAAAGCCCCATGGTGTAATCGATCTCGTCGTAGCTTTCGAGCTCGTCTAAGAGCTTCGCTTCGGTCTCGTAATCGCCGGAGGGCACGACAAGCGCCAGCATGTTGGAATCGGTGAAATTATCCTTGATCTTGTTTTCCGCGATCTGGGATGCGTTGAGCTTTGGCGTTGTCAAGGAGCTGTACCCGTAGGCATACGGGCACTGGCTCGAAAAGTAGAAGCCCGCCGCGATGAGGACGAGAAAAATCGCCGGGACGATGAAGCGCGTGGCGTAATCAATTTTGCCGACAAACGGGATTTTCGGCACGAAATTGCGGTGCTTGGTTTTTTCGATGAGCGGCCCGAACAGCACGAGCAGGCCGGGCATGACGATGAACACGGAAAGCAACGCATACAAAATGGCCTTGATGAGGCAGATGCCCATATCCGGGCCGATCTTAAACTGCATGAACAGCATGGCGCACAGGCCGCCGACCGTTGTGAGCGAACTGGAGCTGATCTCCGGTATCGATTTGCTGAGCGCAGCCACGGCGGCATCGCGCACGCTGAGCGTTTCGCGTTCCTCTTTAAAGTGGTTGCAGAGGATGACGGCATAATCGAGCGACAGCGCGAGCTGCAGAATGCTCGTGACGGAATTCGAGACAAACGAAATTTTGCCGAGCAGGAAGTTCGAGCCCTGATTTAAGATCATCGCGGTGATGAACGTGAGCAGCAAAACCGGCACTTCGCCGTAGGTCTGCGACGTTAAGATCAGCACGATGACGACGATGACGGCAACGTACACCATGATGATGCTGACTTCCTGATCGATGGTTTCGGCGAGCGTGTTGCCGAGGTCTGTGGAAACGTAGAGATCGTAGCCGGACAGCGTTTCTTTTACGTCCTCGAGCGCTGTCAGGCACTCGTCGTCGGTTTCATCGTAATCGAACGTGATGGTGAACAGTGCGGAGGCGTTGTTGTAGTGGTCGGTCGTTTCGTCGAACGCGACGCTCTGCACGCCCTTGAGGCTTGACAGCTCGTCATTTAACGCTTCGGCTTCGTTATACGTGATGTTTTCCACCATGATCTCTGCCGTGCCGTAGGTGGTGAACTCCTTTTCCATGATGTCGAGCGCCTGCTTCGTTTCAGAATCGCTCGGCAGGTAAAACGTGAGGTCGTTTTCCACTTCTACCCAGTTTCTTGAAAATACGGAGAAGATCAGCAGAATGATCGTCAGCAGGAAAAACAGGTTGCGTTTATCCACAATGAACGCGGCGATCTTTTCCATGGGGTTCTCCGTCTTCGGTTTATGCGCCATGCGCCCACCCTCCTTTACATCATGCTGTTACGCGGCTGCCTTTGATCTCCATCGGCTTATGGCGCGGTGCGTTTGCCACGCCGGTGACGGTACCGTCCCCATGGATATCTGCCGTGATTTCTACGGGCAGCACGCCGAACGGCAGCTTTGGAGAAGCTTTAAAGGTATAGGTCGTACCGTTTTTTGCACAGTCTGTCAGCGGCACGGTAAAGCCCATGAGCTTAGCCTCGCCGTGGAAGGTCGTTTCAGAATCGGTCGTGAGCTCTGCTTTGATCTTCACCCAGCCCATCGGCGATTTTAACTGAATGTCGTAAAACTCTGTTTTCTGTTCCATGGTCTATACCTCTTTACTTGATTTTTTCTTTCAGCTGCGGCAAAAGCGCGAGGGCGTTTTCGGTAAACAGCTTCTGCTTTTGCGCTTCGGTGATCTTATTGGTGTTTTCGAGCGCTTCCGCCTGCCCTACGCACGCGGAAATATCCGTATACGGTGTATCGGAACCGTACACAAGATGCGTATCCGACACGTTTCTGAGGAGCATTTCGAGCTGCTTTTGCTCGGAGAAGCCCGCCATGTCGAAATACACGTGCGCCATATCCTCCCTCATATCGGCGCGGCGGTCCGGGTCTGCAAAGCGGAGCATCAGCGCGAAGCTTTCAAAACGGTCAGCGAGGACGGACAGAAACGCGCCGCCATGCGGGATGACCCACTTGATGTTCGGATAGCGCGTGAACGTGTCGTTCTGCACCATGTTGATGAACGTGCGCGTGGTCTCGACGAAATACTCAAACGCCGGGACGGGGATCTCCTCGTTGACATTCGGGATCAGCACGGCCGGCTGTGTGGGATGCAGCACGGCGAGCGCTTCACGTTCGTTCAGCTCTGCCATGAGCTCATCCAGACGATGATCGCCGAGGTACATGCCGCCGTAATTTGTCATGAGCCCTACGCCGTCTGCATGGAGCATATCGAATGCATGGCGCATCTCGAAAATGCTGCTTGTGGTGTACGGCAGCGGCAGTGTGGCGAGAAAGCCGAGGTTGCCGGGCGCATCGGCAACGATCTGCGCGCCCTGCTCGTTGATGCGGCGGGCTAAGTCACAGCTGCGGTAACGGTCTTCCGTGTAGATGCTCGGTGACGAGATGGACAGGAGCGCGTAGGAAATGCCAAGTTCGCGCATGGCCTCCTGCTGTGTCTCCTCGCTCCACTCCGGCGTAGGAAAGCCGTCCGGGCAATAGAGCCCTTCGTCGTCCAAAAATTTGTAATAGGCCTTTGGCAGGTAATGCGCCTGAAAATCGATTTTATTTTGAAAATTCATTTGGTTCCCCTTTCGTATCTATTTTTTCGCCGGAAAAGCGCAGCACGGCGCTGCCGGTTGTGACGGTGCCGAAAAGCTCGTTTCCGCAAAGCTCGGCGGTGGTGCGGCAGGGCAGCACGCTGACCGCTGTGCGTAGGTCGTGGAAAAGCTCCAATGTGTCTCCTTTTATCGTGCCGCGAACGGGATTTTCGTGCCCAAGCACATAAAATGTGCCGGTGACGTCGCCGTTTTCCGCAGTAAGCGTGAGCGTGCCTGCGCGCTGGCCGAGCTGACCCTCTAAAACGATGTGATATTGCAGATTCATCGTGCTCCCTCCTTGTAACGAGCTTATTTTAGCGCGCTGAGCGGAGATGCCGCAAAGGTCAAACGCGCGTGCTGTGTCCGAATTTTGACAAACAGGCGAAATTTGACCTGTAAAATTCGTTTGGAAAATCACTTGGCAGTGCGAAACCACCTGTGTTATAATAAGGCAAAATCAGGCGAAAGGAAGCGTTTGGATGGAAAAGAAGACCTACGCGACATCGGACCAGACAAAGCACGCGATGGCGGCGGCGCTGAAAGAGCTGATGGCACAAAAGCCGTTTGATAAAATCACCATTCATGACATTACGGAACGGAGCGGCATACGGCGGCAGAACTTCTACTACCATTTTGCAGACGCTTACGACCTGATGCGCTGGATGTTTGAGGAGGAGGCCATCTCCCTTTTAGAGGCGCACGAGGGCGCGCTTTTGTGGCAGGACGGACTTTTGCAGCTGTTCCGCTATTTAGAGGAAAACCGCGCCGTGTGCCAATGCGCGCTGAACTCCATCGGCCGGCCGATCTTGAAGCGCTTTTTTGAAAACGACATGTACGAGATCATTCACCGCACGGTGGATAAGCTCTCTGTGGAGGTCGGCGCCACTGCCGCAGGCGTTTCGCAGGACGACGTTGACCTGATGACGCACTGGTACATTTTGAGCTTTGTGGGCGTTATGGAAAGCTGGCTTGTGGGCGAAATTGACCGCCCGCCGGAGGAGCTTGTGGCGTTTGGCGACCAGATCTTGCAGGACCATATTCGCGGCGCGAAAATGCGGTTTGCGGAAATTATAAAAAGGAAAGAGAAAGGGAAAGGGAAAGCATATCAGCATGGAAACGCTGACGAAGATTTGCGAAACCCTGAATTGTGGACGGAATTCACAGTAGAATAACTAATAAACTTTAGGAGAAATTAAGTATGCTAAGATTGGAAAAAATAAACGGAAATAATGCTTGGGACATTCTTAAATTAAAGGTGGCAGAAAATCAAAGGCATTTTGTTTCAAGCAACGACAGAAGCATTATTGAAGCTTATACAACCATTGCGGGAAATGGCTATGTCTTTCCTTTTGGTATTTATGAAGATGATACCCCTGTTGGCTTTTTGATGATTGGTTTTGATACAGATGATTACTGGGATGATGCCCCGCTTGTGGCAACAGGCAACTATAATCTCTGGCGATTGATGATTGACGAAAAATACCAAAATAAAGGTTACGGACGAAAAGCGGTCAAGCTCGCTTTGGACTTTATTAACACGCTTCCTTGCGGTTGTGCTGAATATTGCTGGCTGTCTTATGAGCCTGAGAATGAGGTTGCCCGCCGTTTGTACCATTCGTTTGGTTTTGAAGAAACAGGTGAAAAGGATTGTGATGAATTGATTGCTGTGTTGAAGCTGTAACAACCTATTTAAAATTTTCATGGGCGCAAAGATACGCTTTGCGGAGGTTATAAAAAAGAAAAAGTCGGCCTCTTCCCTATAATTTTTGATATAAAGAGACCCCGCTGTCCTTTTAGATTTGGGCAGTGGGGTTTGTTGCGTGTAAAGATATATCGCTTCACACGAATGTAAAGTTAATTTACTGTACAGATACAAAAAACGCCCGTCCACTGATAAACAGGTGAAGTAGTCAATAGTTAGTAGACACAAAATTTCTTATGCCACCAGTTCTGTTCTATATGGGACTGGTGGTTTTCCTTTTAGTTTGCGGACGGGTCGCTCGTTGTTGAAATAGTAGATTGCCTGTTCAATGGTAAATCTCAGATCATCACTCTC
>CAKUBN010000077.1 GCA_934643185.1 uncultured Eubacteriales bacterium
GATGTCACGGCGGAAGCCACGGAAAACGCCAAAAACACACGCAAAACCGGGATGAGCACCGCGCTGCTCAAAACCGAGACGGCATTTGCCGCCGCAAGCGACAGCGCGCCGTAGGTCGGTGCTGTCACGGTGTTCCCCGCCGTGAAAAGCAGCCCCACATACACGGGCACCGCGGCAAGCAGAAAAACGGCAGCAGCATCCGTCACGCGCGCGGCCTGCTCCAAAAGCGAAGCCATCGGCGAAAGCAGCGTCACGGCGGCGCACAGCGCCCCGCATACGGAAACGGCGTATGAAAGCTCCTTTGCGGCGAATTCCTGCACAAGTCTGCATAGCACGCATGATGCTAGCAGTGTAAGGAGCGCCCGCGCCGGTGCTGTCCACTCCGCACGAAAGCCCTCGGAAAGCGCCGAAAACAGCTTTGCCGCCGCGTCGGGCGCAGGCGTTTCCATCGGGTCGGCCCCGACATTCTGCAAAAGCGACTGTGCTTCTTCCGGCAGCGCCTCCATAAGTGTATCCGCCCCGCTGTTTTGGTAGAGCTCCGCTTCGTCCGCGCGCACAGGCAGCGAAAGCAGCAGGATAAACACCGTCAAAGCCAAAAAAACGCGCAAAATCCGTTTTTTCATAACAACAGCACTTCCTGCAAAAGTGAGAGAAGTCGATTCAGCAACGGCAGCGCCGTCAGCAGCACCGCTGTTTTTACGGCAAGCTCCACACCGCTTGCTATTGCCGATTCCCCCGCGTCCTTGCAAAGATCCGCCGTTATGCGCCCGATGAGCACGATGCCGAGCGCTTTTAACAGTGCTCCAAACACCTCCGGCATGCCGGAAAGCTCCGCCCATTCGCGGAATGTCGAAGTCAGCGTTTCGATCTGCGGCAAAATACACAGAAAAATAAGCACCGCCGCCGCAAGCGAAAACAGCAGAGCTATTTCCTTTTGCCCGCGTTTTAAAAGCGCGCCGCACACCGCTGCAAACACCGCCGCTGCCGATACCATAAGCACCGTGCTCATAGCCCAAACACCGATTTAATCGTATCGAACAGCGTGCTGATCTGCGTGATGAGCATCGTCAGCACCACAATGAGCCCCGCAAGCGTCGTCATCATAGCCTGCTCCTCCCGCCCGGAGCGAATGAGCAGCTGGTTCAAAACGGCCACAAGTATGCCGATGGCGGCGATCTTGAAGATCAGATCTACATCCATAGCTTTGCTTTCCTTTCCGGCTGTTACAGCAAAATGAGGGCGGCGGAAACGCCGACAAACAGTCCCAGCGCCACGCACAATCTGCCTTTCTGGGCAAGGCTTTGCTCGGCGGCTAAAAGTGCGCTGCGCACGCGGCCTTCATGCAGCGCAAAGTACGCCATTTGCCCATCGAGGTCGGTCTTGCCGAATCCATCGATAAACGCGGTGCACAGCGCTTCATCCCCGCGGTATGTAAAAAATGCATGTGCCGCCGCTTTAAACGCCGCTGTGCAATCCATGTTTTCAGAAAGCACCCACACGCGCCCCAAAAAAGCGTTTTCGCGGCACAGAGAGAGCAGCGCGTACAGGTCGCCCGCCGTATAGGCCGCGGCGTTTTTCAACGCAAAAAGCGCTTCCAAGAAGATGTTCAGTTCTTTTTCACGCATTTTTAGCCGCGCAGATACCGATGACCCGGCGGTCGCCGCGCACAGAACAATCAGGATCGCCGCCGTTGTTTTCAAGAAGATCACCCGCCAAAAACAGCTTTTCCACTTTCGTCGGTGCACTTCGCCCGTGCAGCAGTGCCACCGTTTCAAACGCGCCGAGCGACAGAATCCCGCGGCACAGCGGTCGGCAACACAGCTCGTGTACACTGCCCGCGTGGATGCTCGCAATCAGCGCCACCCCTGAAAACGATGCCGAACGTATCGCCGAAAGATCGTTTTCGCCGAGCTCATCGCAGACGATGTACTCCGGTGAAAGACACCGCACCGCGTGCGAAAGCCCCTCCTGCTTCGGGTAGCCCTGCAAAATATCCGTGCACGCGCCGAGGTCAAACCCGTCCGCACTCAGCTCAAACCGCTCGTCAAGCACCACCACGCGGTGTCCCACCGTACCGATATATCGTGCAATGTCCCGCAGCAGCGTCGTTTTGCCCGAGGACGGCGCGCCCGCAAGCAGCAGCCCGCGGCTGAGGTCTACGCCGTAGCGCAGCACCTCCTCTGCACAGCCGCGCTTCTCCCGCGGGATACGCACAGAAAGACTCGTCACGTCGCGCACCGTTTTGATGCCGCCCTTTTCGATCACCGCCGTACCGCCGATACCCACCCGCAGCGCGCGGTCTGCGGAGACGAATCCGCCGCGAATCTCCTCCATGTGACTGTAAACAGAATATCCGCACAGCCGCAAAAAGATCTCCTCCACGTCCTCGCGTGTCGCTGTCACATTGTTTTGCGAAAAATACTGCGCCGTGTCGCCGTCTTCCCGCAAAAACAAAATGCGGTCGCCGCAGCACAGCAACACAGGCTTATCCACACTGATACGAATGTCAAACACCGCATCGCGCACCGCCTGCGGCACCTTTTCAAGCATCGGTGTAAAGCGCCCGAGCGGGCGGATCGCCTTTTCAAAATCCATCGCACACACCTTTCTTTCCGCTCCGTATGCCCAATTCTATGGACGTGCCGCCGGGTTTAGAACCAAAGTGGAAAAAACGGGCCATCGCCTTTTCATAAACGTGCCTTTATGCCTTTGAAAAGTGTGCCCGAAATCCGCCGCGATTTTTCAAACATGAAAAGCACCCTGCAAGGCCAAAAGCTTTACAAGGTGCTTTCTCTATGGAGCAAGCTATTTACTTTGGAAGTCCGCTTTGATACAAGCTGTAAAAGTGGTTCGTCGGCCCCGCGCCGTGCCCGAGCTCGAGCGCGTGCTCGATGGCGCACGTCATATAGTCTTTCGCACGCTTCACCGCTTCAGCGGGTGCATATCCAAGCGCCAAATTCGAGGCAATAGCGGAAGACAGTGTGCACCCTGTGCCGTGCGTGTTCTTCGTTTGAATGCGTTTCGCTGTAAAGCTTATATACTGTTCACCATCGAACAGTATATCGATCGGGTCGCCTGCAAAGTGTCCTCCCTTTACAAGCACAGCTTTACAGCCCATTGTGTAAATCAACTTTGCTGCAGCACACATATCGTTTTCCGTCTCAATGTGCATCCCGGTGATTTCCTCCGCCTCGGGAATATTCGGTGTCAGCACGTCGGCGAGCGGCAAAATTTCCGCTTTGAATGTCTCAATCGACTGCGGAGCCATCAGTGCCGTTCCGTCTTTCGCATACATCACAGGGTCAACAACGACGTTCTTCGGACAGTATTTGCGCAGCTTTTCCGCCACAGCAGACATCACCTCCGGCGTCGGCAGCATGCCAATCTTCACGGCGTCCGTACCGATATCTTCATAGATTGCGTCCACCTGCGCGCGGACAATCTCCGGCGCAATATCCTGCTTTTTCAGCACATGCACGGTGTTTTCCGCCACGACGGATACGATCACGCTCATCGCGTACACGCCGTGTGCGGACATTGTCTTGATATCCGCCTGAATACCCGCGCCGCCGGAGCAATCCGACCCGGCGATGGTCAGTACGCGCTTCATTGCACGCATCACAGCGAAAGCTCGGAAACTGTGAGGTTCTGCACCTCAACGGGATCCTCGGCGTGGATCGTGAACGTCGGCTTCGTCTCATCCAGCACATGCGCGATGACCGTGTTTGCAACGCCGTTCAAATAAATCTCTACGCTGTTTGTATCGGTAATGATGTCCACCTTCATCGGCTCGTTTTTCAGGCGCGGCAATATGGATTCTCCGCAGGTCAGACCGTTTTTGTCGAGCTTCATCTCAAGGCCATACAAACTGCATGTAAGGTTGCCTTCCTTTACAGTAAAGGAGATGCGGCAGGTCTTGCTGCCGAGCTCGTGCGTGCAGTGTGTCAATGTAAAGTCATCAAGCTTGTCAGATTTTACAACCAGATTTTCTGTGCTCTTGATCGGCAGCGCAGAGAGATAGTAGCGGTCGCCGTGCTTTTTCAGCGTCATTTCGGTCGGCGTACACATGGAGCCGTTGAACGGCGCGCCGGGAATATCGCTGCGGTTCCACGCAAAGCGGATGACCGGCTTGCCCGGCTCGTAGTAATACGTCTGCGCCGCATACGACTGCGAGTTATACGAAAGCTGCCCGACCGACTGAATCGGCTGGTAAAGGCCGTTTTCATCAAAATCGCCGACAAAATACATGTCATGCGCACCGGAATAGACCCACAGCGTTCTGCCGTCATCTGCTGTAAGCGGATAGAGATCCGGGCACTCGTCATCACCGGGCAGGTCAAATTTCTGCAGAAGATCCCAATGCAGTAAGTCCTGCGACGTGAAGATTGCGTAGGTGCGCTCCACAAAATACAGTGCCATCAGCCAGCGCGCGCGCTTTGCGTCGTAAATAACCTTCGGGTCGCGGTTGCCGGGTGCGATCTCGTCGATCAGCGGATTTTTGTCATACTTTTTCAGCGTTTTACCGCCGTCTGTGCTATACGCAAGGCACTGTGTGCTCTTTTTTTCGCCCGCGCAGGTGTAAAAGAACAAAATTGGCGTTTCATCGCCTTCCTTGAGGCCGGAAACATTGTTGTGATCGACTACCGCACAGCCGGAAAACATTGCGCCGTCCATGTCAAGGAACATCGCTTCTTCCTTATATTCCCAGTGGAAAAGATCCGGGCTCACGGCGTGACCCCAATGCATGTTGCCCCACAGTCTGCCGTAGGGATTGTGCTGGTAGAAAAGGTGATACTGTCCGCCGTAAAAGCACAGACCGTTCGGATCGTTGATCCAGCCGCGCTCCGCTGTAAAGTGCAGCTGCGGGCGCAAGACGGTCTCTTCCGCCGTAAGCGGCATCATGGCATCCTCAAACACCGGTGTAAATGCGCACTCCGGCTCTACCGTGACGGACATCGTCTTACCAAGGTAATCGCGCAGGTCGGCATAATAAACCGCATCTGCGTTTTCTTCCGTATAAACGGCATCGAACTTATAAACCGGTGTGCCGTTTTCAGAAAAAGTAAATTTGTGCGAAGTGCCGTCAAATTTCACCGGCACGCGTAGAAAACGTTTGCTGACTGTAATTTCCATAAGCTCAAGCTCCTTTAGCCGTTATCGGCGCATTAAAATGTATGCACCACATTTATTCGAGGATATTGTAGCACACCGCGCGAAAAATGTCATGCATATTTTGCTTAAATTTGCGAATTTTTCCGC
This sequence comes from uncultured Eubacteriales bacterium, assembly GCA_934643185.1. Classification (GTDB taxonomy): domain Bacteria; phylum Bacillota; class Clostridia; order Oscillospirales; family Acutalibacteraceae; genus Hominenteromicrobium. The sequence continues at coordinate 5,260 of CAKUBN010000077.1, forward strand.
CGCGCAAAGCCAAACTATGTGCGCTGCAGATGTGTAAAGGAAAGGCGGTGCAAAGGTGGCAAAGCGCGTTTGGAAATTTGTAAAAAGCAAAAAGATATTTATCGTATTACTAATACTGTATACGGTTGTCTTTATTTTGGCGGTTCGATTTATTTTTCATATTCTCCCAATTTTGCTTGGCGGGTTGCTCGGGTGGATCACAGCACCGCTATGCCGCCTGCTGGAAAAACGGCTGCATCTCTCCCATAAGCGCGCCGCACTTTGCACTGTTGTCGCCGTTTATAGTGTTTCGCTCGTCCTTCTTGCATTGCTTTTCACGCGGCTCATCAGGGAAAGCGCCGCGTTTTTTGCTTCCGGGCGATACTTTCGCTACGAAGCACTCGCCCCCGCCGTGCGGTCGTTTTTGGAGCGCACATGGCAGGAATTGCCGCAGTGGATCTCCGCTGCGCAGAAGAATTTTTCGGGTAACATGGGTGCCGCCATGCCCGCGCTGCAAGGCACTGTAAAAGCGATTTTGCTGCTGCCTGCCGTGTTTTTGACGCTCATGCTCATCCCGGTTTTTGCGTATCTCACCCTGCTGTACCGTGAAAATTTGCTGTCACTTTTAAAGAAGCTCATCGGCGAAAAGTACGTAGAAAACCTGCAAAAATCCGCAAAAAGCGAATCTTCCGTCGGGTTTGTTTCCGCCTATGCACTCATTTACACCATCACGTTTGCGGAAAGCTTTGTGATGCTCCACCTGCTGCGCATGGAATACCCGCTGATGACTGCCGCCGTTGTGACGGTCTCCGATATTTTCCCGGTCTTTGGGCCGGGAACTGTTTTGCTGCCGCTCGCCGTTTACCGATTGTTATGCGGCAGTGCGGCGCAAGCACTCGGGCTCTTCATCGGGTGGATCATTCTAAGCGTCATTCGGCAGATTATTGAGCCGAAGCTGCTCGCCAAAATGACGCGCACCCCGCCCGCCGTGATGCTTTTCGCTGTGTATTGCAGCCTTATCAGCCGCAATTTTTGGCTCATCCCCTACACCGGCACTTTTTTCATGCTGATTGGCATGTTGAAAAAAGCCGGAATACTAACAGTAAAATCCAAATCAATATAAATTAAAAACCGCAAATTTACAAAAGCAAAACTTCAAAATACCATTTTAAAATTATTGTATTTTGATAAAATACATTCAAAAATCGAAAGCGCCGTCAAACATCTGCTTCCGTTTTCATAAAGCCTTCTAAAATGCGCAAACCCTCCTGCGTGTTTTGACCCAAGATTTCCTGTATCTTCTTGAAATCACGCGCTTTGTGCATGACGTTTTGCAGCTTGAAAAACTCTTCCTTGCCGTGCTTATGAATGAACAGCGCCTGCGCCTTGGCGGCGGCTGCGCCGTCGTTGTCCTTCGTGTAAAATCCTTTTTCGCACATCAGAATTTTCGCGCAGTCATAGCAACCGTCAAGCCCGTTTTCCTTACAGCAGGCGGCATTGGGGCATACGCCTTTCTCGTACAGCGTGCCGTAGGAGCAACAGTTAAAATCCGACCGACAGCCGCCGCACCACTGCCCTAAAAAGCAATGGTCGCACGAAAGCCCGCAATACGCCGTCGGGTCGGTGCCTGTACGCGCTGCGCGGACGATCTCCGATTTATACCGGGCTCCGTTTTTTAGACGGCGCTCCGTTTCCGGCCCGCCGTCTAAAAGCGCCTTGCGGTAAATGCGGGTCTCGCCGCCGGAAATGTCTTGTGCGGTCTCTAAAAAAGTATAGCCGTATTTTTCATACAGCCCGATGTGATTGGTAGAAATGAATGTGTACTTCCGTTCCATGATGGCCGCGATGCTTTCTGCGCAGTCCAAAAGCCGACCGGCACAGTGCTGCCCGCGGTACTCCGGGAATGTATACACAAACCCGACCCACGGCGTGTATGATGTTGGCTGCACGTCATCAAGCGGCGCAAGCGTGCAGAACGAGACGAGCTTGTCGCCGTCTGCCAGCATCAAAACCAGTGTTGTTGCGCCGACAAGTGCTTTCAGCTTATTTTCTTTCAGCAAGCTGTAAAGGTACTGCCCCGCTCCCCAATCGCTCTTTTGAATCTCACGGAGCCAGTGCTCTTTATTTTCGCAGGTGAAATATTCGAGAATCTTTCTGTTGTTTTTCTTTTCCATATCGTTCTCCTCTGAATTAAAACTATTCTTCCGTATTTTTCAGTATAGCGAAACCTGTGTTCGGCGTCAAGGCGATTTTGAAAAGATGTCCGCTTTTATGCAAAAAAGCAAGAGAAGGACGGTCTATCCCTCTCTTGCTCTGTATTTTGTATGAAATTTTACGCGTTCAGCAGCTTTTCTGCAGCGGCAAGCTTGATGGAGCAACAGAAAACTTCCATGGCCTGTTCGAGCTCTTCAAGCGGCGGGAACGACGGCGCAAGACGAATGTTACTGTCGTGCGGGTCTTTGCCGTACGGGAACGTCGCACCGGCATCGGTCAGGATGACGCCCGCTTCTTTGCACAGCTGCACGACGCGCTTTGCGCAGCCGTCAAGCACATCAACACTGATGAAATAGCCGCCGTTCGGCTTATTCCACTCGGCGATGCCGAGGTCGCCGATATTTTCCTCCAGCATCAGCTCGCACAGGCGGAACTTCGGTTCCAAAATGGCGCGGTGACCCTTCATGAGGGCGCGTACACCGTTGATGTCGTGCAGGAACAGCACGTGGCGCAGCTGATTCAGCTTATCCGGGCCGATGGTAGACGTGAGCGTGTGCTCCTTGAAATCGCGGATATTGTTATCGCTCGTGGCGAGGCCGGCCACACCGGCGCCCGGGAACGAGATCTTGGACGTAGAGGCAAAAATGAAGATCTGATCTTCCGTGCCGTTTTCAACGCAGAGATCGTAGATATTGAGCAGCGTATCCGGCGTATCGGTGAGGTCATGCACACAATAGGCGTTATCCCACATGATTTTGAAGTCCTTTGCAGCCGGTTTTAATGCGGCGAAACGGCGGACGGTCTCATCGGAATACGTGACACCCGTGGGGTTCGAATACTTCGGCACACACCAAATGCCCTTAATGGAGTCATCGTCCTTGACGAGCTTTTCGATGAGATCCATATCCGGGCCGGTAGCATACATCGGGATGTTAATGAGCTCGAAGCCGTAATACTCCGTTACGGCAAAATGGCGGTCGTAACCCGGCACCGGACAGAGAAATTTTTTCTTATCCAGCTTGCACCACGGCGTGCAGCCGTTGTAACCGTGCGAGAAGCCGCGGGAAATAACCTCAAACATCATCATCAAGCTTGAGTTGTTGCCGAGAATGACCTGCGAAGCCGGTACGCCGACCATATCGGCGAAAATGCGCTTCATCTCCGGCAGACCGTCCCAAAGGCCGTAGTTACGGCAGTCATCACCGTTGGAATTCGCAAATTCGCTTCTCGCTTTCAGCGCTTCCAAAACGCCGAGGGCAAGCTCCAGTTGTTTTGCGCTGGGCTTGCCGCGCGCCATGTTCAGCGAAAGATTTTTGGCCTGATAGCCCTTATATTCTGCGGAAAGCTCATCGAAAACCTTCTGTAATTCTGCTTTGCTCAAGTTTGCGTACGCCACGAAAACATCTCCATAAATAAGATTTTGAATTGAAAAATAAGTATTCAATTCATTTTTACGCTCCAATAGCGCCTGAAACAATTCTTATTGTAATACAAATAAGCTAAAAATGCAAGCCTTATTTATAAATCTTGCATTTTTCCCGTTTTGCACGATTGTACGACGTGTTTTCCTGCTTTTCCGTTCATTCTGACAAGCGTATAACAAAGCAAAAACCGGCACAGCGAACTGCACCGGCAAAATTGCTTTTATGAAATTTAGAACTCCGCAGAGCCCGTTGTGCGCGGGAACGGCAGTACGTCGCGGATATTGGAGATGCCCGTAAGGTACATGACCATGCGCTCGAAGCCGAGACCGAAACCCGCATGCTTGTTGCCGCCGAAACGGCGAAGGTCGAGGTACCACCAGTAATCCTCCTCGTTAAGGCCGAGCTCGCGAATGCGGTTCAGAAGCACGTCGTAGCGCTCTTCTCTCTGGCTTGCGCCGCACAGCTCGCCGATGCCCGGCACGAGCAGATCGGTCGCCGCAACGGTCTTGTCATCGTCATTGAGGCGCATGTAGAATGCCTTGATCTCCTTCGGGTAATCGGTGACGAACACCGGCTTGCCGAACTCTTTTTCGGTGAGGTAGCGCTCGTGCTCGGTCTGGAGGTCGCAGCCCCAGGAGACCTTATATTCAAAGTTGTCGTTGTTCTTTTCAAGGAGCTTTACGGCATCCGTATAGGAAATGCGGACGAAATCGGAGTTTGCCACATGCTCCAGACGCTCTTTGAGACC
>CAKUBN010000078.1 GCA_934643185.1 uncultured Eubacteriales bacterium
CAGTGGTTTAAATACATGCGGTTTGCGCGTGCACCGACGAAGATCATGATGCCGAGCATCAGGGCGCTGCACAAAAGCGGCAGGCAGAACAAAAGATACTGCGAGGGGTTATCCATCAAATACTGCGAGAGCAGATTTGCGAGCTGCACGTAGCTGATGTCCGACGAAGACACACCGGCGTTGTCGATGACATGCGTCGTGATGGGGCTGACGACGAGATACGAGAGCATCAGGTTCGCGATATACAAAAGGAACATGAGCGTGGTGGTGATAATGCCCGCCTTGTACTGCTTGCGGTACAGGAGCCAGCCGCCGGAGAACAGGAACGCGCTGAAGTTGAACTTGCTGCGCCCGAAAGACTTAATATTGCGGAACACGGAAAGGTAATACGCCGTATTCTGCTGCACGACCTTGCTCACGCCGCCGTAGGTGACATTATCCGCAACAAATTCCGCGGGATTTGCGCCGCCCATGGGGTCGAACGCGAACGGCACGCCGCCAAAGCCGCGGCTCTGATAGTTTGCGTTGTTTTGCGGCGGGGGATAACTGCCGTACGGGTTATTGTAATTGTTATAGCCGTTCGGATTGTTCGCGTTATTCGGATTTTGCTGCGTGTTGTAGCCCGTGTTGCGGTGTTCATCCGGCGCGCCGGTGAGGGAAGTGCCGCAGATGTTGCAGAACAGCGCACTGTGGGCGTTTAAGGTGCCGCAGTTCGGGCATTCCTTGTCTTTAAGCTCACTGGCCGTGTTCGGCGCGTCCGGCGGAACAGGCGGCGCCCAAGTCTTGCCGCTTTCGTGCAGATCTGTGAAAATGCACGCGCCTTTTTCTTTATAGCAGTCTCTGTGGTATGGTGCACCGCAGACCGGGCAGACGACAATGTCGTCATTTTCCGTAAACGGCTTGTCGCACACAGGACACTTGATACCTTTGTAGTCCAAAACAGAACCTCCAAAATTCGGTTGGCAATATTCAAAAGACGGTCAGAATACTGCCAGAATTATTTTCTTATTCATATAATACTACAAAATGCCCGCAATCGCAATGCAAAGCGTGCAAATTTTCAGACTGTTAATAATTCAGCGAGAAAACGAAGTAAAACTTCAAGAAAGGCTAATATAAAGATTTCAGCGAAACCATGCGTTTTCCCGCATTTTTTCTATTTACAAACGGCGGGTTATCTATTATAATAAACAGAGATTTGCGCACATTTAAGCTGAACGCCGCCGTGAAATGTTTGAAGGCGGGTTTGGACGGACATTTTTGAAAGGTAACGAAAACGTATGCTGCAATATGAAGTATTAAAACATGAACTGAATGAAAAGCAGGCGGCGCTGGATGAATTGAAGGACGCGCTGGGCCTTGAAAGACTGCGTGAAGAAGTGGAAATGCTGGAAAACAAGGCGGCGGAGCCGGGCTTTTACGACAACATGGAATCTGCACAGAAGATTTTGCAGAAGACCGCTGCGTTAAAGCAGAAGGACGAGACGTATCTGAACCTTGTTTCCCGCTGCGAAGATACGCTGACGCTCATTGAAATGGGCAATGAGGAAGAAGACCTTTCTCTTTTGCCGGAGGCACAGGAGGAAGTGGAGGCCATCGGCAAAGAGATTGAGACGATGCGTCTGACAACGCTTCTCACCGGCGAATATGACAGTAAGAACGCGATTTTGACGTTCCATGCGGGTTCCGGCGGCACGGAGGCACAGGACTGGGCCGAGATGCTGTTCCGTATGTACAACCGTTGGGGTGAGCGTCACGGCTTTAAGGTTTCTACGCTCGATTACCTTGAGGGCGACGAAGCGGGCCTGAAGAGCGCTTCCATCCTTGTCGAGGGCGAAAATGCTTATGGCTTTTTGAAGAGTGAAGCGGGCGTTCACCGTTTGGTGCGCGTCTCGCCGTTCGATTCCGCAGGCCGCCGTCACACCTCATTCTCCTCTCTGGAGGTTATGCCGGAGATTGACGAGGACCTCAGCGTGGAAATCAACCCGGACGATATTAAGATGGAAGTATACCGTGCGAGCGGTGCGGGCGGACAGAAGGTCAACAAGACCTCTTCGGCCGTGCGTTTGATCCACATTCCGACGGGTATTGTCGTTTCCTGCCAGGTGGAACGCAGCCAGTACCAGAACCGCGACGTGGCTATGAAAATGCTTATCTCTAAGCTCGTTGAGATCAAGGAACGTGAACACCTTGAAAAAATCTCCGACATTAAGGGCGAGCAGAAGGAGATCACGTGGGGCAGCCAGATTCGCTCCTATGTCTTCATGCCGTACACGCTCGTAAAGGATCACCGCACGGGCTGCGAAAAGGGCAACATCAGCGCGGTGATGGACGGCGACCTTGATGATTTCATCACTGCGTATCTGAAGGCGCTCAGCCAGGGTACGCTCGGCGAGAACATCGAATAAATTTAGATTTGATGAGATGTAATTATGGTAAGAATTGCAACAGTAAATGATGCAGAGCAATTAAAAATCTTAAATAACGAATTTAATGGTGAGGGCGAAACAAGCATAGACAATATTAGAAATTCCCTTATGAATAATAAACAGGAAGTTGTTATCGTTGCTGATGAAGATGATATGTTAGTTGGATTTGTTTGTGTTCAGCTTAAAAAATCGTTCTGCTATGATGAATATATGCCTGAAATTACAGAAGTGTATGTTAAACCAGCATACAGAAAAAGAGGCTTAGCGAGTGAGATGATTACTTTTGCAGAGGCTTATTGTAGTAAGAATTATCCACTTGACAAATATGAACTTCTAACAGGACAAGAAAATCTTGTTGCACAATCTGTATATAATAAACTTGGTTATGTAGATGATAATGAACTTCATTTATCAAAACGAGTTAAGAGATAGTCAAATTCCAATTTTGTAAATTTGGGCAGCGTCTTTTGCGGGCGCTGCTCTTTTTTGCAGAATTTTTGCAGAGATATATGTTTTTTTGCGAAAGAAGGCCTTTCTTTTTTCGGACAAGTGTGGTAAACTTAATCACGGTATCGCACAAAACGATTTGTGCGTGCCGTATGGATCCGGCCAAAATTTCTATTACACATTGGCCGAACGACCGCTGACTCTCGCTTCAAAACTCATGAGCGGGAAAAACGCAGCCCCACGCATAACGCGTGTGATCGCTGAATCATGCAGATGGCATGGTAGAAAGGATGGTACTACATGAGTACAAACAACACGAAAGCATTTGAAACGTATGAATCCGAAGTTCGCTCTTACTGCCGTAACTTCCCGACGGTCTTTGTCAAGGCGAAGGGCTCTATCCAGACGGATGAGAACGGCAAGGAGTATATCGACTTCTTTTGCGGCTCCGGTGCGCTGAACTACGGACATAACAACCCGTACATCAAAGAGAAGGTCGTTGAATATTTGCAGAACGACGGCGTGATGCACGCGCTTGACATGTACACAAAACCGAAGCGCGAATTCATCGAATATTTTGAAAATGAAGTCATTCGCCCACGCGGCTTTGACTATAAAATTCAGTTTGTAGGCCCGACCGGCACAAACGCGGTGGAAGCGGCCTTGAAGCTGGCTCGCAAGGTAAAGAAGCGCAACAATGTCTTTGCGCTGATGGGTGCGTTCCACGGCATGACGCTGGGTTCTTTAGCGCTGACAACGAATGCGGATTCCCGCAAGGGCGCAGGCGTGCCGCTTTACAACGTGACGCATATTCCGGCACCGTATATGTTCCCGGAGCTCGACACCGTGGCATATATGGAACGCCTGATCACAGACGACCACTCCGGCGTGGAGAAGCCGGCGGCGATCATTTTGGAAACGACGCAGGCGGACGGCGGTATTTATGTGCTGCCCGATGAGTGGCTGCGCCGCGTGCGCGCACTGTGCGACAAGTACGACATTTTGATGATCGTCGATGACGTACAGGTGGGTGCTGCCCGCACCGGTTGGTTCTTCTCGTTTGAACGCGCAGGCATCACGCCGGACATCGTGACGCTCTCGAAGTCCATCGGCGGCTATGGCATGCCGTTTGCGCTGACGCTGTTGCGCCCGGAGCTCGACCAGTGGAAGCCGGGCGAGCACAACGGCACATTCCGCGGCTATCAGCTGTCTTTGGTCGCAGCGAAAGCGGGCCTGGAGTTCATGCTGAACGAGCACGTGGAAGACGCAGTTCGTGAGCGTGCGCCGTTCGTGGAGAAGTTCCTCAAGGAGAACATTGAGACGATTGACAGCCGCATCACGACACGTGGCATCGGTTTGCTGTGGGGCGTGGATTTCGGCGCGTTTGAGGGCGATGTTGCGAAGGCGGTCATTCACAAGGCGTTTGAAAACGGCCTCATCGTGGAGCGTGTAGGCCGCCGCGATTCCGTTGTGAAGATCATGCCGGAGCTGAAGGTGCCGATGGATACGCTGGAAAAGGGCCTCAATATTCTGGCGAAGTCCATTCGTGAGGTTGTTGGCGAGCTGAAATAACTTAAAATTTATCTCAAAGATAGAGATCGGGCTTTGTGCGCGGTCTCTTTTTGCATAGATTACATTTTGCTGTGCAGGATAAACAAAAACAGCTTGCAAAATGTGCAAAGCAGTGGTATGATAAGCGCAAATAGATTTTGGAAAGGAAGCGTATTGTTGTGCAGAAATTCAGTGAACTTCCGTACACCCGACCGGACATTGTGGCGGCAGTGGAGGAATATAAGCGGTACAGCGAGGCATTTAAGGCAGCAAAGACCTTTGAGGAAGCGAAAAAGGTGTTTTTAGACGCCGAAAAGCTCGACACGCACTTGTCTACGATCGCGTCGCTTTGCAGCATCCGCAATACGATGAACACGACGGATGAATTCTACGAAGCGGAAATGGCGTACCTGAACGAAAATCTGCCGAACCTGATCCCGGCGGAGAAGGCGATGAAGGAAGGCATTGTGAACGGCCCGTTCCGTGCGGACTTTGAAAAGGAATACGGCGCGCATTTCATCGCGGTTTTGGAAAATAACCTCAAGACACAGGACGAGCGCATTATCCCGGAGCTTGTAAAAGAATCGGAGCTTTCCGTGGAGTATTCCAAGGCTGCGGCTTCCTGCAAGGTGGATTTCCGCGGCGAGACCTGCAACTTCTACGGCCTTTTAAAACATATGGAGAGCACCGACCGCGAGGAGCGCAAAGAAGCGTTTGAAAAGTGGGCTAACCTTTACGAAGGCGTTTCCGACAAGCTCGATGAGTTGTACGATAAGCTCATCGAAGTGCGCGTAGAGATGGCGAAGAAGCTCGGCTATGACAATTACACCGAGCTTGCGTACCGCAATATGGGCAGACTGGACTACACGCCCGAGCACGTGGAGAAATTCCGCGAGCAGATCCGCACGGTTATCACGCCGGCGGTGGACCGCATGCGCAAGGCGCAGGCAAAGCGCCTCGGTTTGGATTCCGTCAAATACTACGATGAGAGTTTGACATTTGCAGGCGGCAACGCAGATCCTATCGGCGGCAAAGATTATATGGTGGGGCAGGCGACCGAAATGTACGGCGCTCTCTCGCCCGAAACAAAGGAATTCTTCGACTTCATGACGAAGTACGAGCTGTTTGACCTTGAGACGCGCCCGGGCAAGCACCTTGGCGGCTACTGCACATCTTTGCCGGAATACAAAGCACCGTTCATTTTTTCGAACTTTAACGGTACTTCTGCAGACGTGGACGTTTTGACGCATGAGGCCGGCCACGCGTTCCAGGCATATCTCGGCGAACGCTTGATTCCGATCGGCGTTTTGCAGGGCTCTACGAGCGAGGTGTGCGAGATCCACTCGATGTCGATGGAGTTTTTCACCTACCCGTGGATGGATAAATTCTTCGGCGACCGCGCGGACGAATACCGTTATGCACATTTGTGCGACGCACTGGCCGTTATCCCGTACATGGCGTGCGTGGATGAGTTCCAGCACGAGGTATACAAGAACCCGAAGATGACGGCGAAGGAACGCCGCGGTGTGTGGCGCAGCATTGAGAAAAAATATATGCCGTGGCGCGATTATGACGGCAACGCATTCTTGGAAAACGGTGGTTTTTGGATGCAGAAGCAGCACATTTTCCTCTACCCGTTCTATTATATCGATTACGCGCTGGCGCAGATCTGCACATTCTTCTTCTATGACGAGATGAAGAAAGACCGCGAAAGCGCTTGGGCACGTTATTTGAAGCTGTGCAAAGCGGGTGGCACGCTGGGCTATTTTGATCTGCTGCATTATGTCGGCATTCCGGTGCCGTTTGAAGATGGCGCGGTGGAGAAAGCCGTGCGTGGCGTGATTGAAGAGATTGAATCCGCGAAGTATTAAAACAAATTATAAAAGCCGAACGGCGGGGAAAGCTCCGATGCCGTTCGGCTTTTTGCTTGCGTGCTAATTCTGTTTGTTTTGCGGATTGAGCTTTTTCTTCATGCGGATGTCTTTACCGCGGAAGATCAAGCGGTCGTAGAATCCGATTATGCGCGAAGTGAAGCGCTCGTTGTAACGCTTTTCGAGCTCCTGCATGGAGAGGTTTGTGCTGATGATGGTCGGCTTTTTCAGCGTGATGCGCGTATCAATCACATTGTAGATTGTTGCCGTGATGTAAGACGACGAGATTTCCATGCCGAGGTCGTCGATGATGAGCAGGTCGCAGTCGTTTAAAAGATCGAGCGTATCGCCGGCGGATTCTTCGGTGCGGGTGAAGCGCTCGCGCTCGAGAGAAAGGGCAAAAGTCTGCGCCGTGCCATACACTACGCCAAACCCCTTATTGATGGCTTCTGCGGCGATGGCGAGGGAAAGGTGCGTTTTGCCGAGACCCGTAGCGCCTGTGAAAAACAGGTTGCCGCTGTCCTTTTTGAAGTTGTCTGCGTAGCGCCGGCAGAAGTCGTAAATGTTGCGCATTTGCTCGCGGTCGGAACGCTCGCCGTTTACGGAAACATCGGAATAATAGAGCAGGGAGAAATCCTCAAAGGACGAGAGCGTCAGCGGGGAGATACGGTTTAGGTTTTCGTAGGCGATCTGCTTTAATAAACTGCGGTAACAGGAGCAAATGCGGCCGTCTACATAGCCGGTATCTTCGCAGCGCTTGCAGGTGTACTGCGGCTCGATGTCAGCGCGGGTGAGACCGTGCGCGGCGAGGAGATCGGCAAACTGCTTTTGCAGCGAAAGATTTTCATTTTTTAAAGCTTCCATGGTCTCTCGCGCGTTGCCGCTGCGCAAAACGGCCATAGCCGCCCGACTTGCTGTGGAAGCGATGCGTCTGCGCACGTCCTCCGCTTCGGGGCAGACGGCGTAGAAGTTCTCTAAGCGGCGCTGTGCGTTATCCTGCGCGGTGGTGCGACGTCTGTTTAATTCATTTTCAGCTTGCGTGTAGACCTGCCTTGCATATCCCATGGTTTATTTCTCCGTAGCAAAAATATCGTATTTTTCGTATTCGTCAAGGTCATAAGAAGGCTTATGCGCACCCTCGCGGCGGGCTTCGGCGGCAATTCTTTCATCCACGGCTTCTTTCAAGGTATGGATGCCCGCGTTGTGCCACGATTCCAAAATGGCGTTGATGTATTTCATGTTGACCTTGCCGGTGTTATCCACACAGCGGTTATAGGCTTCGTTTAGAAGCTCATCGGGCATGCGCCACTCGAACACCCATCTGTGAGCAAACTGGCTCTCGTTTTTGCTGGGTGCGCGGCGGGAGGTGATGCCGAACGCATTTTCACAGCGCTTCCACGCGATGGCGGTCTCGTCGAGCTCGCGCAGCTTTTCCTCCGCGGCGGCGATGCTTAAAATGTTGGAATCTGCCCAGTTGCGCACGGTGGATTCGATGTAGCTCGTGTTTGCGCGGCCAATCTTATTCGCGTAGGCGATAAGCATTAAAATGACTTCGCACGGCAGGCCGTAATCTTCGTGCGCCTGAATGAGCGTGCCGGAAAGCGCGGGGGAAAGCGTTTTGCCGAGCAGGTTCTGCGCTTCCTCTACAAGGCGGCGAATCTCCGGGGAGGATTCTACGCGTTCCGAGATATAAAGCCCGTCCGGGCGCAGCATACGCTTCGGCGCGGTGGGGCGCTGCGGCTGTGTTGGAGCGGCCTTTGGCTGCGGGGGCGTGGGGCTCTCCACGTGATTCGGCGTAAGGGCGGTATCCAGCGGGGTGTCAACGCTGCAAATGAGGCCGCTTTTCATCCAGAAGCCGAGCGCGGTATCGACACGCTGCGGGGTGATGCCGAGCGCGGCTGCAAGATCCTCCGCCGCATACGGCCGCCCGTTATGGCGCAGAAGCCACAGCATGACCTTGAGCTGATCTCCGTCCGCCTCCTTGATATATCGATCTACAAGCGCGTTCGGCACGGCGAAAACCGCGCTCCATGCGCCGAGCTCCAGCTTATAACCCATGAAAAGCCGCCCTTTCCCATCTTGAATTTCTGTATGTATCATTGTACCACACATTGCGCGTGGTTACAACCGTAAACCGCCCGGCGTAGGCGGATTTTGTCCGCACGAAATTTTTTTAAAAGAAAATTCGCGATAGGGGTTGACTTTACGGAGAAAATTCGGTATAATAATCAACGTTGCAAAAC
>CAKUBN010000079.1 GCA_934643185.1 uncultured Eubacteriales bacterium
CCTTATCGACAAACTGGTTGAAGAAGTCGATGTCCTGCGGGCAGCGCGCCATAACGTCTTTGATGATGTACTTGATCATGGCCTCCATGAGATCCATGTCGTCGTTGAGATCGGCAAACGCAATCTCCGGCTCGACCATCCAGAACTCTGCCGCGTGACGCTGCGTGTAGGAGCGCTCTGCGCGGAACGTGGGACCGAACGTATAGACCTTACCGAACGCCATGGCCATGCACTCCGCCTCAAGCTGGCCGGAAACGGTGAGGGACGTCTGCTTGCCGAAGAAATCCTTGCTGTAATCGACCGTGCCGTCCTCGTTTTTCGGGACATTGTCGAGGTCGAGCGTTGTCAGCTGGAACATCTCGCCCGCGCCCTCGCAGTCACTGCCCGTGACAATCGGCGTATGCACGTAGGTGAAGCCGTTCTCATTGAAGAACTTATGGATGGCGAACGCTGCAGCAGAACGCACGCGGAACGCCGCGTTGAAGAGGTTCGTTCTCGGGCGCAGGTGCGCGACCGTACGCAGGTATTCCACCGTGTGGCGCTTCTTCTGAAGCGGGTATTCCGGCGAGGACGCACCCTCAACGGTAATCTCCTCCGCCTGAATTTCAAAAGGCTGCTTCGCTTCCGGCGTGAGCAGCAGCGTACCGGTGACACGCAGCGCAGCGCCGACATTCTGGGAAGCGATCTCCTTGTAATTTTCGAGTTTTTCCGCCGTAAAGACGATCTGTACGCCCTTAAAGCAGCTGCCGTCATTCAGATCGATAAATCCGAGCGCTTTGGAGTCGCGGATCGATCTCGCCCAGCCACAGACCGTGACCTGCGTATCGCCAAAGGTCTCCGGCGATCCGTAGAGGGCCGCGATTTCTGTTCTTTTCATGATGACCACATTCCTTTCCGTGCGGCACTTAAACTGCACACGCAAAACCTACGCTTTGGCATGCGGCATTTCTCCGCAAATAATCACTTTTATTATCATACTACAAACGCTATCGGTTTAGCAAGGAAAATTTTGAATTTTCTCCCCGAAAACGCGATTTATGCGCGATCTTTCTTTAAAATCGCATAATTTGCAATGTCGCACAGCCCCCCATTGTTCTTTGCACCCTCGCGCATGATGCCCTCAAACTGCATGCCGCACTTTTTCATCACGCCGCCGGAGTGCGAGTTGTTCACATCATGGCGCGCCGCAATGCGGTTGAGGCCGACCTCGTCAAACAGGAAATTAATCACGGCACCGAGTGCTTCGCTCGTATAGCCCTTGTGCCACCAGTTTTGGCCGATGCAGTAGCCGATCTCTGCCGCTTTGATCTCATCATCCGTTTTTACCGCAGCGATGGTGCCGATAAGCGCGTTTTCATCCTTTACAACAATACCCCACTGGTAATAGTTGAGCTCCTCATAGTGCGATGCCCACAGCGCGAGGATCTGCTTTGTTACCTCTACGCTGCTGTGCGTGGGCCATGTGAGGAACTTTGTGACCCCAGGGTCGGACGCCCAGTTGCGGTACATCGGCTCTGCGTCCGCAAGCGTTAAGCGGCGCAAAATGAGTCTTGGCGTTTCGAGTGTGACAGTCCCCTTGTGTTCCATTGTGTTTCCTCCTGATTTCTCCTGAAAATAAAACAGTGCAGACCGTTCATTCAGCCTGCACTGTTCATTGCGATTTATGCGGTTAGGTTCTTTCTAACTCTCAAAAAGCGTATGACAATGTAGGCCCGCAGCAAGTACCGTTACCCATGGCATTTGCGGACTGCATATTCATCATAACGCGGACAAAGCGGAACATTGTCATACCCCTTTCTTTCAAATTTGTTTTGACTATCCTACCACAGTTCTTTTGGTTTTGCAAGAGGAAAATTCTATTTTCCTGAAATTCTCCGGAAAATCAGCCCAAAGGCGCGTGTTTGAGCAATTTGCGGTCCTTTTTGCCGTAAAAGCGCACCGCGTTGATACGAATGTTCACCTCATCGCTCGGGCCCTGTCTCTGTGCTTTATCGAGCAATAAAGCGCGCGAATACGCAAAAAGAGAACGACCGCAACCGTTCTCCCGATGTTAAAAGTATATGCGCGTTTACGGGAAACCGCTTTTGTTACAAAAAGAATAACATAAAAGCGCGAATTTTGTCAATATCGTTTTAGCCAAAACGGGGAGACATTTTTATATGCAATAAACAAAAAGGACAGAAAGCTTGCACTCTCTGTCCCCTTTTATTCAAGATTGCGACTAAACCTATAAGCCGAGTTCTGTCTTGGACAACCATCTTTCTCGTCTGCACGTTGCCGTGCAGCTCAAGCCATCTCCTCGAAACCGCCGGGCCGACGTATATGTTTCTCCACGATGTTGCTCCGAATAGGGTTTACATGGCCGCGCAGTCTCCTGCGCGCCGGTGCGCTCTTACCGCACCTTTCCACCCTTACCTGCAATGCAGGCGGTATATCTCTGTTGCACTTTCCCTGGGGTCGCCCCCGGCGGCCGTTAGCCGTTATTCTCGCCCTGTGGAGCTCGGACTTTCCTCAGATGCGGCCTTTCGGCGTACACCCGCAGCTGTCCGGCTTACTCGCAAAATTTGTGAAATGATTGGATTTTAATACTGGTTTTCGGAAAGCAAGCGATTTTTCTCGTCCCACAGCTTCTGGGAAAGGTCCACATAGTAGCTGTGCGGGTTTTCAAATCGCGTTACTTCTTCCCACAGCGTATCGACCTGCGCGAGGCAATGCGCGCGGATGGCGCTTAAGGCACGCGGCTGATATAGGCACTCGCCGTTTTTAAACAGCTGGGTGCGCAGGCGCACGGCGCGGAAATTCTCCACAGTCTTGCGCTTCCACGTGTGATTCGGGTCGAAGATCGTATACGGCTTCTCGTCGTCGATGACCTCGTCGTTCAGCGTGATGACATCCGCAATGGCCTTGTCGGTCTCGCGGTCGAAAATACGCCAAACCTCCTTGAAGCACGGTGTGGTGATTTTTGCTACGTTTTCGCTGATCTTGATCTTCGGAACGATGGTACCATCCGGCTTTTCAACGGCCGCCAGCTTATAAACGCCGCCGAACACCGGCTCGCTGGAAGACGTGATGAGACGCTCGCCTACGCCGAAGGAATCGACCTTTGCGCCCTGCATGAGCATATCGCGGATGATGTACTCATCAAGGGAATTGGATGCGCAGATCTTGCAGTCTTCAAAGCCGGCGTCGTCGAGCATCTTTCTCGCTTTTCTGGAAAGATACGTGATGTCGCCGCTGTCGATGCGGATGCCGGCCGGGCGGAAGCCCTGCGGCACGAGTACTTCGTTAAAGACGCGGATGGCGTTCGGCACACCGGATTTCAATACGTTGTATGTATCGACGAGCAGCGTGCAGTTGTGCGGATATTCCTCGGCATACGCCTTAAATGCTTCGTATTCGCTGTCAAAAAGCTGTACCCAGCTGTGCGCCATGGTGCCGAGCGCCGGAACGCCGAAACGGCGGTCGCTGATGGTGCAGGCAGTGCCGACGCAGCCGCCGATATATGCGGCACGTGCGCCATAAATGGCGCCGTCAAAGCCCTGTGCACGGCGGGAGCCGAACTCCATAACCGCTCTGCCGTCCGCAGCACGCACGATGCGGTTCGTCTTCGTTGCGATGAGGCTCTGGTGGTTGATGGACAGCAGGACCATGGTCTCCACGAACTGCGCCTGGATGACCGGGCCGCGCACGGTGACGATCGGCTCACCCGGGAAGATCGGCGTGCCCTCCGGCACAGCCCAAACGTCGCAGGTGAACTTGAAGTTCTTCAGGTAATCGAGGAACTCTTCGCGGAAAATGTGCTTGGAGCGCAGGTAATCGATGTCTTCCTGCGTGAAAGAGAGCTCGCTCAAGTAATTGACAAGCTGCTCCACACCTGCCATGATGGCAAATCCGCCGCCGTCCGGCACCTTGCGGAAAAACATATCGAAGTAGCCGATGGTATCCTTGAAATCATTGGCAAAATAGCCGTTTGCCATGGTAATCTCATAGAAATCCGTCAGCATTGTCAGGTTAATATGATCGTTAGAGAGATTCTGTGCCATAATTCAGCCACCGCTTTCTAAACCGAAAGCATTCCTTTCTCCGGGAGTGAGGTACGCCCTCATGCGCCTTATTTTTTACCACAAGCGGCCAGAAGCCAACGCTTTCAGCCGATTTGTATTATTATACCGCAATTTTTCAGAAAGTACAATGAAAACTCATAGCAAACCGAAAAAATCTGCATCTGCACGGAAAATGGCGCGTCTAAACAAAATGTTTTGTTAAAAGTTTAGCACCGCGTGCCGGTCACGCCTTGACGATGACCTTGATGGCCTCGGCGCTCATCTGCATGGCGATGGCCTCCGGCAGCTCGTCGAGCGTGAACGTGTGCGTGATGATCGGCGCGATCTGAATGCGGCCGGAGTTGATGAGCTCCACGGCGCGCAGGTGCGTATCCGGGTTGACGAATGTACCCTTGATGGTGAGCTCCTTCTGGTAGACCGCGAACAGCGGCACCTCGTAGGTAGCTTCTACCTTCGGCACGCTGAAGAGCAGGATCGTTGCGCCGCGCTTTGCAAACTTGAACGCGCTCTCTACCGCGGCGTGGTTGCCCGCGCACTCGATGATGACATCAACGCCGTCGCCGCCGACGAACTCGAGGAATTTCTCGTAGTAGCCGTCTTCCAGCGGGTTGATGCACAGGTCTGCGCCGAGCTCCTTTGCGACCTTGCGGCGCGCTTCATTCGGCTCGCTCAAAACGACCTTGGAGGCACCGGCCAAGCGTGCAAGCTGCACAAGCAGCAGGCCGATGGCACCGCCGCCGACCACGCAGACGGTATCGCCCACTTTAATTTCTGCGCGGTCGATGCCGTGCAGGCAGCAGGCGAGCGGCTCACTCATCGCGCCGTACTCGAGCGGCACGTTCGGGTCCAGCACCAGCGCCTGTGCGGCGGGCACACAGCTGTATTCCTCAAAACCGCCGTCCATAGTGACACCGACGGCCTCCATGTGGCGGCACATCTGCTTTTTGCCGTTGCGGCAGTATTCGCACTCGCCGCAGTAGATGTTCGGGTCGATGGTGACATGGTCGCCAACCTTGAGGCCCGTAACGCCCTCGCCCACTTCTGTGACGACGCCGGAATACTCGTGGCCGAGCACGACCGGCGGGTGCACCTCTGCGCTGCCCTTTTCGCCGTGGTAAATGTGCACGTCTGTGCCGCATACGCCGCAGGCGTAGTTCTTCACGACGACGGTGCCCGGCTTTGCCTTCGGGATGGGGCACTCGCGCACTTCAAACGACTCGTGGCCTACAAAATACGTTGCTTTCATGGTAAAGCTCCTCTCGTTTTTCCAAAATAGAACAAGGCCCGGCCTGTGCATTCAACAGACCGAGCCTTGCTTTTCTTAAGATCCTGGTACAAAGTGGTGTGCAGAAGGTAACGAACGCACACGATGCTTTTTTCAAACGCACTTTGTACTGTGTTGCCTTAAATTATTCGGCTTCCGGTCCGACATCCGTCACGGAGATGGCGTCGAGAATCGTCTTCTCCATCGCCTGCTTGCCGTACTTATCGACATCTGCCTTGTTCTTTTCGCCGTGGGTCAGGCAGCCTGCGCCGCCGATGCAGCCGCCGGTGCATGCCATACCTTCGATGAAGTTGTTCGGCAGAACGTTCTTGGAAGCGCGCAGCAGAGCCGCCTTGCAGGCCTCGATGCCGTCGCATGCGATGGCGTTGAGCTTGAAGTCCTCGTTGTTCTGCTCCTTGAGCGCTTCCACAACCGCGTCGGACAGACCGCCGCTGCGGGCAAAGATACGGCCATAGTAGGAAGCGTTGTCGAGCACGCCTTCTTCAAGCGTGGTGAGGTCGATGTTGCGGCTGTCGAACAGCGCCTGCAGCTCTTCAAACGTCAGGGTGCAGTCGATGTACTGGCTTGCCGGCTCGCCTTCCTTGAACTCCATCTTCTTCGCGGTGCACGGCCCGATGAAGACGACCTTTGCGCCCGGGGTGGTCTCCTTGATGTAGCGGCCGATCTCGGCTGCCGGAGACAGGTTGTGGGAGATCTTATCGACCATGGTCGGGAAGTTCTTCTTGATGTAAGAAACGAATGCCGGGCAGCAGGAGCTTGTGAGGAAGCCCTTTTCTGCGAGCTCTGCCGCTTCCTTATACGCGACCATATCTGCGCCG
The DNA here is from genome assembly GCA_934643185.1 of uncultured Eubacteriales bacterium. Lineage (GTDB taxonomy): Bacteria > Bacillota > Clostridia > Oscillospirales > Acutalibacteraceae > Hominenteromicrobium. Next base: position 6,168 of record CAKUBN010000079.1, read on the forward strand.
AGCGCCGCCTCGATGACATGATAGAAGCCGAGGCGCTGGATGCCGGTGATGACCTGGCCGAGCTTTGCGTAGCTGAACTGGCTGGAGATGGACGGTGCTACGACCGCGTAGACCTTGTAATCCTTGTTCTCGTGGCTGTTCTTGATCATGTTGACCGCGTCGAGGATGAAAGACTTGTCGACGATCGCGCCGAACGGGCACTGGTAGACGCAGGCGCCGCAGGAGATGCACTTTTCGTTATCGATATGTGCTGCGCGATGCTCTTCGCTGCTCATGCTGATGGCCTTGATCTTGCAGGCCTTTTCGCACGGACGCTTCTGGTTGATGATGGCGCTGTACGGGCATACCTTTGCGCACTGGCCGCACTCTACGCACTTCGATTTATCGATGTGTGCCTTCTGCTGCTCATCAAACGTGATGGCGCCGCGGCGGCATACGTCCTCGCAGCGGTGCGCCAAGCAGCCGCGGCAGGACTCTGTGACGACGTGACCGCTGACGGGGCATTCGTCGCAGGCGATCTCGATGACTTCGATGACGTTCGGGTTTTTCTTGTCGCCGCCCATAGCGAGCTTGATGCGCTCCTCAACGATGGCGCGCTCTTTGTAGATGCAGCAGCGCATCGTCGGCTTTTCCTTGACGATCAGCTTCGGGATCTCATAATATGCGGCGTCGAGGTTATCCTCAAAGCCGTAACGTGCGACCTCGCGCAGGACCTTATACTTCAAATACTGGATTTTCGTATCAAACTTTCTCATTCTTCACATCAAACCTTTCTTGCTTTGGACAGAGACTTCCTTTTCTTATATTTTTCAAACCTTCCTTAGGGCACAACGCTGTGCCCTGCGCCGGATTTCCGGCGTTTAGAAGTAAGATACCTTAACTTTTTTGCCCATCTTTTCGAGCGAGGTGCAGAGGTTCTCGACGAGCTGCATCTTGATATTGAAGTTGATGGGCAGATTCGGGTTCTGGTGCGCCGGGTTCACCGCGCGGCCGACGAAGAAGTTGATATCGGTCGCTTCTTCAAACAGCATGCGGGCGATCATGGACGCGCCGTCGCGCTTATAGCCCCACTGGCTGTACTTGCGGTTTTCCTCGAGGTAATCCTTTGCGTACTCGACGACCTTGCTCATGGTGATGACGCCTTCGGTGACAAGGTCGAGTCCTTCGACCTTCGCCGTGGGCGGAATATCGGAATCGAGGTAATCGAGCTGTGCGATGATGGGCTTTTTGAGGTATTCCGCCGCAAGCGTAGACGTGGTACCGCCGCAGACAATCCGCTTGCCGGGTGCCGAGAAGAACGCCTCGTGCATTTTCGCGAGATCTTCGGGTTTAGACGGCGGTCCGATCATCAGGTTCACGCAGCAGCGCTCGCGCACTTTGACGCAGACCGCAGTGGTATCGTCGCCCGGCTGGCCGCCGTAGAGCTTGTTGCACTCATCGAGCAGCAGCGCATTGAGCGTTTTTGCCGTGAAGCTTTCGTCGTACATCATCTCCATATAGTCGATGATGTCCTTGCGCTCCCAGCCGAAATTCAGCGACATGCCGATGCCGGCATGAATGGCGCCGTCGCTGAACGCGATGAACGTGTCATCCTTCTGAATCGGGATGCGGGTCTTATAGATCGTTTTGCCGCCGATCTCGACGGCTTCGCGCGGGTATTCCCAGTTTTTGCCGTTGCGCAGCAGAACCACGAACGGGTTATCATACTGAATGATCTCCGCTTCTTCATTTTCTATGATTCGGATGATGGTGAACGTGGAATACGCCACGCCGCGCACCGCGCAGATGGGCAGTGTAGACGCAATGGTCTCCACGCAGTCTTCGACATGCAGCCCCTCCGCCATCATGGTAGAGATGATCTTTGCGGTCAGCGTGGAAAGAATATTTGCCTTAACACCGCTGCCCATGCCGTCTGCCAGCACAACCACCGTGGAATTTTCTCCCTGCGGAACGATGTCAACGTGATCGCCGCAAAGCTGTTCACCTTTTTTGTTGAGGCTCATCCAGCCAATATCTGTACAGAGATTATTCATCTTGCAGCGATTCCTTTAACTTGGTGAGCGCGATTTTCGTTTCTGCCGTGGTCTCGCCGAGCAGCGATGCGATCTCCTGTACGACGCGCATCTGCTTTTCGATCACACGGT
>CAKUBN010000080.1 GCA_934643185.1 uncultured Eubacteriales bacterium
CCTTTCCTCCGCGCAAAAACGTCCGGCGCGGACCTTCTGATGCTTCTATTATACAGGTAAGCCAAAAAATAAACAACTTAAGAAACTCTTACAAACGCAAAAGATTTGCAAAAATCGCGCTCTTGACCTCGCGTGCGATCGGGGGTACAATGATAACAATATAGAAAGGGAGGAACGTCTTATGAAAAACGAACACATCGCTTCATCTGTGACCGAGCTCATCGGCGAAACGCCGCTTCTGCGCGCATCCCGCTTTGCGGCGGCTGCGGGCATCTCCAATGCACCGCTTTTGAAGCTTGAATATTTGAACCCCGCCGGCAGCGTGAAAGACCGCGCGGCGCTGAAAATGATCGAAGACGCCGAAAAAGCCGGCAAATTAAAGCCCGGCGCGGTGATCGTAGAGCCGACCTCCGGCAACACGGGCATCGGTCTGGCGTCCATCGCAGCTGCACGTGGCTACCGTGTGGTGCTCACCATGCCGGAGACCATGAGCGCCGAACGCCGCAAGCTGCTTTCCGTATACGGCGCGGAGATCGTGCTCACGCCGGGAAAGGACGGCATGCGCGGCGCGATCGAAAAAGCGGATGAGATCGCGAAAAGCACGCCCGGCAGTTTCATCCCCGCGCAGTTTGAGAACCCCTCGAACCCTGCTGCGCACTACGAGACGACCGGTCCAGAGCTTGTAAAGCAAACGGACGGCAAGCTGGATATTTTCGTCGCGGGCATCGGTACCGGCGGCACCATCACCGGCACGGCACGCTATTTAAAAGAGCATCTGCCGCATGTGCATACCGTCGGCTTGGAGCCGGCGACGTCGCCGCTCATCACAGAGGGCAAAAGCGGTGCGCACGGCTTGCAGGGCATCGGCGCAAACTTCATCCCGAAAAACTACGACGCTTCCGTTGTGGACGAAGTGCTGACCGTCACCGATGAAGAAGCGTATAAAATGGCAAAGCTTTTGGCACGCACCGAAGGCATTTTGGTGGGCATCACGTCCGGTGCGGCGCTTGCGGCAGCCGTTCGCCTGCTGCGCATGCCCGAAAACGCAGGGAAAACGCTCGTCGCACTCCTGCCTGACAGCGGCGACCGTTATTTTTCCACCCCGATTTTTGAATAAACGAAAAGGAATTTCACTTTATGGCAAAAAAATACTACGCCGTCCGCGCCGGGCGCAAAACCGGCATTTTTGAAACGTGGGACGAGTGCCGCGCGCAGACGACCGGCTTTAAAGGTGCATCGTTCAAAAGCTTCCCGACGCTCGCCGAAGCTGAAGCCTACATGCGCGGCGAAAACGACCTGACGAAAGCCGCTCCGGCCGAAAACACCGCTTCCAAAACAGAAGAAGACGGCGCTGTAGCCTACGTAGACGGCAGCTACCACATCGGCACAAAGGAGTTTTCCTGCGGCGCGGTGCTGTTTTTAAACGGCGAAGAGCTGCATTTCTCCGAAAAATTTACCGATCCCGACCTTGCCGAGATGCGCAACGTGGCGGGGGAGATCAAGGGCTCCGAGACCATCCTGCGCTACTGCATCGAGCATGATGTGCCGTCTGTGACGCTGTACCACGATTACGAGGGCGTTGCAAAGTGGGCGACAGGCGAGTGGAAAGCGAAAAAGCCCGGCACCATTGCGTACCGCAAGTTCTGCGCCGCTGCCGCAAAGCATATCCGTTTCCGCTTTGTGAAGGTCAAGGGCCACTCCGGCGACAAATATAACGACCTTGCCGACCGACTTGCGAAAGATGCGCTCGGCATCCAATAAAACAGCATAGCAAAAAGGCGAGCTGCACGGAAGTTGTGCGGTTCGCCTTTTGTTATACGTTATGAAATTTTAAGAACGAACTTAAGCGTTCTTCGCCTCGTCGTATGCGTCCTTAAAGCGCTGCATCGCTGCGTTGAGCATCTTTTCAGGGCCTGCGAGGTTAATACGGGTGTGCATCGTGCCGCCCGTGGAGAACAGGCTGCCGGCATCACAGTAGAGGTCATGCTTGCGCAGGAGCTTATCAAGTGCCTCGTCGTCAAGGCCAAATGTCGTGCAGTCGATCCACATAAGGTACGTGCCCTGCAGGTCGCTGTATGTAACGCCCGGGCAATTTGCATTGATGAATGCGCAGAAGTTCTTGTAGTTCTTGTAGATGAGGTCGATGACTTCAGAAAGCCAACCCTCGCACTCCGTGTAACCGAGACGGCAAGCCTCAAGGCCGAGTGCACCGGCAGACGGGGTAAAGACCTTCTTCAGAACGGTCTCAAACTTCTCTCTCAGCTCTTTGTCCGGGATCATGATGTTCGAGGTCTGGAGCGTAGCGAGGTTGAAGCTCTTGCTCGGTGCGGTGCAGACAAGGTACTTCGGCAGTGCATCCTTGCAGGCGTTTGCAAATGCCACGTGCTTATGACCCGGCATGATGAGGTCGGAGTGGATCTCGTCGCTGACCACGATGACGTTGTGCTTTGCGCAGATGGCGCCGAGCTTTGCGATTTCGTCTTCCGTCCAAACGCGGCCAACCGGGTTGTGCGGATTGCAGAAGATAAACATCTTGTTTTTTTCTTCTGCGCACAGCTTCTCAAAGAGGTCAAAGTCAATCGTGTATGTCTCGTTCGTGTTGATGAGCGGGCACTCCACGTTTTTTCTGTTATTGTGCTCAATGGTCATTCTGAACGGATAATAAACCGGCGGCATAGTGATAACGCCGTCGCCGGGATCGGTATAGGCCAGAACCGAAACAGCCAGAGCCGTTACAACGCCGTGTGTAGAAACAATTTCTTCTTTCTTAATATCCCAGTCGTTGCGACGCTTCATCCAGCCGCATACCGCATCGAAGTATTCCTCTGTGGGGCCGGTATAGCCGAGGATATGCGTATCGATGTACTTTTTCAGACCCTCTACGATCTCCGGCGGGTTTTTCAGCTCCATATCCGCAACGGAAAGCGGTGCAACGTTTTCCGGCAGGTTCGGATGCTCTTTTGTCATCTCGTCCCATTTGCCGGAGCCGGTGTTTTTTCTGGAAACCAGCGTTTCAAAATCATAGATCATTGGTAATTCCTCCCATTCCTATAATAAGGTGATCTAATACAAAAGGTCTTATTCGACCTCAAGATCTGCAAAAGAGAAGGTGGTGCAGTCCACAAGGCCGCGGTCGGTCAGGCGCAGCTCCGGCAGGCAGGCGAGCGGGATCAAAGCCATCGTCATGAACGGAGACTGAATATCGCAGCCGATCGTTTCCCAAGCTTTGCCGAGGTTCTCGACGAGCTCGTCCATTTCTTCAGCGGACTTCGTGTTCATGAGGCCTGCAAACGGCAGCGGAACGCAGCCGAGCACCTTGCCGTTCTGCACGATGCACTCGCCGCCGCCGCACTGAATGAGCGTGTTTGCGGCAAGCGCCATATCTTCGTCGTTCGTGCCGACAACGAGCAGGTTGTGCGCGTCGTGTGCCACGGTGGAAGCCATAGCGCCGCACTTGACGTGGAAGCCCTTTACAAAGCCTACGCCGTGCTTGCCGGTTTCGTGGTGACGCTCAAAGACGAACGTCTTCAGAACATCCTGTTCCACGTCGCTCTTTAATTCGCCGTCTTCGACCTTCAGCTCGACATGACGCTCGTAGTCGCCGACATGTACCGGGATGATCTCGATCGCGCGGACGGTTGCCGTGCCGACCTTATCGGTATGTACCTTGAAGGTCTCCGGGGTGATGGTCTCGCCGACGTGCATGGTATCGAGTGCCCAAGCGGGAAGCTCGGACTTCGGCAGATCGATCGTCAGCTTGCCGTTTTCTGCAACGACGTCGCCGTCAATGAGCACGCGGGTGACGTTGATGTCTTTTTCGTTATCGATGAATACGATGTCCGCACACTTGCCCGGAGTGATGGAGCCAAGCTCGTTGTCCATCTGGAAGCACTGTGCGCAGTTGAGCGTGACCATCTGGATGGCCGTGATAAAATCGATGCCGAACGAAACGGCACGGCGCACGATGTGGTCGAGGTGGCCGTCCGCAACAAGCGTATGCGGGTGGGTATCGTCGGAAATCATCGTTGCAAAGCGGGTATCGACTTTATGCTCGGTGATAGCCTTGGAGACCTCCTGCAGGTCGTGCCAAGCGGAGCCCTCGCGCAGCATAGCGTACATGCCAAGACGCATTTTTGCAAGCGCGTCTTCCGCACGGGTGGACTCATGGCAGCAGCGCACGCCGCTTGCAATGTACGCATTGAGGCCGGAGCCCGTCTCCGGAATGGAATAGTGACCCGTGATGATCTTGCCGGCCTTTAAAGTCTCGCCGGTGATGTTGTGCGTCGGCTCTGCAGAAGCGTTGATGCCCGGGAAGTTCATCATTTCGCCGAGGCCAACGGTGTAATCGTGCTTCATTTCCGAGGCAATATCCGCAGCGGTGATCTCCGCGCCGGAATCTTCAAAGCCCGGAACAGCCGGAACGCAGGAGGGAGTGGTCAGCATAGCCTTAAGCGGCGTCTTTTCCGCGTCTGCCGCCATCAGGTCAACGCCCTTCAGGCCGAGCACGTTGCAGACCTCATGCGGGTCGTGGTAAATGCCAACAGTGCCGTGGGGGATAACCGCCTTCGCGTATTCGACCGGCGTCATCATGGAGGACTCAATGTGAATGTGTCCGTCGAGGAAACCCGGAGCAATGAGCTGGCCCTCGGCGTCGATGACCTTTGTGCCTTCGCCGATGCAGTGTGCGGCGTCGCCGACAAGCGCGATGCGGCCGCAGGAAATCGCCACGTCGATGTTATCGAGGATCTCATGCGTGCAGACGTTTACGAGACGTGCATTGCGAATGACCGTCTCTGCGGGCTTTCTGCCCATCGCAACGTCAGAAAGCGTGCGGGAGCATTCCCAAAGCTGGGTCTTACAAAACTTGAACATAAAAAGTAGCTTCCTTTCTTTATATCCAGAACACAGCGGAAAGCGCTGCGTTTTTTAGCATTATTTACTCTATCGGGTTCACGGGATTTTTGCAGAATGATTTCATGCAGCACAGAGAACACTTCGGATTCCGTGCTGTGCAGACTGCTCTGCCGTGCAGAACGGTGCGGTGGCAAAAATCGTTGCTTTCTTCCGGCGGCAAAACCGCGCGCAGGTCTTTTTCGACCTTCAGCGGCACGGTGCTTTCGGTCAGACCGAGCCGGCCGGTGATGCGGATGCAGTGCGTATCCGTCACAACGGCGGGCTTTTTGTAAATATCACCCACCACAAGGTTGGCGGTCTTGCGGCCCACGCCGGGCAGCTTTGTCAGCTCCTCCACCGTGTCCGGGATCACACCGTTGTACGAATCGCGCAGCACATGGCACATGGCGAAAATATCGCGTGCCTTTGTCTTATATAAGCCGCAGGAGCGGATGAGCTCTGCGATCTCTTCCTCGCTGCCCTCGCAGAACGCTTCCAGCGTAGGGAAGCGGGAGAAAAGCGCGGGGGTAACAAGGTTCACACGGGCATCCGTACACTGTGCGGAAAGGCGCGTTGCAATGAGCAGCTGCAGCGGATCTTGATACTCCAGCGAACATACCGCGCCGGGATATTCTTTTTTCAGCGCTTCCACAGCGAGAAGCGCACGTTCTTTTTTCGTCATACTGACCTCCGAAAAAGCGGCGGGCAAGCCCACCCAAATGCTTTACGTTTATTCTACAACTTTTTCATTCGGTTGACAATACCGGAAAAGGGTGGTAAATTTATTTTTATTGAAAGACCGACAAATAACCGCAAAGGGGAAAAAGAATGTCTGCGTTTACCTTAAAGCTCATCGCACTCGTCACCATGATCATCGACCATGTCGGGGCGATTTTCTTCCCGCAGTTTATCTGGCTGCGCTATATCGGGCGGCTTTCCATGCCGATCTACGCGTTTTTGCTCGTGCAGGGCTACATGCACACACGCAATTTTAACCGCTACGCACTGCGCATGGGTATTTTTGCTTTGCTCTCCGAAGTGCCGTATGACCTTTTATTTCAGGGTACATGGCTTGAGTTTCAGCGGCAAAATATCCTGTTCACGTTTTTAACGGCGCTTTTTGTGATGAAGCTTTTAGATGCTTCCGCGAAAAGCCGCAATATTTTCATGTTCATCGGCGCAGTGATCTTGACAATCCTGCCGTATTTCCTGCATTTCAGCTATGGCGTTTACGGTGTTTTAACGGTACTTTGTTTCTATTTGTTCCAGAAGTACCGCGGTATTGATGCCGTGGCGTTTGCGGCGCTGACCTACGGGCAATATACGCAGGACGGCAACACGACACAGCTGTATGCCATCGCCGCCGCGATCCCCGTGCTGCTCTATAACGGCAAGCGCGGCGCGCTTTCGCTCAAATATTTTTTCTACATCAGCTATCCGGCACATATGTTATTGCTTTACGCCATCCATTATGTGCTTGCAAATCATCTATTGCCATTTTAAATGGAATAGGGTATAATTTAGTGAAGTACTGCGGCACATAAACCGCAGAGCATATTATTTTTAGAAAGGAAAGATGAAGTATGTACGGTGATCTTCTGAACACGATCGGTTTTGTTGAAACCGCAGACCCCGAGGTCGGCGAAGCGATGGAGCTGGAACTCAAACGCCAGCGCCGCAATCTGGAGCTGATTGCTTCCGAAAACATTGTGTCTCCTGCCGTTATGGCTGCGATGGGCACGGTACTCACAAACAAATATGCTGAGGGCTACCCGGGTCACCGCTATTACGGCGGCTGTGCAGATGTAGACATTGTGGAAAACATCGCCCGTGAGCGTGCTTGCCGTCTGTTCGGCGCAGAGCATGCCAATGTGCAGCCGCACTCCGGCGCACAGGCGAACCTTGCCGTATATTTCGCGCTGCTTCAGCCGGGCGATACCGTGCTCGGCATGAACCTTGCAGAGGGCGGCCATCTGACCCACGGTTCTCCTGTCAACATGTCCGGCGCCTACTATAATTTTGCGGCTTACGGCGTTGACCCCGTTACGCACCGCATCGATTACGATAAGCTCATGGAGCAGGCGTGCGAACTTAAACCGAAGCTCATCGTTGCCGGCGCAAGTGCATACCCGCGTGCGATCGATTTTAAGAAATTCCGCGAGATTGCCGATGCATGCGGCGCGTACCTCATGGTCGATATGGCGCACATTGCGGGTCTTGTTGCGGGCGGCTGCCACATGAACCCGGTGCTGTATGCCGATGTCGTCACCACAACAACGCATAAAACGCTCCGCGGCCCGCGCGGTGGCATGATCCTCTGCCGTGAGGAGTACGCGAAAAAAATCGACAAAGCCATTTTCCCGGGCACGCAGGGCGGCCCGCTGATGCACATTATCGCCGCAAAAGCCGTGTGCCTCGGCGAAGCGCTGAAGCCAGAGTTTAAGACCTACGCCGAGCAGACCGTAAAAAACGCTAAAGCGCTTGCCGAAGGTCTTACAAAACGCGGCATGAAGCTCGTTTCCGGCGGCACGGATAACCATCTGATGCTGCTCGATCTTTCCGACGGCGAGCTGACCGGCAAAGAGCTGGAGCGCCGCCTCGACGAAGTGTATATCACCGCAAACAAGAACACGATTCCGAACGAGCAGAGAAGCCCGTTCGTCACAAGCGGCGTGCGCCTCGGCACACCGGCCGTTACCACGCGCGGCCTGAAGGAAGCCGATATGGACGTCATCGCGGAGTGCATCCACCTGTGTGCGACCGATTTCGACAACAAAGCCGACGCCATCCGCGCAAAGGTCACAGAACTTTTGAGCAAATATCCGCTTTATAACGACTAAAAGGAGAACACGATGAACGCACCGCTTGCAGACCGCATTCGCCCGAAAACGCTCGATGATGTGGTGGGACAACAACATATTCTCGGCCCCAATAAGGTACTGCGGCGCATTATCGAATCCGGAACCATCCCGAATATGGTGTTTTACGGGCCGTCCGGCGTAGGGAAAACCACCGTGGCGTCCATCATTGCAAAGCAAAGCCACATGCACCTGTGCAAGTTAAACGGCACCACGGCCTCCACCGCCGATATTCGCGACGTGGTGGCGCAGGTAAACACGCTGCAAGCGGTAAACGGCGTTTTGCTGTACCTTGATGAGATCCAGTATTTCAACAAAAAGCAGCAGCAAACGCTCTTGGAGTTCATCGAAAACGGCAGCATCACGCTGATCGCTTCCACAACGGAAAACCCCTATTTTTACGTATATAACGCCATTTTGAGCCGCTCCACGGTGTTTGAG
>CAKUBN010000081.1 GCA_934643185.1 uncultured Eubacteriales bacterium
GCGTGGAACGGGACGAATAAAGTCTTTAGTCAAGTTTTCTTCAGAAAACTTGCGGGTTTTTAGGGCAGCGCCCTAAATCGCTTTCCGCAGAAAGCGAAATCTTTTTGCCTGCCAAAAAACTAGGAAGGTAGCCAAAAACGTCCGGTGGACGTTTTTGGCGTAGGAAACCCAGTCGTATGGGTTTCCTAAAAAGCGAGTAAAGCGAGCTTTTAGAAAAAGAGGTGACGCACTATGGAAAAGAGCCGAAAAACGCGTAAAAATCCGGTGTATTCGTTGTTTCTGAAAATCCCGTCTTTCGGAAAGCTCGTCTTGGTTTTGGTGATGCTTTTTGCGAATATCCCGCTGTATCGGTTTTATTCCATGGCCGGAACAGTTCTTCCGCCGTTCGTCACGAATTTTGTGTTTGTCCTCTATGTCGCGCTGTTTATAAATATGCTGTATTACGCTGTGCTGACGTCTTATATCATGCAGAAAAGCGATGACGCCAAAAGCCGCAGCTGCACGGTTATGTCCATGGTGTCGGCCGTCGCCGTGATCATCCTTTCCGTTGGCATTACACTGTTTAATACATTTGCGCAGCAAAATAACTTAGATACCCTGCTTCAACACCGCAATTCCCCAAACCAAACCTACACGGTCGAAGTGCGCGGAAACCGAAAAGACCCGTACAGTGGGTACGACGCGGACGTGTATTTGATTGATAATAAAACGCATGACCGCGAATATATCAACACGCTCACCAATGAGCAGCACATTTATATCAAGTGGACATCGGAAACAGAATTTTACATCGGCATGACGGATTATACGGTCACCGATGCGGGTGTAACGTATCAAAGACATCAAAACTAAAACACAAAAAGGCAGCCTGCGCTTACACACAGACTGCCTTTTACTTTACGGAAAATTACTTATTGAACGGGTTCTCGGACGGATAGGGCAGGGACTTCGGCTGGTTGTAGCCAATGTTCTCTACGCCGAGATACTTGAAGACCTCAAACAGCGCCTTGCCGTAGTGACCGAACGCCACTGCGCCGTGGTGCGGGAAGTTCTTCTCGATGAGCACATGGCGGTAGAAGCGGCCCATTTCCGGGATGGCGAACACGCCGATGGAACCGAAGGAGTGGGACGGTACGTTCAGCACTTCACCCTCTGCAACATATGCGCGCAGCTGGGTGTCTGCCGTGCTCTGGAGACGGAAGAACGTGATGTCGCCCGGGGCAATGTCGCCTTCGAGCGTGCCCTGTGTAACTTCGATCGGCAGGGAGCGTGCCATGATCTTCTGGTACTTCATAGAGCAGAACGCCAGCTTCTTGGAGCAGGTGTTGCCGCAGTGGAAGCCCATGAAGGTGTCCTTCTGCGTGTACGGGGTCTTGTCCTTGATGTCGCTGTTGAAGAGATCTGCCGGAACGGTGTTGTTGATGTCGAGCAGCGTAACAGCATCCAGGCTGACGCAGGTGCCGATGAACTCGGAAAGCGCACCGTAGATATCCACTTCGCAGGAAACCGGAATGCCCATGCCGGTGAGACGGCTGTTGACATAGCACGGAACAAAGCCAAACTGCGTCTGGAATGCCGGCCAGCACTTGCCGGCGATAGCGACGTACTCGCGGTAGCCGCGATGATCCTCTACCCAGTCGAGCAGGGTGATCTCATACTGTGCGAGCTTCGGCAGGATCTCGGGCTTCATGTTGCCCTTGCCAAGCTCTTTTTCCATGTCTTCTACGACCTTCGGGATACGCGGGTCGTTTGCGTGCTTATTGAACGCCTCAAAGAGGTCGAGCTCGGAGTTCTCTTCGATCTCCACACCGAGGTCGTAAAGCGGCTTAATCGGTGCGTTGCAGGCGAGGAAGTTCAGCGGGCGCGGGCCAAAGCTGATGATCTTCAGGCTCTTCAGGCCAACGATCGTTCTTGCGATCGGCAGGAACTCGTGGATCATGTCTGCGCACTCTTCTGCGGTGCCGACCGGATATTCCGGAATGTAGACCTTCACGTTGCGCAGCTTCAGGTTGTAGCTTGCGTTCAGCATGCCGCAGTATGCGTCGCCGCGGCCGTCCATCAGGTCTTCTGCGGATTCTTCCGCAGCGGCACAGAACATGACCGGGCCGTCAAAGTGCTTTGCAAGCAGCGTCTCGGAAATTTCCGGGCCGAAGTTGCCAAGGTAAACGACAAGCGCGTTGCAGCCTGCGTTCTTCACGTCCTCAAGCGCCTGTACCATGTGGATCTCGCTTTCCACGATACATACGGGGCACTCATAAATTTCGGTAGCACCGAACTTCTTTGTGTAAGCGTCGATCAGTGCCTTTCTGCGGTTGACAGAAAGGGATTCCGGGAAGCAGTCACGGCTGACGGCAACAATGCCGACCTTGACCTGGGGAATGTTGTTCATAAAGTGATTCCTCCTGTAAATAAACGGGTGTGTATGTGTTTTGTGCCGAAAAAACGGCGCAAACGATTTGTATGTACAACTCATACACGGCTATTGTAGCGCATCGCGCGGAAAAAATCAACAGGAAAAACGGGGTTATTATTCGTCTTCGTCTGTAATCTCCGGGCGGATGAACTCAAAAATGCACAGGGCGCCGGCGTTTTTGCACACTTTGTACTCCTCTGCCGTGCGCAGCGTCCAATTCACTTCCTGCATCTTCATTTTGTCACAGGCAATGCGGTGGCTGATGTTGTTTCTGAAATGCACGTCATACGCTTCAAAGTGCGGGCGGGTGAGGACATTCGTCCACAAGTTTCTCCAGAACAGCGCGCGGAAAAAGCCCTTGCACTCCTCGTCCTTGCCTTCAAAATGACCCATCAGCTGACCACGCAGCACATATGGGTGGTTCTTCCTGAACCACTGCACAATGTACGGGTCAAATGATTCCACGCAGTACGGGCCTTTATAGTTGCGCAGCAGCTCCCACACGAGCGGGCACAGCAGATCGGCATCGTCGTAGTGCTTCAGTTCAATGATGAGCGGCGTTCTGCCGTCCACAAGCGCCAGCACGTCGCTGAAAAGCGGTACGCGCTCCTCGGTGTTCTGCAAACGGTACTGCTGTAATTCCTTATACGTCAGGTCGCCGATGGAAACATCCGCGCCGCAGACGCGCTTTAAGCTGCGGTCGTGGTGCACAACGACCTTCTTGTCCTTTGTCAGCTGCAGGTCAAACTCTATGCCGTAGCCCGCTTCCACAGCTGCCTTAAAGCCTGCCATGGAGTTTTCCGGCACGGAAAGATCTTTTTCGTGCAGGCCGCGGTGGGCGTAGTCATATTTTTTCATCTCGGCAAAATCGCCGCGCGGCGAAGCCGGCGCAATGCAGAAAAGCCACGCCAGAAAGCCCAGACATACAACAATCAGTACGATCAAAATTCCCAAAATCATTTTTACCCTCTACTTTACTTTTTTAGTTTATTTCGGCACCTTGATTTCTTCCAGCTTTTTGCGGTACTGCAAAGGCGTGGCGTCGTGTTCGGTGCGGAATACTTCGATGAAATAGCTCATGGAGTTAAAGCCACAGTCCATGGCAATGTCGAGCACGCGCAGATTTGTGGCGGTGAGCAACTCCAGCGCGTGGCTTAAACGCACGCTGTTGATGAATTGCACCGGCGTTTTCAGTGTATACTGTTTGAACACGCGGCAGAAATGTCCCTCGCTCATGCCGGCGGCGTGCGCAAGCTGCTGTACGGAGACGGCAGACCGGTAATTTTCCTGTATAAACGCAATGGCAGCCTTGATGCTGTTTGCTGCGGCGCGCTTAGAAGCGCTGATGCGCGCCGACACGCCGTTTTGCACCAGTGCGCCGAACGCCGAAAGCATGGCGGCTTTTACGGGAAACTCAAAAAACGGCGGGCGGTTTTCCAGCATCGTGTACGCGGTCTGGAACGCGGCGGAAACGCTTTCGTGCAAATTTGTTCCGGCTCGGATCAACCGCGGCACGGTCAGCTCGCCGTTCAAAACGGGCTGTATGTATTTTACGCGAATGATGTCATTTGCGGTGCTGCACAGCAAATCGGGGCTGAACACGATGGCTTCAAAGTAAAGCTCCTCGCCGGCTTCCACCGGCACGGCGGCGTGCAGCTCTCCGCTGTTGAAAAACACAATGTCTCCGGCGTGGGCCTCAAACAGATCGGTGCCGCACTGCACGGTCAGCGTGCCCTGCATCACACGGAAAAGCTCCATTTCGCTGTGCCAGTGACAATCAAGCGCGTGAAAGCGGTCTTCGCGTCGTATGCAGTAGTTCATCACGGGCATCAGCGCGTCGCCGTGGCGGCGGGCCTCCCGCATGCGGTCAAATTGATTTTTGTCCGTAAAACGCACCTCCTTTTTAGGCTCAGTGGTCAGGATTGTTATAAAAGCGGACAAATTAGCGGTAGACTTTCCAAAGCATATCGCTTATACTTATGATAGAGCAGGCGCGCGAAAAGCGCAAGTGCCAATAACGGAATTTTTGAATTTTTTTGAAAGGCAGTGAGCTGAATATGAAATTTACGAAAGGCTACTGGATGAACCTTCCCGGCGTGACAAACACGGACGCCGTGCAGGTTCGCGAAGTCAAGGTAGAAAACGACCGCGTTTACCTCTACACCGTGCCGTACCACGCAGACATGCGCGCCATGGGCGGCCCGCTTCTGGAAATGTACATTTCCTCTCCGCAGCCGGATATCATCCGCACGGAAGCGTACCACTTTATGGGCAGCAACCAGAAAATGCCGGCGTTCGAGCTGAACGACGCACACTGCGCACTGGAGGTCGAGAACACCGAAACGACCGTGACGATCAAGAGCGGCAACACAAAGCTCGTCATCGGCAAGAACCCGTGCAGCTTTGATTACTACTATAAGGACAAGAAGCTGACAAGCATCGGCAACCGCTTCGGCAACGCGATGATCAGCACCATCTCCACCCCGGACGGCAACTACATGCGCGCCCAGATGAACCTTGACATCGGCGAAAAGGTCTACGGCCTCGGCGAGCGCTTCACCCCGTATGTGAAGAACGGCCAGACCGTGGAGACCTGGAACGAAGACGGCGGCACCTGCACCGAAATTTCTTACAAGAGCATTCCGTTCTACATCACGAACCGCAACTACGGCGTGCTCGTGAACGACCCGGGCCCGGTCTCCTATGAGATCTGCTCCGAGCATGTCACGCGCGTACAGTTCTCTGTGCCGGGCGAAAAGCTCGACTTCATGGTCGTCGGCGGCGACAGCATGAAGAACGTGCTCGAAAACTACACCACACTTTCCGGCAAGCCCGCACTGCCGCCGGCATGGACGTTCGGCCTGTGGCTGACTTCCTCCTTTACGACGAAGTACGACGAAGAGACCGTTATGGGCTTCGTAAACGGCATGAAAGAGCGCCACATCCCGCTGCACGTGTTCCACTTCGATTGCTACTGGATGAAGGAAAACGAATGGTGCAACTTCGATTGGGACCAGGCCATGTTCCCGGACATCGAGCACCAGCTGCAGGTGATGAAGCACGAAAACAACCTCAAGATCTGCGTTTGGATCAACTCCTATATCGGCCAGAAGTCTCCGCTCTTTAAGGAAGCGAAGGAGCTCGGCTACCTGCTGAAAAAGCCGAACGGCGACGTTTGGCAGTGGGACCTGTGGCAGGCCGGCATGGGCATTGTGGACTTCACAAACCCGGGCGCATGGAAGTGGTATCAGTCCAAGCTGCGCCACCTGCTCGACCAGGGCGTAGACTGCTTCAAGACCGACTTCGGCGAGAGAATCCCGACCGATGTTGTCTACTACGACGGCAGCGATCCGCTCCGCATGCACAACTATTACACCTACCTTTATAATAAGTGCGTTTGGGAAGTGCTTGAAGAGTACAAGGGCAAGAACGAGGCGTGCCTCTTTGCAAGAAGCGCCACGGTCGGCGGCCAGAAGTTCCCGGTACACTGGGGCGGCGACTGCTCCTCGAACTACTCCTCCATGTCCGAGTCTCTGCGCGGCGGCCTTTCCCTGTGCCTCTCCGGTTTCGGCTTCTGGAGCCACGATATGAGCGGCTTCGAGGGCACAGCTCCGGCGGACGTGTACAAGCGCTGGGCGGCGTTCGGCCTGCTTTCCACGCACTCCAGACTGCACGGCTCCAACTCCTACCGTGTGCCGTGGCTGTTCAGCAAGGAGGGCGAAGAAAACGGCGAGGAATCCGTAGCCGTTGTGCGCAAGTTCTCTGAGCTCAAGTGCACGCTGATGCCGTACATGTTCTCCGCTGCGGTCAATACGCATAAGACAGGCGTGCCGACCATGCGCGCCATGGTTCTGGAATTCCCGGACGACATCCCGTGCGAGGATCTCGACCGCCAGTATATGCTCGGCGACAGCCTGATGGTCGCGCCGGTCTTCACAAAGGAAGGCGACGTCACGTACTACCTGCCGGAAGGCAAGTGGACGCACCTGCTCTCGAACGAAAAGCGCGAGGGCGGCCACTGGCTGCGCGAGAACTACGATTTCTTCTCTCTGCCGCTCTTTGTAAGAGAAAACTCCATCGTCGCCATCGGCGCGAACAACCAGCAGCCGGATTACGATTACGGCAAGGACCTTACCCTGCACGTTTTCGAGCTTTCCGATCAGGCAAGCGCAAAGGTTTGCGACAGCAAAGGCAACGATATGCTCAGCGTTTCCGCAGTGAACGAGAACGGCGTTATCACCTTCAAGTTCGACGGCAAGGCAGAGAACCTCAGCGTGCTGCTGCGCAACGTGGAGAACGTGAAGAACGTCTCCGGCGCAGAAGTCGAGCAAAATGAGCTCGGCACCGTCCTGAAGGTCAATGCAGACCTCAGCGACGTTGTTGTAACGCTCTGATTAAATAAACCCAACACCCGCAGAACGGCATGAAAAACCGCCCTGCGGGTGTTTTTCTGCAACGCTTTATGCGACCAAAAAGAAAGCGCAGAGCACGGGGAAAACCCACGCTCTGCGCTTATCTTTATCTTAGAAAAATTACTTCTTGCTGTTCAGATATTCCTGAATGGCAGAAAAGACCTTGTCAACATCCAGGCCGTGTACGGCACATGCGTCCTCAAGGGACTCGTGGATGGAGGACGGGCAGCCTACGCAGTGCATGCCGGACTGCATCAGCACATAAGCGATGCCGCGGTCATAATCCAGCATTTCGCCCATAGTGGTCTGCTTTGTGATTTCCATCTGAAAACATCCTTTCTTGGTATAGCATCCCATCGGGTCGCCCCGATCTATCCGTATAAATCAAACTCCCGCAAACTTCGCGTGAACTCTAATCTACACGAATTTAGTATACAATAGGATATGCCAAAAAGCAAGTGTTTTTGCAGATTTTTAGTATATCCCTTAGGTCAGTTTACAAGGAACTACACGCAGACCGTGAAACGGGCTGCTGACAACAAACGGCGCTATGCTCCCGGCT
>CAKUBN010000082.1 GCA_934643185.1 uncultured Eubacteriales bacterium
TTCGACGGCGAAGGACACGCAGATGACGCTGCGCGTGGAGAACATGGCGACGGGCGAGGCCATTATTCAGGAGACGAAAAACATTGCGCTGCACAGCGTATATGATTATAAAAATTACAGCGATGCGTTCGGCATCATCCAGAACGACAACATTTTGGCGTGGATGACGCCAGAGACGGACGGCATTTTGCAGGTGCGCCGCAACGCGGTATCGTGGTTGGAGCAGAACTTCGGCACGGAATACGGCATTTTGCCGGGGTATCAGCCGGCGTATGGGTTTACGTCCGACCAAGGGGCGTATATCACGTATTATCAGGTGGCGGCGATACAGAGTGCCATCAGCAACATGGGCGTGCGGTACAACATGGGGCCGTATTCGTTTAGCGCGAGCCAGCGCGTTTTGATGCCCGACGCGGTGTTGGAAAGCGGCTCCGGCATCTGCATTGAGACGGCGGTTTTAATGGCGAGCGTGCTGGAATCTATGAGCATGCACGCGATGATCGTGTTCACGCCGGGGCATGCGCAGACGGCGGTGGAGACGTGGAGCGGCTCCGGGCAATATTTCCTCATTGAAACGACGATGCTGCCATTTACGGGGACACAGGACGAGCTGAACACGCTCATTCAGCCGCTGAGCGCGGAGGACTGGGCGAACTATCTGTACAGCAAGGAGCAGGAGGCGCAGCAATCGGGCGGCATGGTGTACGTGGTGGACTGCGATTTGGCGCCGGTGCTGAATATTCAGGGCCTGAACTACTAAGGAGACAAACATGACACGAACGAAACGAGTAACGGCTGTGTTGTTGGCGCTTATATTGCTTTTGAATTTTGCGGGCTGCGGCGCGAAAAACGCGCTGTTTGACCGTGTGAGCGGCGCGGGAAAATTTGCGGCGGAAAGCCTGACGATCTACACGGAAAAAGGAAGCTTTGCGGCGGAGCCTGAGACGGTGCAGGACGCAAAGCAGGTGAAAGCAATTTTTGACGCGCTGAAAACTGTGACGCTCGGCGAAGTTGTAAAGACAGACGACAAATACACGCGGTACATTTTCACGTTTGCGGACAAAAGCGGCAGCAAAATGAGCTTTACGCTGCGCGAGGACGGGTGCGTTGTATTAGACGGCAAGACGTATGACGCGCTCGGCGCAGATGCGGTGCTGGAGACGGCGGGGATTGACCCGGATGCAGCGGAAGCGGAGCCCGCTTCGTCTGAAATGGCTGCGCCCGCAGAGCCCGAAGTGACGCCGGAGCCGCAGGCGACCGCGACCCCGGAGCCGACGGCGGAACCGACCCCCGCAGCGGCGTACACGCTTGTCGATTACGACGGCGGGGTGTTCACGATGCAGCTGCCGCAGGGGTGGCAGATCATCACAGGCGGCGCATACGCGGGGTACTCCATCCGCGCGTGGGACCCGAACGACCCGGACGTGCAGATTTTCTATTACGGCGAGCTTGGCCCGTATTTTAAGAGTGCGGAGGCGAAGGCGCAATATCAATCGATGAGCACGAGCGACGACCCGCTGACGTATCTGCCGGTGCTGGATGACCCGACGCTTGCGGGGTGCTTAAACGCGATGGGGACTATCAGGATGCTTACGACGGCATCATGACCCAGGGCTTTGCGTTTGCGAAAATTGAAAACATGACGATTTTGAGCGAAACGCCCATCACAACGCCGCTTGCGAGCTATGCGGTCTCGGAATCTTCGATTTTGGCGAGCCTGACATCAACAACGGGTGCGGCGTGTACGGGGTTGTTTGAGGGCAGCATTTTGGACGCGGGCAGTTATGAGGTGAACGGTGTGGACATAACGCCCTCGCGCAGTGCCTCGAATATTTTCGGCATTATTGTGCCGGAGGGAAAATTTGAGGCGGTGGCGCCGATCTTGATTCAATCTTTGACGAGCTTTGCGTTTACGGACGCGTATATTCAGGAGGCGATAAGGCTTGGAAACATGCAGGCGGAAAACGCGGCGGAGGTCTCGCGCCAGAATAACGAGATGATGGACCGTGTGATGAGCGATTTTGACGAGTATATTCGGCAATAGTATTTTGGAAAAGAAAAAGGGGCGGCCGGTGGGCTGTCCCTTTTTAAAGTGTGTGCTGAATTTTTAAATGAATTTGCGGTGCAAATTCATAGGGAGACCCCCCTAATTGGGTCTCCCTCACCTCAACAGTCCACTGGACTGTTGAAGTTCCCATCCTGATTTTTTGTTAGGCAAAAGGGTTTCGTCGTCTGCGGACGACGACCAAAGGCGCTGCCTTTGGAATTCGCAAGCTTTTGAAAAAGCTTGAGCAAAACTTTTAACCACCGTTGACGCGGGCGGCGGTTAATCCTCAACGTAGGGCAAGATCATGTTTTGGAAGGCGCTGAGCATTTTGCTGTGGCGGATGACGAAGTGAATGACGGGGGCTTTGCTTTTGGACAGCATGACCCACTCATTTTCGTGGATTTGGATTTGAATATTGCGAAACGCGGGTTTTTCCGCAAAGCGGACGGTATAGTTTGGGTGCTTTTCGGCGAACGCATGAGTGGCGTTTAAATGTGCCTCGTATTCTTCATAGGTATAGGTGACGGTATCCTCGAAAAACGCGCAGGAGAGTGCGAGCGCGATGGGGTGCGCCTGAAATGCTTCTTCGGAAAGTTTTGGAAGCTCATCGATAACGGTGTTTTCTGTGAGAATTTGCTCGATGTTTTCCGTTTGCTGCTTGCGTGCGGCTTGGAGGGCTTCTGCATCTGCGGCGGACACGCCGTGGCGCTTTAGGATGCGCTCGAGCAGCTCTTCCGACAGGGTATAAAGCGGCGGGGCGGAGAGGATGTTGTGCCGTGCGCCATTGGTAGCTGCGTCGTTTTTGAGGAACGCGCGGAAGAGGTCGGCCTGCGGAGCTTTATAAATTTCCATTAACGGCTGCGCTTTTTGCAGCAGATGGTCTGCGGTGCGGCGGCTGTGCTGCACCTCTTCGCGGTTATTTGTGAAATGGTAGTGGCCGTCTTCGTGGAAGCCGCTTATGCACTCGCCGGTGAGTGCGGCGGCGCCGGAGACGTAGTGAAAATGGCAATAGACGGTATTCTGCACGCCTTTTAAGTAATACGGCGAGACCTGACCTGTCATGTAAATGGGGATCCAGCTTTCAAGCCCGAGCATCATTTCTTCAAACGGGTGGTCGATGTTGTGGATCATATCGAGGTGCAGGCCTTTTCTAAGCATGACGGCGATGCCGAACATCCACTTTTTGCCGAAGTCGAGGTCTTCCGCCATATCGGCCATGGGCATATCGCTGCACATGAAAACGGGGGCGGTGGACTTGGAAAGCGCGGTCGCCTTGAAAAAATCGAGCTCGCCCTGCTTCATTTCCTCAACGCCGTAGTAATTGCGCGAGGCGGGAAGCTGAAACGGGAGCGACGGCACCTTGATCTCCTCAAAATGGATGGCTTCGATGTACTCGTTGAGGTCGAAGGTATCGAGGTGCGCGAGAAATTTTGTGACGGAATCGGCATCGCGTTGCTTTTCGGTGCACAGCCACTCGATGAGGAGCGCGGTGTATTGCTCAGGCTCCATGGGCTGCTCTGCGGAGACGCCGATGAGCGCGCAGAGGGCTTCTTTTTGGTCATTTTTCAGGCACCGCCTTGTGACATAACGGCAGACCTGCGTGATGAAATCCTCTGCGTTTGCGGGCTTTCTCTGCCCGGAGCAGACGCGGGAGAGGTAGGAAGCGTCGAAATTCATGGCGCGGGAGAGCTCTGCGTAGCTGATGCCGAACGCGGTGAGCAGGTTCTTGAGATTTTGAATGGCGCTGTCAAAATCGGATTTTTCGGGGTGCAGGGAAGCGCTGAGGGCGCTTAGGACTTCATTCTCCGAAAAGCCCGGGCGGCCGTTTTGTGCGGCGATGGCGCAGATGCCCTGTGCGAGATGCAGGAGCTGTTCGCTGTTTTTACCGGGTTCGCGCTCGCCGGAGCGGTAGCGGCTGATGGCGGCGTCTGATATGCCGGAGGCGGCGGAAAGCGTTTTGGCCGAGCAGCCGAGCGTTTCGATATATAAATTGAGCTGTTCACAGAATTTCATGCGGTTCCCTCCTGTGCAGGTATTTGCCTTGATTATAGCATGGTTCGACAGAAACCGCCATAAGCGAATGCGGCGGGATTTGACATTTTCCGCAGTGTCAATGACCAAACCGGGAAAACGCTTTTTCTGCGTCTTTCCGTTTAGTATGATAGAAATTAGAAAAGGGGGCGGGAATATGAAGCGATGCGGCGTGATTTTGCTGTGTGTGCTGGCTGTTTTGTGCACGGTGCTTGCGAGCTGCGGCGAAAAACCGGCGGAGAAGAGCGACGTCGGCGGGGTGTTTGCGTTTTGCGGCGGCGAATTGCAGGACTTTGCGGCATCGTTTGACGTGGAGGAGATGGAGTGCATCGAATACCGGTACACGATGGACACGATTGTTTCCTGCCGTATCACGGACAAGGCGGCGATGCAGGTGATTTTTGACGCGCTTTGTACAGTGAAGATCGGCGAAAAAACGGACATGCGCGCGACGGACAGCGAGCAGAGCCTGAAATTTGTGAAAACGGACGGCACGACCTGCACTGTGCGGTTTGAGCAAAAGAATCTGCTGTATGAAGAAGATGCGTATCAACTGGAAAACGACGCGGCGCTTTGGAAGGCGCTGCGCGAAGCGAAATAGAAATGGGGGAACGACATGAAAGAATCGAGAGTATTTGAGCTGAACCAAGCGACGGCGGAGCAGGTTTTGGAGGCCGTGACGACGTTTTTACATGGCGAAAAGGGCATGGAGGTGCAGAGCGTGGCGACGCCGAACGGGTATCTCATTCAGGCGGCGCAGGCCGACACGCTGCGCACGCTTTCCGGCATGAAGCTTGCGACGACCGTGGAGCTGAATGTGAACGGCACGCAGCTGAATGTGACGCTCGGCGAGGGCCAGTGGGCGGACAAGCTGGGCGCGGGCGCTGTGGGGCTTTTCCTGCTGTGGCCGCTGGCGGTGACGGCGGGCATCGGCGCGTATAAGCAGAAAAAGCTGCCGGGCGAGATCTTTGAAGTGGTGTACCGCTGCACGATGGGCGAGCCGACGAGCTTCCAAACGGCGGGCACGCCCGTGAATGCGGCTCCGATGGCTCCGGCGGGCGCGGTTTGCCCGCAGTGCGGGGCGCAGGTCTCCGCAAACGCGAAGTTTTGCAGCGCTTGCGGCGCGAAATTACAGACGGTGTGCCCGGGCTGCGGCGCGCCGGTGAAGCCGGGCAGCAAATTCTGCTCGGAATGCGGACAATCACTCTCCTAATTTTATATATCCCAAAACAGCGGCGTGAGGCTTAAACGGCTTTACGCCGCCGCTTTTATGCGTGCGTTTTGCACCGTGCGGGGTGAAACGGTTGAAATCTCGGGGATTTTCTTGTATGATAAGGAAAAAGAAAGGCGGGGATGCAGATGAATATTACAGTTTATCTCGGTGCGAACGCGGGCAATGACCCTAAGCTGCGGGATGCGGTTGAGGCGCTCGGCAAGTGGATCGGCGAGAATGGGCACGACCTTATTTACGGCGGTTCGAAATGCGGGCTGATGGGGACGATCGCCGAAAGCGTGCTGCAAAACGGCGGCAAAGTGACCGGCGTGGAGCCGCAGTTTTTTGTGGACTCCGAATTGCAGCACGACGGGCTGACGGAGCTCATTGTGACGAAGGACATGACGGACAGAAAGACGAAAATGATCGAGCTTGGCGACGCGTTTATCGCATTCCCGGGCGGCACGGGCACGCTGGAGGAAATCGCAGAAGTGATGTCGAAGGTTTCGCTGAAGCACTTAGACGCGCCGTGCATTCTTTATAATTTGAATGGCTATTACGACGGGCTGAAGGTGCTTTTGCAGCACATGATCGAGATGGGGCTGTCCTCTGAGGAGCGACAGGCAGGCATTCATTTTGCCGACACGTTAGACGAGGTCGAGCACATTTTGATGGAAAAGTGAGGGGAGCAGCATGCCGAACATTGAATGGAACGCGAAGGACTATCAGCAGAATTTTTCGTTTGTACCGTCTTACGGCGAAGCGGTGACGGAGCTCATCACGAAGCTGCAGGGGAGCTTTGTCGTGGACCTTGGGTGCGGCAACGGCACGCTGACGGAGAAGCTTTTGGAAAAGGGCTTCCGTGTGCTGGGCGTGGACGATTCGGACGCGATGCTGCGCTTGGCGCGGGAAAATCACCCGGGCGTAGAGTTTCAAAAGGGCAATGCGCTCGATTTTGCTTTAAGTGAAAAAGCGGACGTGATTTTCTCGAACGCGGTGTTCCACTGGCTGGACGGCGAAAAACAGCAGGCGATGCTGTGCAATCTCTACCGCAATTTGAAGCCGGGCGGCGAGCTTGTGTGCGAATTCGGCGGGCATGGCTGTGCGGAAACGGTGCACAGCGCGCTGGAGGCGATTTTTGCGGAGCGGGGGCTCAAATATCCGCGGGTGTTTTACTTTCCGACGATCGGGCAATATGCGCCGATGCTGGAAAAAGCGGGCTTTAAGGTGGAATTTGCGACGCTTTTTGACCGCCCGACGGTGCAGAACGGCGCAGACGGCGCGGCGGACTGGATACGCATGTTTGACAAAAAGCCGTTTGAGGGTATGGCGGAAGAGACGAAGGAAGAGATCATCCGCGAAGCGGTGGAGCGCGTGCGGGGCAAGCTTTACAAAGACGGGCAGTGGGTCATTGATTACGTAAGGATAAGGTTTAGGGCGAGGAAGGTGTAGTGAGCGGAAAAGCGACACCTGATCGTTTCCGGGCTTGCGCGGTGGGGGTTCGTCCGCTATAATAAAAGCAGAACGAGCGCAAAGGAGTGCTGCTTTATGGCAAAGACGAATAAGACACCGAAGGCGGAGGACAACGCCGAGCTGCGGACGATCTCGCTTTTGAAAATTCTGAACACATACAGCGACGAAAACCACGAGCTTTCCACGAAGAACATTATGGATAAGCTCCAAAAGGAATGCGGCGTTACGGTGCACCGCACGACCGTCGGCAAGAACATCAAGCAGCTTGCGGACTGCGGCTTTGATATTTACACGCACAAGACGACGCAGAACCGCTATTACCTTGCGAGCCGCTTATTTGAGATGCCGGAATTGAAGCTGCTTGCGGACGCGGTGGAATCTGCGGGATTCATCACCGAAAAGAAAAGCGAGGAGCTGATTGAAAAGCTTTGCCGGCTGACGAGCGTTTATGAGGCCGAGGC
>CAKUBN010000083.1 GCA_934643185.1 uncultured Eubacteriales bacterium
AAATGGCGGAGGAGAAGAGATTCGAACTCTTGGTCCCTTACGAGATCACTAGTTTTCAAGACTAGCTCCTTAAACCACTCGGACACTCCTCCGTGTTTGACAACGTTATTAACTATATCATGTAAATAAACGTTTGTCAATATTTTTTTGGGTTGCATAATCATTTGGCTGCGGTACTAGGATTCGAACCCAGACAAACAGAGTCAGAGTCTGCTGTGCTACCATTACACAATACCGCTATCTGTTTCGCTGTCTTTCTTTCGTTTCGTTTGTTTCCGTCGGACAACGTAGTCTATTATAGCAGATATTCGGGAAAAGTCAACCCTTTTTTCAAAAAAACTTTAAAAATTTGAAATTTATTTTTTGAGTGAGAATTAAGACGTGCAAAAAAGCGCGGAATTATGCGGTTTTTTTGCCTTTTCAGCCGTTTACGGGCTCTGCCAAAAAACACGCGCCGAATGCCTGCGGCATACGCTTTGCGGCATTTTCCGCCAAGCTTTTTTCAGAAAAAATTCCAAAAACCGCGGAGCCGCTGCCGGTCATCAATGCATTTAACGCCCCGTTTTCGCACAGATATTTTTTTATCTCCTGCACAACGGAGATCTGCAGCGCATCGTCAAACCGATTTCCGAGCGCGTTTGCAATTTCCTCAATCGAGCGATGCTCTACCGCGCGCACCATACCCGGCGTGTAGCGCATGCCGCCGTCCGGCACATTATCGCACGCACGGTACGCTTCCGGCGTGCTCACGCCCACGTCCGGCTTCACAACGACAAGGTAACACTTCGGTATCTCTGCCAGCGGCAGCAACTGCTCACCAATGCCAAGGCAGCGATATGTGCCGTTTAAAATGCAGAACGGCACATCTGCACCGATGCGCAAACCGAGATACAAAAGCTCTGCCATATTGAGCGGCTCCTCCCCTGCTTCTGCGCACAGATGATTCAATAATTTCAGCACGGCTGCTGCATCCGCACTGCCGCCGCCCATGCCCGCCTGATCCGGTATATGCTTTTCAATATAAATATCTGCGCCGAACGGCACACCGGTAGCGTCAAAATAATACTGCGCAGCCTTGTATGCCGTGTTGCGCCCGTCGCACGGGATGTGCGGCTTCGAGCACTTGAGTATAACCTCCCCCGTATCGTTCAGCGTCACGCGCACACGGTCGCAGAGAGACACGGACTGCATCACCATGTCGACCGTGTGGTAGCCGTCCTCGCGCCGCCCGGTAATATCGAGCGATAAGTTGATTTTTGCATACGCATTACATTCGGCTGTGTTCATATTCAGTCCTCCCTCATAGGTCAAACAGTGAAAACCGCTTGATATTGATGACGTGCTTCGGGCACATTTCGTGGCAGCAGAAGCAATGGATGCACTTGCTGTACTCGATGTGCGCCTTGTGCTCCCGCACCGTTATGGTGTGCTGCGGGCAGCTTTCCGCGCACTTGCCGCAGCCCACGCACTGTGCCGTGTTGATCTTCGGATACGGCGTTAAAATTCTCTTTGCAAGCGGCCGCATGAACTTTGGAACGCGTGTCGTAAAATCGATGCTGCTGGAGCGTGCACGCTTAAAATCGTGTACGACAATATTCTCAAAATCGTCACCAAGCACTTCGATCTCCGAAAGCTTTCCCGCACAAAGTCCGCGCTTCTGTGCGTTTTTGAGCACCAAAATTTCTTCGGGCTTCATATCGATGAGCTTCGCGCCGATCATATCCGCTTCGTAGGGACTTTCAGACCCCACAAGTGCGCCGACAAAGCGTTTTTGGCCGCCCGTAGGTCCATCGCCCTCCATGGCGTCTATCGCATCTATAATCGAGAAATCCGGGTGCACATATTCGCACAAATCGACGAGCATTTCCGCAAACGGCTCTTTTTCCGGGTAACGGCTGTGCAGCTCCGGCTTTAATAGCCCCGGCACCACACCGAAGAGATTCTTCACCGCGCCGGAATACCCCATCATGCCATGGGTCTTCAACTTCGCAATATCGATGACGAGCGTCTCGCGCGGCCGCGCGAACAGCTCTGTGACGGTCAGCGTATTGCAGCGCTTGCCCTCCGGCAGCTGCACTGCCGTGCTCTTACACGCTGTATATAACGAAAAGCCGTATTTTTCCGCCGCTTCCGTATAGCCGCACGCGCGGAACGTGCCTTTCATGATAGACGTATTGTACGGCCCGCCGCCGCTTTCCGCCACCAGCACGTCCGCGCCCTGCCGCAGCAGGCAAATCGCGGCCGCAGCCGTCACATTCGGGTGCGTGATGATGGCCTCTTCCGGCGCAGAGCGCATGACGAGATTCGGCTTCAAAATAACGGTCATATGCGGTTTTATGCGGCCATAAAACGCCGAAGCGGTGAACATTGCATCCACCGCTTCGGTCAGCCGTTCTATGTCATAATCCGCAAGCCGCTTTACATACGCGCTCACTTTAACTCCTTCAAAAATGCGCCGATGCGGTTCAGCGCCTCTGCAAGGTGCTTGCTGGAATACGCATACGAAATGCGTACAAAGCCCTCGCCGCACGCACCGAATGCCGAGCCCGGCACCACCGCGACGTGTTTATCGTAGATGAGACGCTCACAAAATTCATCGGACGTCATACCGGTGGACTGAATGGACGGGAACACGTAAAACGCGCCCTCCGGCTCAAAGCAGGTAAGGCCGAGACGGTTGAGCCCATCCACAATCAAACGACGGCGCATGTCGTACTGGTCGCGCATTTCGGCAATGTCGTCATCACCGTTTTTCAGCGCTTCGATTGCCGCGTACTGCGACATCGTCGGGGCACTCATAATGCCGTACTGGTGCAGCTTCGTCATCGGGGAAATAATCTCCTTCGGACCCGCCGCGTAGCCCATGCGCCAACCCGTCATCGCATATGTCTTCGAGAAGCCGTTGATGACGATGGTGCGCTCCTTCATGCCCGGCAGCGACGCAATGGAGACGTGCGGCTCGCCGCCGTAAGTCAGCTCACTGTAAATCTCATCGGAAAGCACGATGAGGTCATGGCGAATGATAATTTCGCTCAGCGCTTTCAAATGCTCGCGGCGCATCACGGCACCCGTGGGGTTATTCGGATACGGGAAAATAAGCACCTTCGTCTTGTCTGTAATGGCGTTTTCAAGTTCTTCGGGCGTCAAGCGGAATTCGTTTTCCGCTTTCGTTGCGATGGAAACCGGCACGCCGCCCGCCATACGGGTCAGCGGGTCGTAGCACACAAAGCACGGCTCCGGGATAATAACCTCATCGCCCTCGCCCACAAGGCAGCGCAGCGCCATATCGATAGCCTCGCTGCCGCCAACGGTGACAAGAATATCGGTAGCTGCGGTGTATTCCAGGTCATATTTGCGCTTTAAAAAGCGGCAGATCTCCTCGCGCAGCGCCATCAGGCCGCGGTTCGGGGTGTAGCGCGTTCTGCCCTTTTCCAGCGTCGTGATACCCTCCTCGCGGATATGCCACGGGGTGAAAAAATCCGGCTCGCCGATGGAAAGAGAGATCACGTCCTCCATTTCGTTTGCAATGTCAAAAAAGCGGCGGATACCGGAGGGCTTAATCACGCGCGCACGGTCGTTCAGGTATTTGCTGTAATCAATCACAAAGGTTGCTTCCTCTCTCGTCAATCTCATCGTAGTCGGTGACAAAGTCCACGCCGCCGTCCTTATATTTCGTCAGAATAAAGTGCGTGGCAGTGGAGAGCACACCGTCGATCGGCGCGAGGCGCTTTGCAACGAACATCGCGATCTCAGACATGGTATTCGCCGTAACCGTTACGGCAAGGTCAAAGCCGCCGGACATCAGGCAGACGCTTTCCACCTCGGGGAAGGCCTTTACGCGTGCAGCAAGCTCATCAAAGCCGGAGTCCTTCTTCGGCGTAACGCGCAGCTCAATGAGTGCACTTGCGCGGTGCACATCCGTACGCTCCCAGTTGATGAGCGTGCGGTAGCCCTTGATGACGCCGTCTTTTTCAAACTTATGAATGGCGGCCGCCACTTCGGCTTCGGTCATATCCAGCATAACGGCAAGCTCCTGCACGGTCAGCTTGGCATCATCCTGCAAGAGCTTTAAAAGCTTTTCCATTTTCTTATCCATGGTGTTTTATCCCTTCTGTTTTTATTTTATAAGGCCTGCTGTACCTTTTGCAGCAGGCAGTGTAATCTGTTTTATTCGATTGGCACCTGTACCGGCTTGCGCTCTACAAACACGGTGTACTCCTTGTAGCCGATGTCGCTCAAAAGCTCCATGGCTTCCTCTACGCCGCTTGCAATGTTCTCCGTGCAGTGTGCATCCGCGCCGATGGTGACAAGCTTACCGCCAAGCTCCTTATAGCGCGAGTAGACCTCGCGGTCGGGCAGCTTCGGCGCATTCGTGCGCAAAATACGGGAGGTGTTGAACTCCAGCGCGATGTCCGACTTGATGAGCGCTTTTAAAACCGCGTCCAGCTCGTCCTGATACGGCTTGTAGCTGGGCGTTTCCCCCGCCTTACACATGTAGCGCAGCGGGTAGGTGATGTGCGCCAGTGTATCGAACTTGCCCCACTCCACCATTTCAAGGCTCTCCGCAAAGTAGGCGTGCAAAGCGTTGTCGATCTCCTGCTCGGTGGGATTATGCTCGCCGATGTGGTAAAAATCGTCGTGATCGCGAATGTTGTGCAGCGAACCGATTACCACGTCGTAGTCGCGCCCCGTAAGCGCATCGTGTGCTGCATTTAGGTCCTGCAGAGGCTGGCCGAGCTCAATGCCGCGCAAAAGCTTCAAATTCGGAAAACGTTCCTGATTTTGCAACAGCTCCGCATAGGACTGACGTACGACATCGTAATACCGTCCGCCGGGAATGTGCGGCACGTTCATGTACTGGTTGCACTCGCAGTGGTCGGTCACGGCGTAGTAAACCAGACCCATCTCGATGGCGTTCATGCACATATCGCGCATGTTGCGGGTGCCATCGAACGAGCAGTTGGAATGGCTGTGACAATCGGATATATTTTTGTAACGCAAAAGATCATCCCCTTAAAGCACTTCGACCTGTATGCTCAAAACAATATACAAATTGATTTTAACACAATAAAAATCATTTTGGAATACCCAAAGCACAAGTTTTGCAACTTTTCGCCTAAAAACGCATGGTAAAGCGATGTGAAAGTTTCTTCCGATTTCCCCGCACCGTACCTTTTTGATTTTTACACCGCTATTTCCCACAAAACACCTTTTAAACCTTGACAGCGCCCCACATTTGATAGATAATAAAGGAATAGAAAACCACAGCAAAGCGCTTTTATGTTTTGCAGGAAAGGGTAGGGTCATTTTATGAAAGCAGTCATCACCGTGATCGGAAAAGATATGGTCGGCATTCTCGCGAAAATCTCCACCGTATGCGCAGAAAAAGGCATCAATGTCATTGAAGTCACACAGTCCATCTTGCAGGATATGTTCGCCATGATCATGATCGTAGACATCCGTGCTGCGACCGTGCCGATCAGCGAGCTCTCCGATGAATTCGATACGCTTGGCGAAAAGCTCGGCCTGAAGATCCATGTTATGCACGAGGACGTTTTCAACTCCATGCACAGAATCTAAATCTATTACCGAAAGGCCGGGAATGAAACTATGATCGATACACATGATATTCTGGAAACCATAAATATGATCGATAACGAGAACCTCGATGTGCGCACCATCACGATGGGCATTTCGCTTCTCGACTGCATCGATTCCGATATTGATAAGGCCTGCACGAAGGTCTACGACAAAATTTGCAGCTATGCCGAAAACCTCGTCAAGACCGGCGAGGACATCAGCCGCGAGTACGGCATTCCGATTGTGAATAAGCGCATCGCCGTCACGCCCATCGCCATGCTGGCGGGCGCAAACCCCGGTGCAAGTCCCGTTCGCTTTGCAAAGGCACTGGACCGCGCCGCAAAGACCGTCGGCGTCAACTTCATCGGCGGCTATTCCGCGCTCGTGCATAAGGGCTTTGCCCCCGGCGATTACGCTTTGATTGAAAGCATCCCGGAAGCACTTGCGGAAACGGAATTCGTTTGCTCCTCCGTCAATATCGGCTCTACAAAGGCCGGCATCAACATGGATGCCGTAAAGAAAATGGGTCACATCGTCAAGGAAGCCGCCGTCCGCACTGCGGACCGCGACTGCATCGGTGCGGCAAAGCTCGTCGTGTTCTGCAACGCACCGGAGGACAACCCCTTCATGGCGGGCGCTTTCCACGGCGCCGGCGAGCCGGACTGCGTCATCAACGTGGGCGTTTCCGGCCCGGGCGTTGTGCGCGCAGCCATCAAGAAGGCAAAAAATACCGATAACATCACCGAGATCGCGGACATCATCAAGAAGACCGCATTCAAGATCACGCGCATGGGTCAGCTCGTCGCGCAGGAGGCTTCCCGCCGTCTGTGCGTGCCGTTCGGTATTGTCGACCTCTCCCTCGCTCCCACGCCGGCCATCGGCGACAGCGTGGCGGATATTCTCGAGGGCATGGGCCTTGCGCAGTGCGGCGCACACGGCACCACGGCTGCGCTGGCACTGCTCAACGACGCTGTGAAAAAGGGCGGCGTCATGGCATCCTCGCACGTCGGCGGCCTTTCCGGCGCGTTCATCCCGGTCAGTGAAGACGCCGGCATGATCGCTGCGGCCAAGAGCGGCGCGCTCTCCATCACAAAGCTCGAAGCCATGACGGCGGTCTGCTCCGTCGGCCTCGATATGATCTGCGTTCCGGGCGACATCACCCCGGAGATCATTTCCGGCATCATCGCGGACGAAGCTGCCATCGGCATGGTCAACTCCAAGACGACCGCCGTGCGCCTCATTCCGGCCATCGGCAAGAAGGTCGGCGAAGAACTGAACTTCGGCGGCCTGCTCGGCTGCGGCCCTGTTATGGAAGTCAATACAAATTCCCCGGCCGTGTTCGTCAACCGTGGCGGCCGTATCCCCGCCCCGCTGCAGAGCCTTAAAAACTAAAAAACATAAAATTCAGTTTTTCGTTCATACTATCCTCGGTGAGCAAAGCGTTTTGCCTTTGTTCTCCGAGGATTTTTTATCGCCTGCGTTCGATTTTCGCCATCGGTCGGGTGCAGGCAAATGCAAAAAGGAGCAGAGTATATGC
>CAKUBN010000084.1 GCA_934643185.1 uncultured Eubacteriales bacterium
GAACTTCATTCTACCACATTGGAAGTCACTATGGATTCCTTTTTTTCAGGTGTCCAACTTCATTTTACAATCGACCGGTATATCTAAGCTTCATTTTTACATGTATTTTATTAAATTTTCATTCTATGAGATAAACCTCAAATTTCTATACTTCACTTTAAATTCATCGAAAAAATCCACAAAACCCCAAAAATAGCAAAAACGCGCAGGAAAGATTTCTCTCTTACCTGTGCGTTTTTGCCATTTATAACCTTCTGCTTTTGTTCACTTTTGCACGCGGTCAGCCGCGCGGGTCAAGCCCTGCATTGTACGCCGCGATGTATCCTGCGTTATCTCCAATTTGATTTTCTTTTCACCGCAAAGCTGTTTTAGCGGCATTAAGAATAACTCCGCACTGGCCATAATTTGCCCGCCTAAACAGACCATATCCGGGCCATAATTTTCGATCTGCGGGCGCAGCGCATCCCGCAGACGTTCACCGAAACACCGGTAGCAGGCCGCAGCCCCTGCGTCCCCCGCCGCAGCACGCGCGGCAAGCGCACGGCCATCAAGCGGCGTGCCGAGCATTTCCGCCGTAAGCTTTTCCAATCCGCGGCGGGAAATATAGTCGTCCACACAGCTATCCAGAAACGGTGCGTCGTAAAAATAACCGTGCGGCGGCACTCCGGGCGTGCCCTCTGCCGCCAGAAAGCCGTCTAAGCCAAATGCACTGCCGCACCCGGTGCCGACAGCCACAAACAGCGTTTTGTGTGCGCACGCCGCATGGCCGAACGCAAGCTCGCCCAATGCAAAAGCCGCTGCATCGTTGATAAACTGAATGCGGTCTCCCGGCAAGCCGCTGCTCTTTGCAAACGCACTGCGCAGGTTACAGCCGTAAAGTGCATCATACTTATCTAAGCCTTGCAGCAGGCAAATGCCGTTTTCGTAATCGAACGGCCCCGGGAACGCAAGGTCAATCTCCACCGGCTGTGCATCCGGCGGGCAAACTTCTTTAAAAATGTGTGCGAAATTTTGGAGCAGCGTTTCTTTGTCTGCGCCCGCCATAGCCGGAAAATAACGAATATCCGCCAGCATTTTCCCTTCATTGTCGAGCGGCGCCGCCTTGATCTCCGTGCCGCCCACATCCAGACATAAATAAACTTCTTTCATCGCTGTTCTCCTGCACGGTTGATCTCAATTTTAAAGCTGCTGCGGCTGGCCGGGTAATAGCTTTCGCTGTATTCCACCGCCGTTCCATTTGCCGTGTAGCCGGTTGACGTGATGAAAACCGTCGGTTCAAACGGAGAGATTTCCATCCCGGCTGCAATATCGGCCGGCGGCATACGCACTTCCAGCTGCTGTGCCGTGCGCATAACGGTCAGCCCGCGGCTATCCAGCATTTCATAGAAAGAGGCATCCGTAAAATTCTGCTCTGCCATTTCCGGAAAAAGCCGCACCGGGACGTAAACGGTCGTGTACATAATGGGCTTGCCGTTATACAGCCCCTCTAACCGGCGCAAGCGGGTCATACAGGTCACGCGCTCACCCTCTGTAAGCCCCAACGCCTCGGCTGTCGCTTCACCCGGCTTTTCTTTCTGCAAAAGCAGCACCCTTGTGCGCAGTCGGTAATCGTGCTCGCGGCTTTCTTCCCTGTACCCGATAACAAAATGGGTCGATTCATGCAAAATCTTCGGCTCCGATACAAACGTGCCGCTGCCCTTTACACGCGTCAGGCGGCCCTCCCGCTCCAGTAGGTTCAACGCCTGGCGCACGGTCGGACGGCTGGCATTCATCAGCGCAGCAAGCTCTTTTTCGGTCGGAATGCGGGAATTCAGCGGGTATTCTCCGTTTTGAATACGCTCCCGCAGCTGTTGGGCGATTTGCAGATAAAGCGGCTGTGGCATAAGGCGGCCTCCATACGAAAAACTTTGTATCAAAAGTATAGCACGCGCGCAGACGTTTGTAAATATGTAATGACCAATTTTGATATTTTTGAAAATGTATTGACAAAATGGTTCGTTCCGTGTATTTTGAAATACAGAGAATATAAGGAAAGCAGGTACACAACATGCCGCAAAAAAGCCTTTACCCATACCGGCGTTTCCCGACGATACAGGCCGAGCCCTCACCACTGGCCGTTCGCGGAACAGACGCTGTTCAAAAGCAGCTGCAAGTTCTGTGCAGCGGGCACAAAAAGCAGGTCGTCACCGTGGAATGCTACCCCGGAACTGACCAAGAGGAGATTTTCAATTTGTTTCCCCACGCTGCGCTCGTCATTCACGCCGATGACCTCGCCATCTCGCCCGCCGCATTAGACGCAAAAATCGAGCACGAGCTGACGGACGACCCGGTGTTCGGCATCATGACGACGTGGCGTTTGCGGGACTTTTACCCTGCCGAAGCGCTGCAAGCCGCGCGGGAAAAGATCGACGCTGTCGAGGACGGCCTCGTGCTGGTCTACGGCGTCGGCGCATCGCTCATCACCCGCGGCGATCTTTTGATCTATGCCGATTTGACCCGTTGGGAAGTGCAGCTGCGCTTCCGCAAAGGGCAGGATAACTGGCACACCACAAAACACGGCCTGCCGCAGCGCGCCAAATATAAGCGTGGCTATTTTGCCGAGTGGCGTTGGGGCGACCAGATCAAAGATGAGCTGCTGCCCTTATTCCATTATTATTTAGATACCTCCACGGCGGGCGATCCCGCCATTGTGCCCGGTGACGCATACCGCACCGCACTCACTGCCGCCGCAAAGCAGCCGTTCCGCATGGTGCCGTACTTCGACCCCGGCGTGTGGGGCGGCAACTGGATGAAGACCCATTTTGATCTGCCCGAAAACGGCAGCAATTACGCTTGGAGCTTCGACGGTGTGCCGGAAGAGAACAGCCTGCTGCTCGATTTCGGCGGCTGCGTCGTTGAAACGCCGGCGCTCAATCTCGTCTACATGCACCCGCGCGAGCTGCTGGGCGACCGTGTGCATGCACGGTTCGGCAAGGAATTCCCCATCCGCTTCGATATGTTGGATACGATGCACGGGCAAAATCTCTCCCTGCAGGTTCACCCGATGACCGAATACATCCAAAGCCGCTTCCACATGCACTATACGCAGGACGAAAGCTACTACTTCTTAGATGCCGCCGGGGATGACCCCTGCATGTATCTGGGCATTAAAACCGGTACAAAGCCAGAGGAGATGCTCGCGGCGCTCAAAGCCGCGCAGGACGGCGGCGAACCGTTCCCCGCTGAAAAATTCGTCAACCGCATCCCGGTCAAAAAGCACGACCACGTGCTAATCCCGGGCGGCACGGTGCATTGCTCCGGCGCAGATACCATGGTGCTTGAGATCAGCGCCACGCCGTACATCTTCACGTTCAAGCTTTGGGACTGGGGCCGCGTAGATTTAGACGGCAAGCCCCGTCCCATCCATTTAGAGCACGGCGCCGCCAACATTCAGTGGTACCGCGATACGGAGTGGGTACATAAAAACCTCGTCAATGCCGTAAGCGACGTATACACCGGCGAAAACGGAACCGTTGTGCGCACCGGCCTGCACGAGCGTGAGTTTATCGACACCTTCCGCTTCACCACGTCCACGGCCCTGCCCGTGCAGCGTAACGGCAGCGTGCACATGCTGAACTTAGTGGACGGCACGCGCGCCATATTGCGCAGCAAAACAAACAGCTTCGCCCCGCTTGAGCTGCATTATGCAGAAACCTGCATCGTCCCGCAGGCCGCCGGCGACTATGGGATCGTCAGCCCGGATAATGAAGAGATCAAGGTGATCTTAGCCTGCGTCCGCAATTAAAAAGGAGGAATTTTCGTGGCACATTCTATTAAAACCGTCTATGTCATCCACCATTCGCACACCGATATCGGCTTTACCGACCTGCAGGAGCGTATCATCGCGACGCAGGCTAACCACATTAAAACCGTGCTGAACATGATGCGTCAGCCAGAATACGCCGATTTCCGCTGGAACTGCGAAACGCTGTATTGCGTCGAAGAATTTTGGCGTAAGGCCAGCGAAGAGGACCGCGCGGATTTCGCTCGCTTTATCAAAGAGGGCAAAATCGGCATTTCCGCGAACTATTTGAACTTTACGGACCTTGTGGATGCCGAGGTATATAACGACCGCTTGGCGCGCTGGCAGAAGCAGCTTCAACATTACGGCACAACCATTCACACCGCTATGGCAGCCGATGTAAACGGCTTTTCCATGGGCTACCGCGATGCCATGCTGCATAACGGCGTGAAATTTCTCTTTACAAACGTGCACTGCCATCACGGCATGTACCCGCTGTACCAGAACCAGACCGCCTTTTTCTGGGAAAACGCCGCCGGCGAACGTCTGCTTGTCTGGAACGGCGAGCACTACCACCTGGCAACATGCTGGGCATTCAGCCCGGCCCGCACATTTCGGAGGACGACGTTTCCGTCGCGCCCTTTGAGCAGATGCACAGCAATCTGGAGGAATATCTGACCGAATGCGAAGCAGAAGGCTACCCCTATGATTTTATCATCACCGGCGTTTCCGGCGTCTTCAGCGACAACGCGCCGCCATCCGTTGAAATTCTGGATACGATCCGCGCGTATAACGAAAAGTACGGCAGCGAGGTCTGCGTTAAGATGGTCTCTCTGCAAGAGCTGTATGCAGCCATTGCGCCGAAGCTGACCGACGCCCCGGTTTACCGCGGCGACTGGACAGATTGGTGGGCAAACGGCGCGGGCAGCACGCCATACGCCGTAAAGCACTATAAGGATGCCGACCACCGCTATCAGCTCGCTAAGAGACTGGACGGCAATCTGGATGCACACTACCCCGCTTTGGCTGAAACGGTGCAGGACAACCTCATGCTCTACGCCGAGCACACTTGGGGCCACTCCTCTACCGTTTCAAATCCGTGCGATACCATGGTGCTGAACCTTGACATGCGCAAAAACAGTTATGCCTCCAAAGCGCACGAGGCAGCATCTTTGATGCTCTATTCCATCGCCGAACAAAAAGGCGACACGCTGCTCTACTACAACACGACCGGCACGGTTCGCGCCATCGGCGTCAGCCATACGGCAGAGCCGCAGCTCATCGAATTTTACATTGAAACTGTCATCCTCGAAGATATTGAAATTCGCGATATGGCGGGCAGCCTCTACCCCTGCCAGGTTTCCCCACATCCACGCGGAAAAAAGATCAGCTTTGTCGATACGGTCGCGTTCGGCGAAGAGAAGGAATATACCTACACTGCAAAGCACAAAGCGCCTGAAAAGCTGAACAGCCGGCACAGCTATGTCGGTGCCGAGGGCATCCGGGACATTGTAAACGACTACGACCCCATCACTTACCGCCTGCCCTACGAGGTTGAAACACCGTTCATCCGCCTGTGCTATAAGCCCGGCGAGGGCATCACTTCGTTTGTGGATAAGCGCACCAACACCGAAATGGCCGGTGTAAAGATTCCTTTCTTTACACCCATTTATCAGCGCACGCCGCTTCATATGCCGGATAACCCCGGCAGAGAACGCCACGACCTCGGCCGCAACATCCGCGGCAAGCATGCGGAAACGTATATTGGCAAGCTGCTGGAGATCACCTGCATGGAGCGCGGCCCTGTCTTCACGCAGCTGCGCCTGCACTATCAGCTGGAAGGCACCGTCAAGGCCGATGTCCTCTTAAAGCTGTACGAATCCATCCCCCGCATCGATTTCACCTTAGAGCTCGGCAAAACCCTCTCCCACGATGTGGAAAGCGTCTTCCTTTCGCTCGATTTGAACCTCCCCGGCAGCGAGACCGTGCTGCGCAAGGGCGGCCGTGAAGCATTCCGCCCCGGCATTGACCAAATTCCCGGCACCTGCATGGAGTTTTATATGTCCGACGACGGTGCCGCCCGTGTAGCGCCGCAAGGCAGCGTGCTGATCGCCGCGCGCGATGTGCCGCTCCTCTATATGGGCAGCATGGAGCACCACCCCATCAAGCTTTGCGACGGCAAAGCCGAAAATAACGCCCGCCCGCTCTACTCCGGGATCATGAACAACAACTGGGAGACAAACTTCAAAATGGATCTCTCCGGCTTCTGCCAGTACGACTATTCTCTCTGGCTGAGCGACGCCGCAACGCCCGAGGAGGCCATGAACGCCCTGCATGAGCAGACCTTTGACCCCTATGTGCTGATCGTGCGCTAAAGCCAAAATAAATCTGTAAAGCAAAGCCGCTTGTCACTGTGCTTGTACACGACAAGTGGTTTTGCTTTACACGTGCTTTAAGATATAAAAAATCCCGAACCTCTCATTTCTAAGAAGTTCGGGATCTCGGCGTGGTGCCGGTGGCGGGGGTCGAACCCGCACGATGTTGCCATCAACGGATTTTGAGTTATTTGCTCCACACGGAATACAGACGAACTCAGCCCCCTGTGGAGGTCGTTGACGGACACCA
>CAKUBN010000085.1 GCA_934643185.1 uncultured Eubacteriales bacterium
TCACCTGTCTACTTGACAAGGGGCATATCATTCACGTAAAGCAGCGGCTTTTAAAGTCTTATTTGTTTTTCAAAATTTCTCTGCACCGGTTTTGCAGCCATGCGGTCATTTCTGCATCGTTCTCCGCCGCGTTTTCATGCAGCTCCAGCAGCCCGATGCGCAGGGCGTAGCAGGTAATGCGCGCATGAAATTCCGGCAACCTGCAAAACGCCGCTTTCCAGTACGCCCATGTTTTTTCCATGCACAGCATCTCCGTCTTCATACGTGATGCCGCCCGCTTTTCGGCTGATGCAG
This sequence comes from uncultured Eubacteriales bacterium, assembly GCA_934643185.1. GTDB lineage: Bacteria > Bacillota > Clostridia > Oscillospirales > Acutalibacteraceae > Hominenteromicrobium. The sequence continues at coordinate 295 of CAKUBN010000085.1, forward strand.
TAAAAGTGCGACTTCTGAAATCGACCGATCTCAAAAATCTCCGGGATCGGCACAAGCGCGCCGAAATGCACATACGCGTATTGGTCTTTTAAAAAGCCTTCCTTGCTCGGATGGATGCGCAGAATATAGGAAGCGCCGCCCTGCCTGAAGCCATATACCTGTGACTCCTGCCCCTCCCGTACGGGAAGCAGCGCGGGTTCCGCGTGATATTTGCGCTTTAAAAACGCCTGTATCTCTGTTTTAGACCAGTTTGGCTTCATATTTATGCCCTCTTACAGCAGCGCCAAGCTTTGCAGGATGAAAATCATCAAGAACACGGTTGGAATGCAGCACACGGCGCTCAAAACAACAAGCTGACCGGCAAGCTCGCCATCTGCGCCCGCCTGCTGCGCCATGATGTAGCTTGATACCGCGACCGGCGTTTCCCACGCAAGTGCAAGCGCCAGAAGACTCGGCCCTCTGCTGCCCGCCAGAACCGCGATCGGCAGAAAAACAAGCGGAATGACGACAAGCTTTATAAACACCGTCACGCCCGCAATGCGCATGTTGCCTTTTAGCTTGCGGAAGCTGAAATCGCCGCCGAGCACGATGAGCGCAAGCGGTGTGGCAAGGCGGGAAACGTCGCGCAGGCTCGTCTCCAAAAACGCCGGAAAACGCAGCTTGATGATGGACGCGAACACGCCAAGCAGTGCCGCGATGATGAGCGGGTTTGTCGCGATGGATTTGAGCGTCTTTTTCAGCGAGACCTTGCCGCCGCCCGTGAACACCGTCAGGGCGATGACGGCGAGCACGTTATACATCGGCACAAGCACGGCGCTCAAAATGGAAGCCGCGGCGGCTTCTTCTGCGCCGAACACATTCGTAACTAAACTCACGCCGAAAATGACGTAGTTGCTGCGGAACAGGCCCTGAATGATGACGCCCCTTTGCTTCGGCTCGCGCACGACGCGCGGCACCACAATGCACAGCACTGCGAATAATAACAGCAGGCTCCCCACCGCGATTGTGAACGTCATGCCGTCGATGGCCTCGGTGATCTCCGTTTTATAGATGTTATTAAACAGCAGAAACGGCAGAAAAAATTTGAATGTCAGCGTATTCGTCTGCTTTAAAAATTCCGACGAGACGAAGTTTTTGTGCTTTAAAAAGTAGCCGAACGCCAAAAGCAAAAACGTTGGCATGATTGCATTCAGCGCGACCAGAAAACTATCGAACACGCCGCACCCCAGCTTTCACACTTTCATGCACCGCCATGATTTTCTGAAAGCCCGCGATGCCGACGGAAAACGCCGTTGCGCCGCCCGCCGCCGTGCCCATGGCGAGCGCCTTTGCAAAATCGCCGGAATGCGTGAATTCCGCCAAAAAGCCGCCGACCATGGAATCACCCGCGCCGGTGGAGTTTATCAGCGTGCCCTTTGCCGCCGGGGCAAAATACACCTCGCCCGTTTCCGTATACAAAAGCGCACCGTCGCCCGCCATGGAAACGAGCACGTTTTTTGCGCCGCGTTTTTTCAGCTCCTCCGCAAGCGCTGTCACCTGTTCCTCTGTGTCCGCCGGGGCACGGAACATCTCGGAAAGCTCCTCGCGGTTCGGCTTTACGAGAAATGGCTGAAATTCAAGCGTAGACAATAATAAATCGCCTGCGGCATCCACAATGAGCCGTACGCCTTTTGTTTGCGCAAGCTTTGCAATCTGTGCGTAAATGTCTTTTGGCAGTGACTTCGGCACACTGCCGGAAAGCACCAAGGTATCCTGCGGGGTCAAGGCACCGAGCTTTTCAAAAAAATTTTTGAGCTCGTTTTCTGAAATCTCCGGACCGCTGCCGTTCAGTTCCGTTTCTTCCTCGGCATGCAGCTTTAAATTTATGCGCGTAAAGCCGTTTTCGACTTCGATGAAATCGGTCGTGATGCCTTCTTTTTCAACGCCTTCGCGCAGCGCTTTGCCCGTAAAACCCGCAATAAACCCAAGCGCGATGCTTTTTGTATTCAACGCGTGCAGCAGCAAAGAGACGTTCACGCCCTTGCCGCCAAACACAATGTTTTCCGTTTTCGTGCGGTTCGTTTTGCCCGTGCGGAACGTGTCCGCCGTGACAACGTAATCCACCGCCGGATTAAATGTGATCGTGTAGATCATAAAATCCCCTCCAACCAAATCAAGTGGTTTCAGCATAGCATGATTTTGCAAAAAAAGCAAGAAAAAGCGTCTGCACCACCAAAAGACGTATGCAGACGCTCGATTTTATTTTGATTTAGGCTTCTAAGCGCTCAAATTTTTTCGCGCCCCAGTGCACCAAAAGCAGGTGCATCAAGACAGACGCAAGCAAAAGGAACGCAGTCGTTACCGCATACGCTGCAATGCCCGGAATGTGCAGCGCAGATACCGCAAAGAACACGCCGACGATCACCGCCGCAAAGAAGTACACGCCGAACATTGTGACGCATACGCTGAGGGACTGCTTGCACGGCTGATTTTCGCTCTGCCAGTCAAAGCGCGGCGCGAGCAGGTTCATCACAAGGCCGAGCGTGCCGACGAACCAGCAGAACAAAACGCAAACGCAAACGGTCAGCACCGTGAGCCCGATACCGCACCCGGCGATGAGGCAAAGCGCCAAAACACTGACGGCGACAAGCGGCATTTGCAGGCGGCACACCATAAGGAGCTTGCCCAAAAGCACCGTTTTTCCGCTTATGGGCATCGTGCGCAGCACCCACAGATTTTTTCCCTCCAACGAGACAGACGGCGCGGTCGCGCAGGACGTCGCGATGCAAAACGCCATCACGCCAAAAATGCCGAGTGCAATCCACTCGGGCCGAAAACTCATCAGGCTTATCATCTGCATCAGATTCCCACGGAAAATCGCGGCGGCAATCGGCAGAACCGGAATGACCACCAGGCCGAAGCCGAAATTCATCAGGTACGCGGGGCTTGTGAAGAACTTCCGCTGCTCCTTATGCGCAACAGACAGCACCGGCGTGCGCTGCTTTGCGGAAGCTTTGCCCGATTTGTGCTTTGCACCCGCTTTCGCGCCCGATGTACGCACGGAGGAAATGAAAGATGCGGAAAGCCGCCAAAGCGTGAAAAGCGCTATTGCCGCGCTCAATAAAGTCACGAGCAGCGTGTGCAAAAGGCTTCCGCCGCACGCCATGCCAATAGCATAAAGCGGCCAAACATATTTCATCGCACCCGCAATCTGCGTGCCCTGCATGACGAGCCCGGACAAAAACGAGTTGACGTTCGCGTAAAAATACCAGTACACCGCCATGAAGATGACCATGTACAAAAGCGAAACAACCGCCTTGTTGCGCAGGCGGCTGAGGAGCTTGTGCAGCACCCAGCCGAGCGCACAGCAGACAGACTGCGAAATCAGGCTCAGAGCCACAAACGTAAATAGCCACCCGATAATCATCGTCGCCGATGCACCGTAGGAAAACGCGTAAATACCGAACGCGGGCAGCAAAACCGCCAGCGTGTACCCTGCCGTCGTTGTGAACAGCATTGCAATACGCGTCAAGAGAATGTACTTTGGCGGTATCGGCATGGAAAGCAACCGTTCGTTGTCTTTCGCGTCATACAACTGCGCCTGCGTCATAAAAACGCTGCCCAGCATGGAAAGCGCCAGCGCCACTGTGCCCGCCATGGCGAAATACAGCCATGTAAGCCCCATTTCGCACAGCGGAACAAGCTCTGCGAACACCACAAACATCAAAATTTCCATGCACACCACAAGGAACAGCATCAGAAAAACCAGCCATCCGCCGGAGGTCTTTTTGCCGTTGCCTTTTTTCATGCGCGCCGCAAACTGCTTCCATTGCAGCTTCCAGAGGGATCTTAACATGCAGCCTCCCCCTTTCAGTCCTTGTGGTCTTCCAGCTCTAAGAAGACCTGCTCCAAAGAACCGTCGCCGCGCACGCTGTCCATGGTGCCGTGTGCAATGAGCTTGCCGTTTTTAATAATGGCCACATTGTCGCACAGCTTCTCCGCCACCTCCAAAACGTGTGTGGAAAAGAAGATAGCGCCGCCGTTTCGGCAATGCTCCGCCATAATCTCCTTTAATTCGTGCGCCGCGATAGGGTCGAGCCCGACGAACGGCTCATCCATCAAAATGAGCTTCGGCTCGTGGATAAGCGCGCCGATAACGGCGATTTTCTGCTTCATGCCGTGCGAGCACTCCGAGATGAGGTTCGGCAGCGCGTTTTTAATATCCAGCCGCTCGGCAAGCGCTTCCATGCGCGCCTTGCGGTCCGCTTCCGATACGCCGTACATATCCGCAACAAAATTCAAATACTCGTAGCCCGTCAGGAATTCATAAAGATCAGGATTATCGGGTATGTAGGCCATGATCTTTTTGCAGGCGATGGGGTCTTTTTGAATATCGATGCCGTTCACCGTAATGGTGCCGCCGTCCGGCTTTAATAAGCCGCAGCAGGCTTTTAGCGTAGTCGTTTTGCCTGCGCCGTTGTGTCCGATGAACGCGCAGATCTCCCCCGCCGCAATGTGCAGCGAAAGGTCGTCTACGGCGATTTTGTCACCGAAGCGCTTTGTGTAGTTTTGAATGTTCAGCATGTGTTTTTCTCCTTTTCCTTCTTTTTCACGGCTGAAATGCGGCCTTTCCGAATTTCAGCCGCCGAGCTCATTATAGACACACGGCAGAAAAATGTCAATGTTTTCCGGCGCATGAGAATATGTCATAAAAGAACATAAAAACAGCGCAGCTCCTACGAGCTGCGCCGAAGCAAGTCGAATTATTCTTTTCCTGCAGAGAGCGCCGCTTCCTGCTTTCTGCGGCAACCAAACACGAGCTGATCGATAACGACGACGAGCGCGCCGAGCAGCACAATGATGTAATATGTGAAGAATCGCCAGACAAGCACGGCGGTGTACAAAATATCGCCGGACGCAAAATACGATTTAAAGAACATGGAGAAGCCGAGCTCCTGTGCGCCGGATGCACCGGGCAGCGGGATAAAGCACACGGAGGCCTGCAGCATCGTCTGCATACAAAGCAGTTCGCCGTAAGGCAGGTCGAGTGAAAACGCGCGGAACACCACGTACAGCACGCTCATCTGCAAAATGACCTGCGGGATCGACCACAAAATCGCAAGGAGCACATAGCGCATTTTGCTTCTGAATTTCATTGTGTAGGAGGAGAAATCCGCCTCAAAGCCGTGCACTTTTTCTATGTAATTCTCGCGCTTTTTGAGAAACGTACATTTCAAGAGCAGCTTTGTCACGCCGCCGCACAGCTTTTTTAAAATCTTCGGGCTGAACAGAAGCGGTATCGCGATAATCCACAGCCCGTTGATGGCGATGCCGAGCAGCACAATGGGAATGAGCTGCGGGTCGTCCCGCTTCAAACTCGGGTACATATAAATCAGCGATGCCACCGTGCACAGCACAAACGCAAGCTGATACGCAAAAAACTTTACAAACAGCACCGCAGTGGAGTTGCCGACCGAGACCTTATCGCGCCGCAGGTAGACGACCTGCGCAGGCTGCCCGCCCGTGGAGCTCGGCGTGATATAAGAATAATAAATGCCGATGAGCCCAATCTTCACCGTTGTCCAAAAGCCGACGTGCTCGCCCTGCGCGCGCAGCAGCATATGGATGATGCCGCCCTCTGTTACGAGGAACACGCCGGTCATCAGCACGGCGAGCGCCACAAACCCGAGGGAAAGATTTGCGATGACGGAAAACATGCCCGCAAATTCGGTATTGACGAGCCCGAACACGATCATCACGACCACCGTCAGCCCCACGTATATAAGACCCCACGGGATCTTTTTCTTTTCTTTCATGAAAATGTAGTCTCCTTGCAGAAAAATCGTATTTTATAGTATACCATATAGCATTTCTATTGGCAAGACAAGACTGACAACCGAAAGAAAACGTTAAGGCA
>CAKUBN010000086.1 GCA_934643185.1 uncultured Eubacteriales bacterium
CGCTTTCAGTTTTTTGCCGTCTCTCTCGAGCGCTTGACTATAATACCACGTACAACCCCTTTTGTCAACACTTTTTTGAAAGTTTTTTTAAGTTTTTTTCGAAAAACTACATCTATATGTTGTTTCTTATTGAAAACACAATATATAGCGTATCTCTCGAAGGGCATTTTTGCATTTGCATGGTCATATACATGGCTTACGCAAACTATTTTACGAAATTTTTTGAAAAAATCAAGAAAAAGTTTTTGAAAAGGTGGTTTTAAAGTTGCAAAAGCCTCTCTTCATACCCTCTTATCTGAAGCACATCTTCTTATATATCTGGCGCACAGGTGTCGTTTTACTCGTAAATCTCCTCATGCTCCTCCTGATTTTGTCCGAAAAAAGTTTTTGAATCTCTTAAAATCGGCGTGAAGTTATTGTGAAGCTTTACAATGCGCATGGCCCTGTTCTTATATATAAGTATATAGAGGCGTCTTTTAGTTTTGAGATTCTGCTTTTTTTCTTTTCTAAAAGGCTTTGCCTTTTTGGGAGACCCCCTAATTTGGTCTCCCACGGACGGAACGTCCACTGGAAGTTCCGTCCTCCCGTCCTGATTTTTGGTTAGGCAAAAGGGTTTCGAGCTCTGCGGAGCTCGACCAAGGGCGCTGCCCTTGGATTCCGCCGCCTTTGAAAAGGCGGGCGAAACTTTATTTGTCCGCTTTCACGTTTTCTCGCTCTTCTCTTTTCTATTATATAGAGAAAAAACGCGCCGTGGTCACTCCACAGCGCGTTCATCTTCTTATATATAAGTATAGCCTTACGCTTCCGCAGCCGCCTCGGCCTGCTCCGCTTTCGCCTTCTGCATCAGCTTATGGTGCACGATAAGGTAGCACACAAAATGCGCGGCCGCCGTCACGGTCCACGTCACCGGGTACGAGAGGAACAGCGTAAACAGCGTGCGGTTCATCTGGAACACGGTGAGGATCCACACCACACGCAGCGCACACGCGCCTGTAAGCGACACGATCATCGGCATGATAGAATACCCCATGCCGCGCAGAACGCCCACGTGCGTGTCCATAATGCCGCAAAGGAAGTACGGCACGCACACGATGAGCATACGTTCAAGGCCGTACTGAATGACCTCCGGGTCAGACGTATAGATAGAAAGCAGGGGCGTGCCCAGCAGATATGCGCCGCAGCCGAGCACAATGCCCGTTACGGTCACGCACAAAATGCAGATGCGCAGAATTTTCGCCACGCGGTCATATTTCTTCGCGCCCATATTCTGCCCGGTAAAGGACAGCGCCGTCTGGTAAAACGCGTTCATGGCAACGTACACAAAGCCCTCAATGTTGGCCGCAGCCGTGCTGCCCGCCATAACGGTGGAGCCGAACGAGTTGATAGAGGACTGAATGAGCACGTTCGAAATGGAGAACACCGCGCCCTGCATGCCCGCCGGCAGGCCGACACGCATCATGCCGAATAACTTATCTTTATAGATATGCAGCTTATGCAGCTCTAAACGGTAAGAAGCGTTCGTTTTCATCAGGCAGATGGTCACAAGTCCCGCAGAAATCACCTGCGAAATGACCGTCGCAATGGCAACACCCGCCACGCCGAGACGGAACACAATGACGAGGAACAGATTCAAAATGACGTTTACAACGCCCGCAATGGTGAGGAAGTACAGCGGGCGCTTTGTGTCGCCCACAGAGCGCAGGATCGCCGCGCCGAAGTTATACAGCATCATGGCCGGCATGCCCACAAAGTATATGCGCATGTAAAGCGCCGCCTGGCCCAAAACGTCCTCCGGCGTGCCCATCAGCGTCAGCAGCGGCTCCGCAAACGCAAGGCCCACCGCGATCAGTATAACGCCGCTCACAAGGCTTGTCAGCACAGAGGTATGTACGGTCTCGCTCAGCTGCTTCGCGTCCTGTGCGCCGTAATAGCGCGCCACAAGCACGTTTGTGCCGATGGAAAGCCCGATGAACACATTGATGAGCAAATTGATGAGCGCGCCGGTAGAGCCCACCGCCGCCAAGGCCGTGTGACCAGTAAAGCGGCCGACAACGACAATATCCGCCGCATTGAAGAACAGCTGCAAAACACCGGAAAGCATCAGCGGTACCGCAAAGCGCAGAATTTTGCCCAGCAGCGGGCCGTTGCACATATCGATCTCGTAAGACCGCTTTACTTTCGCCTGCCGTTTTGCCATAAAGGCCTGTATCTTTTCTTTCATCAATAACCGACCTCCTCACCGATCAAAATCACATGGATCCTGCCCTTCACGCGCTGGCGCGCCAAAACCGTGTACATCGCGCAGATGCGGTTTTCCGAGCGGCAGCCTGCGCACAGCTCGCCGTCCGTGCCGGGACATGCCCCGTGCGTACATGGCGTGTCTAAGCCCAATCTCAAGGCGTTTGCGGGCGTTGCACAGCTTTTCACGCGCTTTGCGGCGTCGTCTATATCGCGCACGATCTTGTTGTACCCCGCAAAGACCAACACCTTTTTCGGGCCGAACAGCATGGCCGCCACGCGGTTGCCGTTGCCGTCTACATTATAGAGCTCTCCGTGCTCTGTAACGGCGTTTGTGCCCGTCAAAAACGCGTCGGCGGAAAATACCTCGCGGTACAGCTTCTCGCGCTCTTCGGGCGTTTTTGCGGCCGTTCTGTCGAGGAATTCATAATCCCCGCAGCCCATTAACGCTTTAACGCCGGTCTCATCCAGCGTCACGCTGCCGCCGCAGGAGATGACGTCGCCCGGCTGCAGCAGCTCTTTTGTGATCTTCACCGCATCCGCACAGGTGGGCGCATAGTACGCCTGCATATTGTTTTTCTCCAGGGCGTCCATTACGCGCCGTATGCGCAGCTCTGCGGCGCTTTTGCGGTGCATGGTGTCTTGTGTGTTCATGGTGTACAACTCCCCTCTCGGCGCGTTTTGGGCGCAAATAAGCCCCAACGCTGCCGGTTTTTAAAATAAGAAAGCACTAAGGACGGAAAAGCACATGCCTTTCCGTCCCTAAAAAATTTTTATTTTGCCTTTGCGTCCGCAAACGTATTGAAGCACTCCAAAACGTGCTCCTTGTGTGTTTTATTCGCGTCTTCCTTCTCCGCCTTGGAGTCGGTATAGATCAGCAAAAAGCGCCCGTCGCCGGAAAGATAGCCCGGCACGGTGTTATCCAGTACCTTAAAGGTACCGTCTGCGCGCACAGCATCCTGCAAAGCCTGTGCCGTTTCGGAAAGCTCCTCCGGGAACTCATAAACCTCCAGCTGCACAGCCGAGTCCGCATAGCGGTATACATATTTATAGCCGTTGTCGGCGCCGATGACGTCATAAGACATCTGCACCTTTTCGCCCGCTGCCACCTTGCAGTCCTCGAGGTACTTGCAAAGGCCCTGAATGTCGTCGTCATAGTCCGCAGGGTCCTTGTCGGTGCTTTCCGCCGTTTCGCCCTCGCTCGCCGTGGAGGAAGTCTCCAGCGTTGCGACCGCCGTGCTCGACGAGCTCTTGTTTGCACAGGCCGTCACAGATACGCACAGCAGGGCAGCCAGCAGAACAGCCAGCAGCTTTTTTATATTTTTCATGATTTGAACCAATCCTCTCTTTTTCCTCGTTCTTCTTAGTTATAGAACGGGTCATACAGCTTGATTTTACCATACCCCGCCGCAGATAGCAACACCCATTTGAAATAAAAAGCATTCCGCCCCCGCAGCACAGCGTTTTAAACCCGATTTAAAGAAAAATGAATAAATTCTAACTAAATTCTAATTGACGTTCACATTGTGCCATGCTATAATGAGCACAACAGGCAACCGTCAGAAATATGGGGAGGTAACGCCATGAAAAACAAGGGTATAAAAATCGGAGTCGTGTTCATCCTGCTGTTCGCTCTGCTTCTGACTGCAGGCTGTCAACGGGACGATGTAGTGATCGTAGGTGCAGCATCGGGACAGCCGGGTCCTACAAGCGGGCAGCTGCGCATTTCATTCTCGCCAGTGGGGTCTTCGGGACGCCTCAAACTATCTCCAAACATAACCATTAACGATCTTTCGTTGTCAGCAGATACGTCCTTCACTGTTACAAATGCGAATGGCGACGAGACTATACTGACTGACGTAACGATTGACACGGATCCGACGTTCACACATCCAGAATCTGACACAGACGATGCACAGGTAAGCCTTTTGATTTCTTACGCGTTAGAGTCGGGAAACTATGAGGTAACAAACGTGACGGGCACCATAAATTACCTTTCGCTTGACAACGAAGGCAATGACAAAGTAGCCAGTAGTGCCTTATTTTTGGCAGATGAGGAAAATGAAGATGGCATAAAGAACACCTTCACCATTGCCGCGCCTGAACTGACCCCGACCCCAGAGCCGACTGCAACGCCCACCGTGGAACCGACAGCCACGCCGACCCCGGAGCCCACAGCCACGCCAACGGCTGAGCCTACGGCAACCCCAACGGCAGAACCGACCGCGGAGCCAACGGTTTCTCCGACAGCAACACCTACGGCGGCCCCCACAGCCATGCCGACGGCTGCGCCTACCGCAACCCCAACCCCGACGAACCACCCCAAAACGGGCGATGATTTTGCCCCTGTGCTTTGGCTGACGCTCTGCGCAGGCAGCCTCGCAGTGCTTGCATGGCTCCTTAAAAAGCGACATATTTGATGCTTCAGGCATAAAACTTAAGGCGGGATGCTTCCCGCCTTTTTCCGTTTCCCGCCCAATTTAAAATTCGCCGCGTTTGCCGCTTGATTTTTATAACCCCGTGTGCTATATTGATTGCACGGCGGCAACAAAATCCGCCAAAATTCTCTCTATTTTTATAGAGAACAAAGGGGTAAAACAAAATGAAACTCAAAAAGCTCTGCGCCTTAGCGCTCGCCGGTCTGCTCACGCTTTCCGCACTCGCAGGCTGCACCTCTGCCAAAACCGTTGTAGGCGGCGACACAAGCAGTGAAAGCAGCACGTCCGTCGCTTCCGAAGAAAGCACTGCATCCTCTGAAGAAAGCACCACCTCCTCCGAGGACAGCGCTGCTTCCTCCACCGGCGACGCCATGTTTGCAACGCTCGCCGATTATCTCGCCGACCCAACCGTAAAAGCCTCCATCGATGCCGAGATCGAAAACCAGACCGACGACACCATGACCATTCGTGTCTATGCAGACGGCAACGCGCTCGTTTACGAATACCAGTTCACGGATGAATACGACCTTTCCGACGAGGCCACAAAGCAGTCTGTGCAGGACGCTTTGAAAGAGGGCTGCGAAAGCGAAGCCGAAACCTTTGAGAACATCGCTTCCACGCTCGAAAGCGAAGTCGGCCTCTCCGGCGTGCACGTCCGCCTCGTCTACTTAAACGGCGACGGCAGCGAGATCTATACGCACGACTTTGAGTAATTTATAAAGCAAAACACCAAAACGCCGCCCCAGGCCCCTTTCGGCCCGCAGGCGGCGTTGTTTTTTCGCTTGACAATCCCTTTCCCCGTCCTATACTGAATATAGAAAGAGTGCTGCCGATAGACGGTCAGCCCTCGGGATTATCGATTAAGAAATAACCGCATTCCTTTGGCTTTGGGGCGGTTATTTCTTTTTATCTATGTATTTAATGATGATCGGAACAATGATGCCGAGGATCATAAGGACGAGAGATAAGATCTCAAAATCGCTCATACATATCGCCCTCCTTTATGATACGTACCCCAAATTCTGGACACCAACACAAAATTGAATAATCAAAAATTCGACATGGATGTTTCCCTGAATT
>CAKUBN010000087.1 GCA_934643185.1 uncultured Eubacteriales bacterium
GCACGGTGGAGGGGAAGGTGCCGTAGCGGCGGGTGGTATCGACAAAACGCTTTTCCAAAATGCAGAAGCCGTTCGCGTCCGCCAGAGAATCGCACAGGATGATGAGCTTATCGTAATCGTCATACACGATTTCCTTTAAAAAGCGGTCGATGAAATCGTACTGCTCTTTCGTAACATCGCGCTTTGCAATGTCGGACGTGATGTCCTGCACCGGGAAAGAGTGCGTCAGGCAAATCCGCGCGGCCTCATCCCAGCCTTTTTCGGTCATATAATCGTAGCCGTCGATGATATGCCGCATGGCGGAAACGCCGTATCGTCTACCGATGTCGTGCATAAGGCCGCAGGCAATGGCTTTTTCCGGATCTAATCCGCTCGCTTTTGCGATGTTTTCCGCCGCCAAGCCGACGTTTTTCACGTGGTCCACCCACGGGCCGGGGTTCATTTTTTCGGCAATTTCAAGCTCTTTTAATGCTTCTTCTTTCGTTGGAAACATACGCTCATCTCCTTTTTCTCAGTATAGCATGGGAAATTCACAAAGTAAAGGGGCGCCGATTTTTTCACGTCGGTGCCCCTTAATTTTATTTTAACTCAAATTGCACGGAATTTCTGCCATTTTTTGCTCTTGAAGCGCCACACGAACGCCACAGAGCGCGCGAGCCAGTCCATGCCCATGGCGATCCACACGCCGACAACGCCCATATTGAGCACGATGCCGAACAGCACCGCCGAGCCGATACGGAAAATCGCCATGGAGCCGATGCCGACATACATGGTGAATTTTGCGTCGCCCGCCGCGCGCAGACCATTTGGCAGGTTGAAGGAGGTCGGATGGAAAAGCGTTGCAAAAATGTTGTGCAGCATAACGAGAATGTACGCGTAGTGGTACGTCTCCTCAGAGACCGCGAAGCAGTTCAAAATGAACGGCAGGCACAGCCACACGACAACCGTTAAAATGCTCGTTGCAAGCCACGAGATTTTCATCATCTTCTTTAAATAGCGCTCCGCTTCGTCGTAACGCTCGGCGCCGACGCACTGGCCGACGACCGTGACGACTGCAAGGTTCATAGCACTGACAACGATGATGGCAATGAGGTCCACGCTGCCCGCCACGCCGTTTGCCGCGATCTGTGCCGTGCCGAACATGGCAACGATGCTGGTGACGAGCACGCGGCCGAGCGCAAAGAGGCCGTTTTCAATCGCGTTTGGAATCGCGATTTTCAAAATGCGGCGCAGCATCTCCAGGTTGCGGCAGAAAATGTTTTTCGCCTTGAGGTAAACCTCGTGCTTTGCGTTGAACGCAAGCGCCGTCATGACAATGCCCGCCACCGCGCGGGACAGGAGCGTCGGCACCGCAACGCCTGCAACGCCCGCTTTCAAAACGAAAATGCCGATCGCGTTGCCGACCACGTTGATGACGTTCATCAGGAGCGAAACGTACATGGTCATGTTCGTCTTTTTCATGGAGCGGAACAGCGCCGCCGAGGAATTATAAATGCCGAGGAACGGGAACGAGAACGCCGTGATGAACATGTAGGTTTCCGCCGCCTGCAAAACGCTTTCTTCCGCGGAGCCGTACAAAAGGTGTAAAATCTGGCTGTTTAAAGCCGCGCAGATGATGCACACAATGCCGGAAACAAGCAAGGTGCCGACCATGAGCTGCCCCGCCGCACGGTTGGCGTTTTCCTGCTCCTTGTTGCCGAGGTACTGCGAAACGATGACCGCGCCGCCCGTTGCAAGCGCCGTCAGGATCGTGATGACCATGTACGCGAACATGTCCACAAGAGAAACGCCGGAAATGGCCGCCTCGCCCGCATAGGAGACCATGACGGTATCCGCCGTGCCGACGAGCACCGCTAAGATCTGCTCAATAACGAGCGGAATGATGAGCTTTCGCAAATCTTTGTTGGAAAACATAAAACCCCTCCGTTTGCTGAAATCTTTTACTGATTTCAGTATAGCGGAAAGGGGTTAAAATGTCTAATACTTGTTTTGCAGAGCCAGAAATGCGAATTTTGTATGAGCTAACGGCAACGTCAGTTAAAAGTCTTTAGTCAAGTTTTCTTCAGAAAACTTGTGGGGTCTTGGGGCAAAGCCCCGAGTCGCCATTCGCAAATGGCGAAACACTTTTTGCCTACCCAAAAATCAGGACTGGGAGAAACCAATGCTTCGCATTGCTATCAAACAGTCCACTGGACTGTTTATCCGTGGGAGACCCAATTAGGGGGTCTCCCAATGAACTTGCGCTGCAAGTTCATAAAAAGCGCTTTATTCCGCCGCCAAAGACGTCTCTTCCTTCAAAAACTGCGAATAGTAAATTTTGCCGCCGAGGGTGCCGGTTTTCAGGTTGATGATCTCGAGCGTCTGGCCGCTTGTCGTCGCCGTCACGACGTATAAATACCTTTTGTAAAGTAAAAGGCCCTGCGTGGTGTCGCTGAAATAGAAATTCGGAATGCTTTCCGGCAGCGTGTACGTGTAATTTTCGCCGCTTTCGGTAGGTTCGGCGTTATCAAGCGCCGAGGTGTTCATCGTCAGCACATTTTCATTTACGTTGTACGTGCCGATGACTTCGGTCTGCGCTTTGCCGTCGGTAATTTCAAGAGACAGCACCGTGCAGCCCTCTGCGGGGCGCTCCGGGAACTCCAGCATGGCGTTTTCGCCGCGCTGCACCGTGAGGGTAACAACGCAGACAATGAGAATAACCGCGATCATAATTGCGCCGAATGCTTTTTTCATATACAAATCCTCTGTGTTTTTAGATTTTAGCCGAACGCCAACGTGCCGTTAATGTCGTATAATACGGCGCAAAGGTCAATGGCCCTTGTGCGGTAATAGACCATGATGCTCTCTGCCACGGTGATGGCCGCAAGGGGGTCATTCTCCGATACGGAATCGCGGATGTCCTGCAAAGCAGTGCTTTGCTCGTTCACCCAGTGGGACTGCTCCTCTTTGACGGTTTCGACCGTTTTATCGTCGCCATGCTCCAAAATCTGCGTATAGACGGAATCAATCTGCTCTTTCCAGCTGTCGGAAGCCGTGTTGCACGCAGTAATCATGCCCGCAACAGAGCCCGCCGTTTCCATATCGTCCGCATACTGCGTATCGATGGGGTTGTTTTCAAACGCGGCGCGGAATTCCTCGCTGCCCGTTTCCGGTACCGGCAAGGTGCTTGTGTGGCGATTTTCGCCCGTTTCGGAGGACGTGTCGCCTTCGGGCGCAGGGGTAGGTTCTTCTTCGGGGGCCGCTGTTGCCTCCGGCGCAGGAGTGATCTCCGGCGCAGGGGTCGCTTCTGCCGTGGCGGAAGACGTATTTTTATTGCCGCCCGAGCAGGCGGTCGTGGTGAGCAGCATCGCGGCGCAGCAAACGGCGCACAGCAAACGAATGCAGGTTTTCATGTTCATGTTCCTTTCAAAAATGGGATATAGCACGCGGCACCGCCGCGAGAAATTTTTGGTTCTGATAAAATGTACCACATTCGCGGGATTTATGCAAGAGAATCCCGCCCGTGCCTTGCGAAATTAAGAAAATGTTTATATAATAGTAGGGTAATCTTCCCGAGAAAATCAAGCAGTTTTTATCATAAAGAGAAAGGAACGACAGTTTATGAAGCTCTTTGAAAAAACACTGACAAGCGAAACAAAGTTTGAGGGCCGCATCATCAAGGTGCTGCGCGACACCGTGGAGCTGGAAAACGGCAAAACGAGTGCAAGAGAGGTTGTGTGCCACAACGGCGGCGTGTGCGTGGCGGCGCTGACCGAAAAAAACGAAGTGCTGCTTGTGCGCCAATTCCGTTATCCGTACAAGGAAGTGCTGCTGGAGCTGCCCGCCGGCAAACTGGAAAAGGGCGAAGACCCGTTTGAGGCCGTAAAGCGCGAGCAGATGGAGGAAACCGGCACCACGGGCGAAAACTACATTTCGCTCGGCAATCTGTACCCCTCTCCCGGCTACTGCGGCGAGATCATCCGCATCTGGGCGTGCCGTGTGGCCCAAAAAGGCGAAATGCACTTAGACGAGGATGAGTTCCTTGAAGTGGAGCGCATTCCGCTCGACAAAGCCGTTGAGATGGTGTTAAACAATGAAATCCCCGATTCCAAAACGCAGGTGGGCATTTTGAAGACCGCCGCACTCGTAAAGGCCGGCAAGCTTTAAGAGGCGCGCATGAGAAGAACATTCATCACGCGACTGCCGAACAAGGCCGGTGCGTTTTTGAAGGCTACGCGCATTGTGGCGCAGTCCGGCGCGAACATCACGCGCGTCAGCTACAATAAAGCCGTTGACCTGCACGTGCTGTTTTTGGAGGTCAGCGGCTCACAGGCGCAGCTTGATACCATCGCTGTGCGTTTAAACGACGTAGGCTATATTTTGAATGAGGATAACCCCGGCAGAACGATTTTGCTGGAATTCCACCTGCCGAACGTACCGAGCGCCGTGCTGCCCGTTTTGGAGCTCATCGACAGCTTTAATTTTAACATCACGTACATGAGCGGGCAGGAAAACGACACCGACCATCAGGATTTAAAGGTCGGCATCTACATTCAGGATCCCGCACAGACGAAGGCGTTTTTAGACCGCGCCGCAAAGCTGTGCGAAATGCGTGTTTTAAACTACGACAAAAGCCAAAAGGTACTCGATAACACGGTGTTTTACCTTTCGTTTGCGCACCAGCTGGCTTCTACCCTGCACCTGCCGCAGGAAAATATGGACGCGCTCATTGCAGACTCCAACCTTTTGATGCAGCACCTTGACGAAAAAGGCGAAGCGCCGCACAAGACGTTTTCGTACATCGGCAAAATCGCCGAGATGCTGCACAGCTTTAAAGGCGAAAACTTCCGCGCGCGCATTTCGCAGCGCAGTCTGTTCGGCGGGTTTACAATGCACATCATCGAGCCGCCGTGCGGGGGCAACACGTATATTCTGGAGAAAAACCGCAAGCTGCTGTTCATAGACTGCGGTTTCCCGTGCTACAAGGACGAGATGCTGAAGATTTTCCGCAGCCTGTTCCCGAACTTTGACAATATGGAGCGCACGCTTATCGTCACGCATGCGGACATCGACCATTGCGGCCTGCACGACCTGTTCGACACATTCTATGTGAACGAGGAAACGCGGCTGAATTTCGCCTTGCAGAACAACGGTCTGCCCGATCTGCGCGAGCAGAACCGCATTTGTGCGCCGTATAACCGCATCTGCAAGCTGATGACGGGCTACACGCCACCCGATATGCACACGCTGCGCGTTATTGAGCACACAGAGCCTGCAAGCGACGCACCCATCTCCCCGCGCGGCACACTGGAGTTTGAGGGTCTTACCCTGCGCGTTTTCGACGGCAACGGCGGGCACTTTAAGGGCGAGATTGTGCTTGTGGACGACGCGCACCGCATTGTTTTCAGCGGCGACATCATGGTGAACATCAAGGGCTTTTCAAAAGAGCAGTATGATTTTAACCTGCTTGCACCGTATTTAATGACCACCGTGAACCTCGATTCCCGCCGCGCTGCCGCGGAGCGCAAATATTTGCAGAGCCTGTTCCCGACGGACGTGTACACCTACTGCTGCGGTCACGGCGCCATTATGGATCCGAACGCGTAACGCAAAGATTGCAAAAAGAGCGCTGATCTTTTGATCAACGCTCTCAGACTGTCGAAAAAGTCCAGCCTATGCTGGGCTTTTTCCATTATCTATGCTATAATAATCATGGGTGATGA
>CAKUBN010000088.1 GCA_934643185.1 uncultured Eubacteriales bacterium
AAGGACCAGCAGCTCGACGAGCCCGTCACGAAAAAGGCAGTCATCATGAACATCGTCAAGTTCCTGCTCGGCGCGGTCGGCACAGTCGCCGGCGCACAGCTCCTTGTCGATAACGGCTCCGCGCTTGCATCCATGTGCGGCATTTCGGACCGCGTCATCTCCGTCACCATCATCGCCATCGGCACATCTCTGCCGGAGCTCGTCACCACGCTTACGGCCATCGCGAAAAAGCAGGGCTCGCTCTCCGCCGGCAACATCATCGGTGCCAATATCATCGATTTAACTTTGATCTTGCCCGTATGTGCCCTCATCTACGGCAATAAGCTCCCTGCGTCGCCCACCGTCGCCATGGTCGATATCCCGGCATGTCTCATCATCGGCATTCTGGCCGTCGTGCCCACGCTCATCACGAAGAAATTCTCCCGCTGGCAGGGCATTTTAATGCTCATCACCTACGCAGTCTACATCGTGCTCAGCGTCGTCGTCATGGCGTAACCGCTGTAATAAAAGAAACAAAAGCTCTGTTTTCACGAAAAACGGGGCTTTTTTTGTGTACTTTTCCCGTGCTTTCCCCTTTGACTTTCCCCGTGCTCCCATGTTAAAATGTAACAGAAGTGTAACAAATGTTATTGCTTTGTAATTTTTAAGTGTCAGGGGATACAGTCATGCAGGCGGCAGAAATGCAGATGAAAACTGAAAACAGCGCAGAAGCAAGCGTCTTTCTCCGCACACTGCGTCATGCCGTGCCCGTATTGCTGGCATTGCTCATTGCCTTGCTCGCCGCAGCCCCCGTTTTGGCGGATGAGACCGATACCCTCCTAACCGATACGGACACCGTCTCCGCGGAGCCCACTGCGTCCGCAGAACCCGCCGAAGATTACACCGCCGTCGCCGCGCAATTAGAAGCCGTCGCGCGCGCAGAGGGCAGGGATATGGCCGATAAAATGCTCAGCGCCGCCCTGCACAGCCTTACGGGTACCACACTGGATACCGACGATGCCGAAAGCGCCGTTTCCGCCGCCTCCGCGCCTGCAGAGCCGAAGGCCGTCGTCGTCAACGCTTCCGCGCAGTCGGGCACGAAGTGGTCCGCAAAGGGCATTCTGCCGTTTTTGGCCGTCGTGCTTTTGGCGCTTTTAGGCCTTTCGTTTGCCGTGCGCCCCATGCGCCGCCGCCGTGTGCATTCCGCCCGGGCTTATCGCCCCATGCGTGACCGCACGCTGACCGACACCGCGTTTCAAAGCCGCGCGCATTCCTCTTTATAAAGCATAAATTTCGATCATGCGGGAAAGAATACTTTTCCTCTCTTTAGGGCGTCGTTCCGTTTTGGGGCGGCGCTCTTTTTTCTTTAAAAACATCAAAGCGCCGTTTTGCCATTCTGAAAACGCCATTTTCAAAAATGTACAAAAAATCACCGTAAAACTTTATTCACAATTTCTGTAAAACCAGTTGACAAATCCCGACTTTTTCCGTAAACTAAATTCATTGCGTTTGCATCTAAAACCAAATAAAATCGGCTGTTCCGAACAGACCATTCAAAACATGGGCAACACACAAGCGTTGTGTTGCTTTTATCCTGTTCGGAAAAGTGTTCCTGCCGCGGCCGGATCGCGGGCGAAAGCCTGCGGCCGTGAAAAATCCTTTGCGGAAGCAGCATGCACCATGCAGCCGGGGTGTGTGATTCACTAAGACCACGCAACTTTCGGGGGACAGGGGTCCTACCAAACCGCAAAGGGGATGCTTTCCATGTTAAAACCAATTATCACACTCAAAGACATTGCAGTATCGTTTGACGGCGAGCAGGTCTTAAAGAACTTCAACCTCACCATCGGTGACGGCGAGTTCGTAACGCTGCTCGGGCCCTCCGGCTGCGGCAAAACAACGGTTTTGCGCACCATCGGCGGCTTCGTCACACCGGATAGCGGCGATGTCTTTTTTGGTGATGAGAAGATCAACAACGTGCCGCCGCATAAGCGCACCGTCAATACGATCTTCCAGAAGTACGCGCTTTTCCCGCACCTGAACGTCTATGAAAACATCGCGTTCGGCATGCGCCTCAAGGGCAAAAAAGAAGACGAAATTCAAAAGACCGTCACAGAAATGCTGCATATGGTGAACCTGAACGGCATGGCGCACCGCGGTGTCGGCCAGCTTTCCGGCGGCCAGCAGCAGCGCGTCGCCATTGCACGCGCCCTCGCAAACGAGCCGAAGGTGCTCCTCTTAGATGAACCGCTCTCCGCGCTCGATTTAAAGCTGCGCAAGGACATGCAGAACGAGCTCAAAAAAATCCAGCAGGCCATCGGCATCACGTTCATTTTCGTCACGCACGACCAGGAAGAGGCGCTCTCCATGAGCGACACCGTCGTCGTCATGGATAAGGGCGAGATCCAGCAGATCGGCTCGCCGATCGACATCTACAACGAGCCGAAAAACGCCTTCGTTGCAGACTTCATCGGCGAAAGCAATATCCTCGACGGCACCATGATCGAGGACTACCTCGTCGAGGTCGCCGGCCAGCGCTTCAAGTCGCTCGACAGCGGCTTCGGCAAAATGGCCCCGGTCGACGTCGTCATCCGCCCGGAGGATATCGACATCGTGCCCACCGGCTCCGCCGCCGCACACATCAACGGCGTCGTCACCAGCGTCACCTTTAAGGGCGTGCACTACGAGATCATCGTCGATGTCGACGGCTTCAAGTGGATGATCCAGACCACCGACAGCGCCAGCGTCGGCGATAAGATCGGCCTTGCGCTCACCCCGGACGACATTCACGTCATGGCGAAGTCCGTTTACTCCGGCACCATGGGCGATTACAGCACGTTCAGTGACGAAATGGAGGAAGCGCTCCAGGAGGAGGGCAGCGAACATGAGGACTAAACTCATCTCCGCCCCGTACACGATCTGGATGACGCTGTTCATCATCGTGCCCATGGGTCTTGTGGCATTCTTTGCCTTCACCGATAAAAGCGGCGCTTTTACGTTAGATAACATCGCGCGCGTCGGCCAGTATTCCAACGTCTTCCTGCGTTCCATCTGGCTCGGCGCACTCGCAACGTTTATTTCGCTTCTGCTCGGCTACCCGCTCGCGTATATCATCGCCAAAGCGGCGCCGAACCGCCAGAGCTTCCTCATTTTGCTCATCATGCTGCCCATGTGGATGAACTTCCTGCTGCGCACCTACGCATGGATGTCCCTCCTTGAGGATAACGGCCTCATCAACAATATGCTCGCCGCCGTCGGTCTGCCGCGCATCCACATGATCAACACCGCGGGCGCAGTCGTCCTCGGCATGGTGTATAACTACATCCCGTACATGATCCTGCCCATTTACTCTGTGCTCACCAAAATCGACAACAGCGTCATCGAAGCTGCGCAGGATCTCGGTGCAAACAACCGCAATGTCTTTCTTAAAGTTGTCCTGCCCATGAGCATGCCCGGTGTCATTTCCGGCGTTACCATGGTGTTCGTGCCCGCTGTTTCCACATTTATTATCTCTAAAATGCTCGGCGGCGGCGGAAACCTGCTCATCGGCGACCTCATCGATATGCAGTTCCTCGGCTCGGCGTATAACCCGAACCTCGGCTCTGCCATTTCACTTGTCCTCATGGTCATCATCCTCATCTGCATGGGCATCATGAACCAGTTCGACGACGGTGAAAATGTGGGAGGAGGTATGATTCTGTGAAAACGGCTTCCAAAGTCTACACGGCGCTCATCTTCATCTTTCTTTACGCGCCCATCATCGTGCTCATCATCTTCTCGTTCAACGATACGGATACCGCAAGCCGCACCCAGTTTTCCGGCTTTACACTGCGCTGGTATCAGCGCCTGTTTGAGGACCGCTATATTCTGGAGGCGCTGCTCAATACATTGATCATCGCCGTCGTTTCTGCGTTTGCTTCCACTGTACTCGGCACCATGGCGGCGGTCGGCATCAACCGCATGAAGCGTATGCCGAAAAAGGTCATGATGAACATCACCAATTTTCCCATGGTCAACCCGGAAATCGTCACCGGTGTTTCCATGATGCTTCTGTTCGTCGCGGCAGTCAGCCTGTTCGGCGGCAAAAGCCTCGGCATGGCGTCGCTCATTATCGCGCACATCACGTTCTGCCTGCCGTATGTCATCTTGTCCGTTCTGCCGAAGCTGCGCCAGATGAACCCAAACCTCTTCGAGGCCGCGCAGGATCTCGGCTGCCCGCCGGTACGCGCGTTCTTTAAAGTCGTGCTGCCGGAGATCATGCCCGGCATCGTCACCGGCATGATCATGGCGTTCACGCTCTCCATCGATGATTTCGTCATCAGCTACTTTACAAGCGGCACCACGCAGACGCTGCCCATCTACATTTATTCCATGACGAGAAAGCGTATCTCCCCGGAGATCAACGCGCTTTCCACCGTGCTCTTTGTGTGCATCATGCTCTTGCTCATCATCATCAACGTCCGTCAGGGTCGTGAAGAGCGCCGTGCCAAAAAGGCAGAAAAGGAGCGTGCCTGATGAAAAAGAAACTTTTCGCCATCTTTTTTGCACTTTTGGTGCTCTGCACCGCAGCCGCGCCCGCCTTTGCCGATGAAGCCGATGACTGGGATTTTTCCGAAGAATATCCTACCGCAGAGCCCACCGGCGTGACGATCAACGTCTACAACTGGGGCGAGTATATTTCAAACGGTACCGAGGGCTCGCTCGACGTCAACGCTGAGTTCACCCGCCGCACCGGCATCGAGGTCAACTACACCACGTTCGACAGCAACGAGTCGCTCTATTCTAAACTCGCGGGCGGCGGCGCAAGCTACGACGTCATCGTCCCGTCCGATTACATGATCTCAAAGCTTATGAACGAGAACATGCTCGCAGAGCTGGATTTTTCTAACATCCCGAATTTCGAGTACATCGACGAGCAGTTCAGAAACCCGGATTACGACCCCGAAAACAAATTCTCCGTGCCGTACACCTGGGGCACCGTCGGCCTGTTCTATAATACCGATTATGTCACAGAGCCCGTCACCAGCTGGTCTATTTTGTGGGACGAGCAGTACAGCGGCAAGATCCTCATGTTCGATAACCCGCGCGACGCATTTGCCATCGCACAGGAGCGCCTCGGCTTCTCGCTCAACTCCACCGATGAAAGCGAGTGGGAGCAGGCGGCCATGCTCTTAAAGGAGCAGAAGCCCCTCGTGCAGGCGTACGTCATGGACCAGATCTTCGACAAAATGGAAAGCGGCGAAGCGTGGCTCGCGCCGTACTATTCCGGCGATGCCGGCACGCTCGTCGAAAATAACGACAACATCAAGTTCATCGTCCCGGAAGAAGGCACGAACTACTTTGTCGATGCCATGTGCATCCCGGCGACGGCCGAGCACAAAAAAGAAGCGGAACTGTATATCAACTTCATGTGCGACCCCGAGATCGCCGGCGCGAACATGGATTTCGTCGGCTACGCCACCCCGGAGACCGCCGCAAAAGAGTATCTCGATCCCGACGCCGTCGCAAACCCCATCTACTATCCGGATCAGGACGTGCTCGACCGCACCGAGGTCTTCGTCAACCTCCCGAGCGAGACGAGCAACCTGCTCGATACGCTCTGGGCAGAGGTCAAAATGGGCGGCCCCGGTCAGTCCGCCGTCCTCATCGCCATCATCTTAGTTTTCCTCGCGGTCTACATC
>CAKUBN010000089.1 GCA_934643185.1 uncultured Eubacteriales bacterium
CGGGCGACGCGCAGGCGTTCTGCCCTACGGCGAACTACAACATGGATTGCGGCGCGTTCTATACGAAGTATATCCGAGACCTTTTGGAGGAACAGAAGCGCCTTAACGGTAAGGTGCCGGATGTCGCCCCGCTGCTCATCAGCCGCAAGCCGGGCGAAGCAAACCCAATGCTCGCAAACGGCGGCGGTCACTGCGGCTGGGCAGACGCCGCAGCCATCGTCCCTTGGGAAACCTACATTGCAACGGGCGACATCAGCGTGCTCAAAAACGGCTTCGAGAGCATGAAGCTGTGGGCAGATTGGATCTACCGCTACGACGAAGCGCACGGCGCAACACGCCTGTGGCCGGGCATTGAGTTCCACTTTGCCGATTGGCTCGCGCTGGACGGTCCGGAATCCGGCTTTAATCCCGAGTCCGTCTTCGGCGGCACGGATGTCACGTTCCTGTGCTCCGCCTACTACTATAAGAGCACCATGTGCGTCGCAAACGCTGCACGCGCGCTCGGCAAAACGACCGAATACGACGTCTACAAAAAGCGCGCAGAGGAGATCCTCGACGCCATCCGCCGCGAGTTCTATACCGCCGGCGGCAGATGCGCAGCCGCAACACAGACCGGCAATGCCATCTCGCTTTCGTTCGGGCTCGCACCGGAGTTCGCACGCGAGAAGATCACCGAAAACCTGCGCGGCCTGCTCGCTATGAATAAGGGCAAGCTGAAGACCGGCTTCCTCGGCACGCCCGTGCTGTGCCGCGCACTCTCTGATAACGGCGCGAACGAAGAAGCCTATACGCTGCTTCTCAACGAGGAAAACCCCGGCTGGCTGTACGAGGTCAATATGGGCGCCACGACCATCTGGGAGCGCTGGAACTCCGTCAACCCGGACGGCAAGATCAGCGGTATCAGCATGAACTCCATGAACCACTACGCGTATGGCGCGGTGTTCGAGTGGGTGTATAAGAACGTCTGCGGCCTAAACCCCGTGCCGGATGTGCCGGGCTATAAAAAAGCCGTCATCCGCCCGCAGCCCGATGCAAGACTCGGCGCAGCAAAAGCCAAGGTCAATACCGCCGCAGGCTACTACGAAAGCGGCTGGCAGTGCGAGGATAACGGCGAGGTGACCTATACCATCACCATCCCGTTCGACGCCGAAGCGGAAGTCTACCTGCCGAAGAAAGACGGCACTACGGAAGAAATGACGCTTACCGCAGGTGCGTATACGTTTACGCTGTAAGCATCGATAGCCGAGCTAACGGCAACGGCGACTTAAAAGTCTTTAGTCAAGTTTTCTTCGAGAAAACTTGCGGATTCTCAAGGCAGCGCCTTGAGCCGCCATTCGCAAATGGCGGAATCTTTTTGCCTAACTAAAAACTAGGAAGGTAGGCAGAACAGTCCGGTGGACTGTTCTGCCGTAGGGAACCCAGTTGCATGGGTTCCCTGAAGGGCGGCTAAATGCCGCCCTTTTTATATGGCTGCGAGCTTGCGTTAGTACGCGTTATCTCTCCCTCAGTCAGCTTGCGCTGACAGCTCCCTCATCAGAGTGAGCCTACGCTTTTCACAAAGCTCACGTAATATAAACGCCTCCATCTGACGAGGAAACTTATAAGAAAACGAAAAAAGCACCGAGGTAAAACTCGATGCTTTTTTCGTTTTAAGGTGTGGATTTATGAAAAGGGGCTTGTACGCAAATTATGGAGATTTTTGTTTCTGTCATTATCATACTACCGGCAAAGCGCAGTGTCAATAAACCGCGCGTAAAAACCACGTGTCATTTCGGAAAAGATTTCACCGCTAAATGTCGTTGCGGTTTGTGAAATCAGCACAAAGTGTGGCGCTCTATGACTTTCAGCGGTTTTTCTCCTTGATCTCCCGCACACGCGTTAAAAGCTCCCGCGCGGCAGCCTCGGGGTCTGCACTCTTCATGATGGCCGAAACGACCGCCATGCCGGCAATGGGGCTGTCACTCAAAACATCCATGTTGCCCGCGTTCAAGCCGCCGATGGCCACAACCGGGATCGGCACACTGCGGCAAACGTTGTTCAGGCGCGAAACCGGGGTCAGCACAGTCTTTACCTTCGTGGTCGTCGGGAAGATCGCGCCCGTGCCGAGGTAATCCGCGCCCTCGCTGTATGCTTTCTGCGCCTGCTCCACGGTCTTCGCCGTCGCACCGACGATTTTATCTGCACCCAAAAGCTTTCTCGCTTCGCAGACGGGCAGGTCGCTTTGGCCCACGTGCACGCCCGCCGCATCCGCCGCCATGGCGATGTCCGCGCGGTCGTCGATGATGAGCGGCACACGGTAGCGGTCGCAAACAGCTTTTGTAAGGTGCGCAAGGCGCAGGTATTCACCGCCGCCGCGCTCT
Organism: uncultured Eubacteriales bacterium; assembly: GCA_934643185.1. Lineage (GTDB taxonomy): Bacteria > Bacillota > Clostridia > Oscillospirales > Acutalibacteraceae > Hominenteromicrobium. The sequence continues at coordinate 2,361 of CAKUBN010000089.1, forward strand.
TTTTCGCGCAGCTGCACCAGCGTCACACCGCCCGTGAGTGCCTTTTCGAGGATGGAAAGAAAGTCATCGTCCGTGCGGCCGGTGCTGTCGGTTACAAGGTATAAGGTAGGATCGAATTTCATAGAAAAACTCCTTCTTTTAAACTTCGTGCAGCTTTAATAAACGCGTGTAATCATCGTCCGAAAGCAGCGAAAGTGCGTCCAAAAGCGCAATGCGGAACGACCCGAGCCCCTCGGATTTCCGTTCGGCCAGCTCACCGCAAATGCCCATGGTGGAAACAGCTAAAACCGCAGCCGTAAACGGATCCGTCACAGCGCTGTATGAAGCGCACAACGCGTGTACCATGCAGCCCGTACCGGTGACGAGCGACAGGCGTGGTGTGCCGTTTTCGCACAGCACAGTTGTTTCGCCGTTTGTGATAATGTCCGTTTTGCCGGTGACGAGCACCACGCAGTGCAGGGTAGAGGCGAGCATTTTTGCAATTTCAATCGTTTCCGCCGTGTTTGTCCGTAAAACATCGATGCCGCGACTTTCAAAATGCGCGCCTGCAATGGCGCGAATTTCCGCGTCGTTGCCCTTCAAAATTTCCGGGCAGGCCTCGCGCAGCAGCGTGTGCGTCAGGTCGCGGCGCAGGGCGCTGCACGTCACGCCCACCGCGTCAAAAGAGACCGGCACACCGGCCGTTTTCGCCGCCTTGGCACTCGTCAAAACGGAGGTGCGGCGCGCGTCTGTGATGTTGCCGATGTTTACGCCGAGCGCTCCCGCTATGCACGTGATTTCCTCCACCTCGTCGGGATGCTCCGCCATGATAGGCTTTCCGCCCACGGCGAGGATCCCGTTCGCACAGTCGTTGATCGCAATCGGATTCGTGATGCAGTGGATGAGCGGCGCCGTCTCGCGCAGATCATTTCGTGCTTTGCGCAGCGCGTTTTGCAGCTGTGGTGTCATAGACCTTCGCCCCCAAATCATGCTGGAATTTTGCAAGCAGTCCGTTGCGGCGCAGCGCCATGAGGAACACGAACGCAATGGAGCCGCCGATCAGCGTGCCGCCGATGAACGACGGAATATAAAAAGCCCATGTCAACCCCTCGCGCCCGACGATGTACGTCATCACCGGATAAGAAGCCAGCGCGCCGATGACGCCGGTGCCGAACACTTCGCCGAGCACTGCGCAAAGGATCTTGCCGCCCGAAAGACGGTAAAATACGCCGGAAAGAAACGCGCCGAACACCGCGCCGGTTAAGGCAAGCGGCGGAATGCCCATCAGCGTCATACGAATGATGCCGATAAGCGTGGCGCACAGCAGGGAATACCATGGACCGAGGAAAACGGAGCAGACAATGTTGATGAGATGCGCCATGGGGCACATGCCCTCCACGCGCAAAATCGGCGAAATGACGACGCCGATGGCGACGAGCATTGCAAGCATGACCATTTTCAGAATGTGTTCTCTTTTCATTTTTTGTACCTCTCTAAATATAAGCGTTTCCGACCCATATTTAAAAGAGGCGCACAAATGCACATAGCGAAGCGCGCCCGAATGTAAATTCAGGCCGGGCGGTCGAAGCTCAATTGCTTCCTCTCAATCCGAAACACGGAGTCCCATCGCTATGTGAAAGCAGTCCGGCACGGCAAATCGGGCGCTCCCCCGCGTTGCCGCTTGATTAAAATCCGCCGAACGCTGAATTTTCTTTACGAAGTATAGCACAAATCGGCTTTCTGCGCAACGGTTTTGCAAAATTCGGCATAAAAAAGCCCCGCGGAAAATCCCGCAGGGCAAATTTACTATGTACGATTATTTCAAAAGGCGGATGCGGCCGATGAACGGCAGCTCCTTCACCTTGCCGGAAGCGGCGTTTGCAATGCCGAGGATCATCAGCACAAAGAAAATGATGCCGATGAACTGCAGCGCCGCGGAGATCATGCCCGGCATAAACGGCACAAAGCCAAGCGTGAGGTTCAAAATGCTCGTAATGATGCGCGTCAGCACCGAATAGCATGCGGAGAAGAGGAACAGCACAAGACCCTGGTTCGCGTGAAAGCGTGCAAAATACGAGTTGCGCGCGGCAAAAATGGGGATGATGACCAAAAAGCCGAAGTAAGAAAGAATGCCCCAGCCGCGGTTTTCCTGAATGTCGCGCGGGTCGTAGTCCGCCGTAAAATCGCGCGCGCCGGTCTGGGTGCTTGCGTCGTTCGGCACCGCCGCACCGCAGTTCGGGCAGTGGCGGGCGTCGTTCGGGATCGGTTGTCCGCAGTTTTTGCAATACATAATAAAACTCCTTTTTCTTAAAAAGACGGCGCTTTGCCGCCCCTTATCGTTGCATAAAGTATACCATTTATTTTGCGGAATGCAAGCGTTTGCGAAAAAAGTCAGAAAAAATTCAAAAATATGCTTGACAAATCATGGCATATCCGTTATAATAGACTACGTTGCGAAACAAGTGACACGAAATCCGATATGCGGACGTAGCTCATCTGGTAGAGCGCCACCTTGCCAAGGTGGAGGTAGCGAGTTCGAGCCTCGTCGTCCGCTCCAGAAAAAGAGACCTGACACAATGTGTCAGGTCTCTTTTTCAACGAAATAAATCCTTGCGGATTTGTGAAATTGCTTCGCAGTGAAATAACAACCTACGGTTGTTCAGACTGTCGAAAAAGTCCAGCCTATGCTGGGCTTTTTCCATTATCTATGCTATAATAATCATGGGTGATGAAAA
>CAKUBN010000090.1 GCA_934643185.1 uncultured Eubacteriales bacterium
ACGGCGGCAAATGCGTATAAATTTTTATCACGAACGGCGTTTTGATAAAAAAAGGGCAGCGCCATACTCTCAAACAGCGCTGCCCGTATGATTTCAAATTTAAGCGTTTCTGTACCGTTCCAGCGCGGCAGAGACACTGCCGTGTATTGCAACGGAAAGATCGGCGACGATTATATTTGGGTCATCTTTCATGTCGTGCTTGATCCAGTCCAACACAAGCCCCACAAAGGCATATTTATAGAAATTTGCAAGGAACTCCTTGTTTTCGTCGCGCACGTTCATGCCTTTGGCTTTTTCGTTTATCACGTGTATAAGAAGATCATAGGTGATGCGGTACAGGTAGTTTTCCACCTTTTCACGGCTGATGGAACGGTAAACATTCATGATAAACGGCTTGTTTGCGTTCAAATCTTCAAAAATGCGCAGGTAGCCTTGCTGCCAAGTATCGTAGTCCTTTTTGCCCTCCAAAATGCGACTGGCTTCTTCCTCAAATGCCCATTCAATGAGGTCGTAAATATCCTTAAAGTGATAGTAAAACGTCATGCGGCTGATGCCGCAGTCATCTGTAATATCGCTGATGGTGACTTTATCAAGCGGCTTTTTCAGCAGCTGATTTTTAAGCGAAGCGACAAGCGCGCGCTTTGTGACCTGAGACATAGTAAACCTCCGGCTGTTTTTTTCTTTCCTTATTTAAGTTCAATATACCACAAAATGCCTTCTTTTTCAAGAAACAGACTGTGAACTTTGGGCTCAAAAGGGCGGTCATATTGTCCGCCTTGCGCTCATACAATGTAGCGAAACAAAGGGCAGCGAAAGGAAGGTCACAGAGCTTATGCGGATGGAAACAAACACAGAGCGCTATGAGGGCTTTGAGCAGATTTTTGACGGTGTGCAGGAGTGCCCCGTAGATACGGAATATACCCTGCCGGATTACTGCGCGGATATTCAGAAGATTCTAAAATGTATCGTCACGCCGGAGGTCACGTCCGTCTCGGCGGCGGGGGACAGCCTGAATATAGACGGCTGTGCTTCCATGCACGTTTTATACCTCGATGCAAAAGGCGGCTGCGTGCGCGGGTTCGATACGAAAAAGGAGTTCACCTGTTCGGTACGGCTGCGCGCACAGGCGGAAAATGTGACGGCGGAAGCGGAGCCGTTCGTGCAGCACATGACCTGCCGCGCCATGAACGCCCGCCGGGTAGACCTGCACGTCACCTTGGGGCTTTCCGTGCGTGCTTACGCCGTGCGGCAGCTGGAGATCGCATCGTCCGTTTCGGATGACCGTGTGGAAACGAAGTGCGAGGAATACGGCGTCACCCGCGCTGTGGGCTGCGTGACGCACGCGTTCATTTTGGAGCAGAACGCCGAGCTGCCAAACGGCAAGCCGCCCATCGAGACCGTTTTGCGCCGCAGCGTGCGGTATCAAATCGATGCGGTGCAGCCGCAGGCGGGCGGGGCGGCCATCACGGGCAAGGCGTGCGTGGAGATCTTGTACCGTACGTTTTCCGATACCGCCATGCCGGAGCGCTTTTCGTGCGCACTGCCGTTTACGCAGACGGTGGAATGCGCCGGTGCGGAGGAGGACTGCACCGTGCAGGTCTCTGTATTGCCCGGCGCATGTACCGTGCAACCGCGTGAAGACAGCGTGGGCGAATACACGGTGCTCAATCTCTACTTAAAGCCCACGTTCTGCGTGCGGTTTACAAAGCCGTGTACCGTGCGCACCGTGTGCGATGCGTATTCCATAGGCGGCACATGGGCGGCGAAATATAAAAATCTCTCATTGGAGTACTGCGAGGTGCTGCCGCCGCGCAGCGTGCGCGTAAAGGAGAATGTGCCCGTCCCCGAAAATGACCTTGAACAGGTGCTCGACATCTGGTGTGAGGGTCTCACGCTTACATCGTTTACCGAAAAAGAGAGCGCCGCCGTGCGCGGCAAATTTACCGTGTGCCTTTTATACCGCACGAAAGAGAAGCAGATCGCCTACACGGAGCGCATGCTTGATTTTACCGATGCCCGCGCTGCAGAAACCGTGGGCCGCCGCAATGTGCACGGCGAGATCACCGCGCTGCAATATGTCATCACAGACGGCGGCACGGTGGAGTGCACCGCAGAGCTGCGCATAGAAGAGCAGGTGCACACGGTATACGCTGTGCGGTCGCTGGAAAGCGCAGAGCTCGATGAGACCGCAGAGCCGAACGCGTGCTGCGCAGCGGTGTATTACGCGTCATGCGGCGAAAAGGTCTGGGACATCGCAAAGCGCTACCACGCCCGCGTCAGCGCCATTCGCGCGCAGAACGACTGCACGGAAGACGTTTTGAGCACGGACCGCCCCATGATCATCTGCCGAAAATAAGAACACCGGAAAGGATATGGCTATGGAAGCATTTAGCGTATATAAAGATATGCAGTCGCGCACGAACGGCGAAATTTACATCGGCGTCGTCGGCCCCGTGCGCACGGGCAAATCGACCTTTATCAAGAAATTCATGGATACGGCAGTTATCCCGAATATTGAGGACGAGGCCGCGCGCGACCGCGCCGTCGACGAGCTGCCGCAGTCCGCTTCGGGTCGAACCATCATGACGACCGAGCCGAAGTTTATTCCCGAGCAGGCCGTCACGGTAAAAATGGATGACACCGCGGAGTTTAAGGTGCGGCTCATCGACTGCGTGGGCTTCATCGTGCCGAGCGCTCTCGGGTACATAGAAGAGGAGCAGCCGCGCATGGTGCGCACGCCGTGGTTTGAAGACCCCATCCCGTTCAACATGGCGGCGGAGATCGGCACGCAGAAGGTCATTACGGAGCACTCGACCATTGGGCTCGTCGTCACGACGGACGGCAGCATCAGCGACATTCCACGCGAGGAGTACGAGGAAGCGGAGGCTCGCGTCATCACGGAGCTAAAGGCTACGAACCGCCCGTATATCGTGCTTTTAAACTGCGTCTACCCGAACACAGAGGAAGCCCGCGCACTCGCAAACGAGCTTTCCGGGCGCTATAACGTGCCCGTTCTGCCCGTGAACTGCATGGACATCACAGAGCAGGACATTCAGGGCATATTGGGTAAGCTTTTATATCAGTTCCCCGTGCGTGAAATTCGGCTCGACATCCCCGGCTGGATCATCGATCTTGATGACGACCACTGGCTCAAAAAAGAAATTCTCGATACATTAAAGGGCGCGTGTGACATTCACAAGGTCTGCGAGGTGCAGCAGGTCTCGGATAGCCTCGCCGCGTGCGAAGATCTCAAGACTGTCCGCTGCGCGCGCATGGACCTCGGCAGCGGCGCATGTGTGCTGGAGCTTACCCCCGTGCCGTCGCTGTTCTTTAAGATCCTCGGCGAAAAGACCGGCATGGAGGTCGCAGACGAGACCGCGCTGCTCACAAAGCTCATCGAGATGAACGAGATCAAAAAGAAATTTGCAAAGCTGCAAAGCGCCTACGACGATGTGATGCAGACGGGCTACGGTATCGTCATGCCCGATATGGAGGAGCTGACGCTCGAAGAGCCGGAGATCATTAAGCAAAACGGCAAGTTCGGCATCCGCCTGAAAGCGGCGGCGCCATCCATCCACATGATGCGCACGTGCATCCGCACCGAGGTCACGCCCATCGTCGGCTCGGAGCAGCAGTCCGAAGACCTTGTGCTGTACTTACTGAAGGAATTTGAGGAAAACCCGTCGCAGATCTGGGGCTCGAACATTTTCGGCAAGTCGCTGCATGAGCTTGTCAACGAGGGCATGCACAATAAGCTCGCCCGCATGCCGGAGGACGCGCGCGGCAAGGTGCGCGAGACCATTGAGCGCATCATTAACGACGGCTGCAATGGGCTCATCTGCATCATTTTGTAGCGGAGGGGGATATGCAGTTCTACGAAACACCCCCGCCAAGCGAAGCGGAAAAGCCGGTTGAGCCGGAGCCTCCCAAAACAGAAAGCCTTGTAACGAAAGACAGAGCCGCCGCAGAGAAAACCGCAAGCGGCGGCTTTCGCCTTACCGTGTTCCAAACAGTCGTGTGCGTGCTCATTTTGCTTGCGGCGTTTTTCCTGCGCAGTTTTCTGCCGGAGCTCTACGGCGAGCTGCGCGCCAAATACGACGCAGAGTTGAACCGCTCCATTTTAATTTCGCAAAATGACGTTTCGCATTCATAATATAAAGCTCACGCTGCGCTTCGGTTTTTTTGCCGTGCTGGCGGTGGTGCTCACGTTGGACGGCGGCGCGCACGTGCTGTCCGCGTTTTTGGCGGTGACGGTGCACGAAGCCGGGCATATTCTGGCAGCAAAGCTGTGCGGCATGCAGATCAAATCCGTCACGTTCGGCGCGCTCGGCATCCATATGGCGGGGGAGACGGCAAGCGTCAGCGCGTTTCGCCGCGCCGTCGTGTCGCTCGCGGGGCCGCTTGCAAATCTACTCGGCTTTCTGCTGCTTTTGCCGCTGCCGCGCGCATATCCGGCCGTGCAGCTCACGCTGTTTGCGTTCCATGTGCTGCCCGCCGTGCCGTTAGACGGCGGCACAGCGCTTTATTGTTTGCTGTGCGGCACGTTTGGCGAAAGGACGGCAGAGCGCACAGTAACCGTGTTGTCCGTTCTTTTGGCGCTCACCCTCGGCACGCTTGGGTTTTCGGTTTTGCTTTCTACGGGCTACAATTTTACGCTTTGATATGCCCCTTGTCAAGTAGACAGGTGAAATATCTAAAGGTAAGCGACAAAAATACCTACATTTCATTTTGGA
>CAKUBN010000091.1 GCA_934643185.1 uncultured Eubacteriales bacterium
GATTTTGGCATGAAAAATACCTCCAAAGTAACAGATTTTTATATTTAATCTGTCTACTTTAGAGGTATCATATCAGCTCGCCATGCTGCTGTGCATGACGGTATTTGCAGCCTGCGGCCAGAGCGGAACCGCTTCCTCTGAAAGCGCCGCTTCCGAAAGCAGTGCGGAAGCCACGGCAGAGCCCACCGCCGAGCCCACCGAAGAGCCGGCAGAGTTCACCCCTGCCACCTATGAAGTCGCTTCCCTCAAGGGCCCGACCACCATGGGCATGGTCAAGCTGATGCAGGACGCCGAAAACGGCGAGACCGAAAACACCTACAACGTCACGATGTACGGCACCGCGGACGAGATCACCGCCGGCATCGCGAATAAGACGATCGACATTGCAAACGTGCCGTGCAACCTCGCTTCCGTGCTGTACAACAAGACCGAGGGCGGCATCAAGATCCTCGACATCAACACGCTCGGCGTACTCTACGTCGTCGAGACCGGCGAAAGCATCCAGTCTGTGGAAGACCTCAAGGGCAAAACGATCTATTCCACCGGCAAGGGCACCACGCCGGAGTTCGCGCTCAATTACATTCTGCGCGAAAACGGCATTGACCCCGAGACCGACGTGACCATCGAGTATAAATCTGAAGCGACGGAGGTCGCTGCAGCGCTTGCCGAGGCCGACGACGCCATCGCCGTGCTGCCGCAGCCGTTCGTCACGACCGCTATGATGCAGAACGACAAGCTCCGCGTTGCGCTCAGTCTCACCGATGAGTGGGATAAGCTTGATAACGGCAGCACGCTCGTCACCGGCGTCACGATCATCCGCACCGACGTGCTGGAGGAGAACCCCGCCGCCGTTGAAAAGTTCCTCGAGGAATACGAAGCTTCCATCAACTACACCGAGACGAACGCGGAAGACGCCGCAAAGCTCATCGCGCAGTATGAGATCGTGCCGAAGGAGCCCATCGCTTTAAAGGCTCTGCCCGGCTGCAACATCCACTTCATCAAGGGCGAAGAGATGAAGGAGAAGGTCTCCGGCTATTTACAGGTGCTGTTTGACGCCGACCCGAAGTCTGTTGGAGGAACGCTGCCCGATGACGCTTTCTACTACACGGAGTAACCCCGCAAAGCAGAAAAAAGTGAAAACAAAGAAACAGAAAGCCATAGCCGCCACATGCGCTGTGGCTTTTTGGCTATTGGTGTGGCATGTCGTCAGCCTCTGCGTCGGTTCCGAGCTCGTGCTCGTCTCGCCCGTAAAGGTCGTGCAGACGCTGGGCGAAGTTCTTTTCGACCCCGATTTCCTAAAGACCGTGTGGTACTCTGCCGCGCGCATTTTGGGCGGATTTTTCACCGCGCTCGTGCTCGGCATGGTGCTTGGGTGGGTCGCCTCGCGGTTTTGGGTCGTGGAGACGCTTTTGCGCCCTATTACGGCCGTCATCAAAGCCACGCCGGTCGCGTCGTTCATTATTCTGGTACTGCTGTGGTTTTCCAGCAAAAATTTGTCCGTCATTATTTCCATGCTGATGGTCTTCCCCGTCATTTACACGAACGTTTTAGAGGGCATCCGCAGTGCAGACGAAAAGCTGCTGGAAATGGCGCAGGTGTTCCACCTTTCGGCCGGCAAAAAGCTGCTCTATATCTACCTGCCCGCCGTCGCGCCGTTCTTCGTCTCCGCGTGCTCCGTTTCGCTCGGGCTGTGCTGGAAAAGCGGCATCGCCGCCGAGGTCATCGGCACGCCGGACGGCTCCATCGGCGCGGTGTTTTATCAGGCCAAGATCTTTTTGCAGACGAGCGAGCTGCTCGCGTGGACGGTCGTCGTCGTTTTCATCAGCGTCGCGTTTGAAAAGCTTTTCATGCTTTTGCTGCGGCTGATTTTGAAAAAACTCAAAATGGAGGGCGTTTTAAATGGCAAGCGTGCATAACCTCACCGTAACGCGCGGCGAGGTGGAAATCCTAAAAAATTTTTCCGCCGAGTTCCCGGAGCATGAAGTCACCGCCGTTTTCGGGCGCTCCGGGTGCGGCAAAACCACGCTGCTCTCCGTTTTATTAAATCTTCTGCCCGCAGATTCCGGCGAAATACAGGGCTTTCAAAAGCCGAGCGCCGTGTTCCAAGAAGATCGGCTGCTGCCGTACCTCACCGCCGCAAAAAATATTTCCGTCGCCGCCGGATGCACGGAAACGGCCGCGGAAGAAGCGCTTTTGCAGGTCGGGTTCGACCCCGAGGACCTCAAAAAGAACGCCGTGCAGCTCTCCGGCGGCATGGCAAGGCGCGTTTCCATCGTCCGCGCCTTGCTGACGGACGGCGACGCCGTCCTGCTCGACGAGCCGTTTAAGGGCCTCGACGATTTGACCCGCGAAAAAGTCGTGCAGTTCGTAAAAGAAAACCGACAGAACCGCACCACGATCCTCGTCACCCACGACCCCCGCGACGCCAAAGATTTAGCGGCTGCAAAAATTATTGAAATGGAAACGGAAAAATAATTTGCACGCAGCAGCGCCGTAAACCACCACGCCGCAACGAATAAAGTCTTTGATCAAACTTTCTTCAGAAAGTTTGCGGGTTCTTAGGGCAGCGCCCTAAGTCGCCATTCGCAAATGGCGAAACACCTTTTGCCTAATCAAAACTAGGAAAGTAGGATAAACAGTCCAGTGGACTGTTTATCCGCAGGAAACCCAGTTGCATGGGTTTCCTGACAGGCGGTCACAAACCGCCTGTTTAAAAGCGCCGCACTCCCGTTTTTCAGCGAGAGTGCGGCATTTTTCATGCCTGCGTAAATACAAGGTTCCTATGACAGAGGGAAAGGGAGAGATGCACCGTACTAACGAATCGCACCATATCTTTTCCTTAGACAAAACCTGCGTATATAAAAAGGGCGGCACAAAGCCGCCCTTCGGGAGACCCCCTAATTGGGTCTCCCACGGACGGAACGTCCACTGGAAGTTCCGTCCTCCCGTCCTGATTTTTCGTTAGGCAATAAGATTTCGCGCTCTGCGGAGCGCGACCAAGAGTTTCACCCTTGGAACCTGACAAGCTTTTGAAAAAGCTTGAGCAAAACTTTATTTGTTGCTTCGCTGTGCACTCTGACAGTAAAAAATTTTAAAAAAGCTTCTTAGAAAGGAACAAATTCAGCTCGTCATCGTTTACGCACGGCGCGTACTGGTCCCACACGCGGCCCTCATACCACACACCGGAGCCGTCCGGCACGTATCCACGCAATACGTACATGCGCTGCGCCGCGCCGTAGCCGCTGTGCAGGCCCACGCCAAGACACACCATGTCTGAGGTCTCCGCCGCCAGCGCTTCCACCGCATCCATCAGCGCCGAGCCGACGCCCCGGCCGCGCACGCGCTCCAGCACTGCAAAATCGACGATATACGGCCAATCTGTGTCCGCAAACGGCCCGCCGGCCTTCTTATACAAGTTGACGTACCCCACCGGCTTGCCGTCAAGCTCCGCGCACAGTGGAACGCACGCGCCCGCCGCAAAATCGCGCAGACGCATCTCGAATTTTTCCATCGTCGTGCCCCAGCCCTGCGCCTGCTCCTCCGCCACAAGCTGCGGCCCATCCTCTTCGTTCAAAAGCCGGATTACAATTTCGCCGTTTTTGATTTTCACCGTTTTCGGTACAAAAATCACTTTTTCATTCACACTATTTCCTCCCTAACAGCTAAAACGCCTGTATTCCCTCTAACTATCCGGGCGATTTTTCTGGTGCAGTTCGTGCACAAAAGTAAAAATTTTCGGCGGCGCATCGCACGAATCTCGAAGTTTTCAACGCGCTTCGGCATAGCTTCTTCTCTCCTGCGGCGGCGCATCGAACGCAACAGAAATATTTTCTTTTGAAACACCCGTCCTACGCGCAATATTCGCCCGGATCTCCTGCGCTGCCTGCCGCCGCGTGCGCCCGTTCCCGGCCGGGAACAGCGAGATCGTGATCTTCACGGCGCTCGCAAGCTTCTCCCGCAGTTCACCACGTGCCACCACAAGCGGTTCACATCCAGTCTTCGCCGCAGAGCCCACTTGCGCCGCGAATTTTTCATTCGGTTCATTTTGCACCGCAGGTGCAGATTTTTCGTTCCACTCACAATTTTCAGAGAAATTTGGATTCTTTTCTTCTGCCGCAGCATATTCCTCTTCAAAAAAAGCAGGTGAAACCGAAATTTTCAGATTTTTTTCAATGCCGGCCGCCGTTACTTCCCGCACAGCCTGCCTATCCGCGTCTTCCCACGCGCCAAAAAATTTGATTTGCACCATAACCCGCATTCCTCCGTTTGCATCATTCTAACATGGCGCAAAATCCCTGTCAAGCGCACAAACAAGGTCGTTAAAAGCAAAAATGCAGCCCGTCTTCGTGCAGAATTTCTGCAAATGCCAGCAGCGAGTTTTCATCTTTTCTCAAGTCACTTTTATAAACAAATTCTAACAAAAAGCTTTAAATAAAAAAGTCTTCAAACGACAAAAGCAGCCGAGCACACAAAGCGCCGACTGCTTTTCAACATAACAAAAAACAGGATACACATTTGTGTATCCTGTAGGTTTCATATACCCTGAAAACTGAATAAAGACAGAAGCAAGATCGAATGGAGAAGAAAGCGCAATCTTGAACCAAGAAGGATTATGGTCAAGCCCTCGACCTATTAGTACTGCCAAGCTGA
>CAKUBN010000092.1 GCA_934643185.1 uncultured Eubacteriales bacterium
GCCCTGCTGCGCTGCATAATCACAAGTGAGCTTTGCAAGCAGATACAAATACGCAGGCGAGCTGCCGCTGACCGCAATCACCGCATTCATCTGCGCTTCGTCAATCTCCTGCGTGACACCGCAGCAGGAGAAAGCGGAACGCACGCGCGCAAAATCCTCTTCCGACACATTGCTTGTCCGGCACAGCGCCGTAGCGCCCTCACCGAGCAGTAGCGGCGTGTTCGGCATGGCACGCACGTAGCGGCGGTCTGCGCCGAGCGCGTCCTGCAAATTCTTAAACGTTACGCCCGCAGCGATTGAAACGATGACAACGTCGTCTGCATTCTTCTTCGCAACGGTCGGCGCAATAACACGCAGCACCTCCGGGAAAATCTGTGGCTTTACGCAAAGGAACACCGTATCACAAAGCTCGGCAACTTCTTCAGCAGAAGTACAGGCTACGCAGCCGGATTCTGTAAAGCGCTGCATTTTTTCCGCGTGCGGATTGTACATATAAATATCCCCGACCGGGAAAGTGCCGGAAGATAAGATACCGCCAATAATCGCGGACGCCATGTTTCCTATGCCGATAAAGCCCAATTTGCCGTTTTTCATGATACGCCACCTCACTTCTGTCTTATATACTATAATACTTTTTAGCCAAATTTGCAAGAGCTTCCGTGAATATTTTTGCATCTGCACAAATTTATGTCTATAATCTTATGTAAACTTATGAATATGCAGTTCTGCTTTGCAACAAGTTATTGTGAATAAATATGCAATATCGTTCTTATACTCTTGATTAGCAGCTGCAAAATCATGGCTTAAAATCTGATTTTTTCATCTCTATTCACGCCCATTACTCCACCGCAAATGCTGCATATTACAAATATTACGCTCCGTATAACAAGAAGTACAACCCGCATATTTGCATACAGCATAACGCTTATCGCAACATAGAAAACTGCATAGAGCGTGCCAAGCACAAGGCCGTGCAGCAAGCCTTTTTCCCCCGCGAGGCGCGCCGCAAGGAAAGCGGAAGCAAAAACAGAAACGCCGCCGATCACCGCCGCAGCCGTACCGAGTATAGGCTCGGACGGCAAAAAGCCGAGCTTTAAAATCACAAAGGCACAAACCGTGGTCAGCACAGCCGAAAACAGCACAGAAAACAGGAGACCCAAAAACAGCTTCTTAAAATTCAGCATAGAAAAAGCCCCTTGAAATAAGTTTTGTTTCATACTTATTCCAAGGGGCTCAAAACTATTCGCTTTTAAACAGAGTGAAACTTACGCGTCTTCCTCGTGGATGGTATCGACGCTGCCGATCGCCCAACGCTTGATGCGCAGTCTTGCACGGTCGCTGCCGGTCTCGATGATAACACTGTCGGTCTCATCTTTTACAGCGATGATTCTGCCGCAAATGCCGCCGATGGTCGTGATCTCGTCGCCGACCTGTGCGTTCTTGCGCATTTCCGCTTCCTTCTTCTTCTTGTTCTGCGAGCGGAAGAAGATGAAGCACATAGCCGCGATGATCGCACCGTAAACAAGGAGCATGATCAGCATGCTGGACATGTTGCCGCCGGCTGCTGCATCTGTCGTTGTCAAAACACTCAAATTCATGGTTTTCTTTCCTTTCTTTCATGGTGCGCTCCGTTCGACTGCAAAGCGGTCAATACACCCGTCACCAAATTAACTTTATACATTATAACAAAAGCCATTCGTGGTTGCAAGGATTTTCTAAATTCTTTTGTTAAATTTCTCTGAATACTCCTGATAAAATGCTTCAAACCGGTCTTCATCGAGCGCGTTACGAATGCGTTCCATCAAATTGTTGTAGAAATAAAGATTGTGCATAACCGTCAAGCGCATGGCAAGCATCTCCCCCGCTTTGAAAAGGTGGTGAATATAAGCACGGGAAAACTTGCGGCAGACCGGGCAGTCGCAGGTCGGGTCGATCGGTTGATCGTCCAGCGTGTATTTCGCATTGAGCATATTGCGCACACCTTCATTTGTAAATGCATGACCATGGCGTGCATTGCGGCTCGGCATCACGCAGTCGAACAGATCAACGCCGCGGTGCACCGCTTCCAGAATATTTGTCGGCGTGCCCACACCCATCAGGTAGCGGATCTTATCCTGCGGCATATGCTCTTCAACCGCTTCAATCACTTCATACATGACCTCTGCCGGCTCGCCGACTGCAAGGCCGCCGATAGCATAACCATCGAGCCCCAATTCCGCAATCTCCTTCATATGGTTCACGCGCAGGTCGATGTATGTGCAACCCTGGTTGATGCCGAACAGCATTTGGTTCGGGTTGATCGTATCCGGCAGCGCATTCAGTCTGTTCATCTCCGCCTTGCAGCGGCGCAGCCAGCGTGCTGTGCGTGCGCAGGAATTTTTCGCGTAGTCGTATTCCGCCGGGTTTTCCACGCATTCGTCAAACGCCATGGCGATGGTAGAACCGAGGTTGGACTGAATACGCATGCTTTCCTCCGGGCCCATGAAGATGCGATGGCCGTCGATGTGCGACGCAAACGTCACGCCTTCTTCTTTGATATTGCGCAGCTTCGCGAGAGAGAAAACCTGAAATCCGCCGCTGTCCGTCAGTACAGGGCCGTCCCAGCCGGTAAACTTGCGTACGCCGCCCATTTTGCGCACCACGTCATCGCCCGGGCGCAGATGCAGGTGGTACGTGTTGGAGAGCATCACTTGACATTTAATATCTTTAAGATCGTAAGCAGAAACCGCACCCTTAATCGCCGCAGCCGTCGCGACGTTCATAAACGCCGGTGTCTGCACCGTGCCGTGCACGGTTTGGAGCTCGCCGCGCCGCGCGTGGTTTTCTCTTTTGATAAGCTTGTACATGTAAAGAAAATTCCTTTCAAAGTTATTTGATGAACATGGCGTCGCCGAAGCTGAAGAAGCGGTAGCGCTCCTTGACGGCAGTGTTATACGCATTCAAAATGTGTTCGCGGCCCGCAAGCGCGGAGACCAGCATGATGAGCGTACTTTCCGGCAAGTGGAAATTCGTGATGAGCGCATCAAGGCCCTTAAATTCAAAGCCCGGATAGATGAAAATATCCGTCCAGTCATCGTCCTCACAAATTTTGCCGCATTTCTTTGCGACAGATTCAATCGTGCGGCAGCTCGTAGTGCCGACAGCAATCACGCGTCCGCCGTTTTTCTTCGTCTCGTTGATGGCGTCGGCAGTCTCTTTCGGCATGTGATAATGCTCGCTATGCATTTTGTGGTCGAGAATGTTATCCACACTCACCGGGCGGAACGTGCCAAGGCCGACATGCAGCGTGACGAACACGACCTTCACGCCTTTTGAGCGAATTGCATCGAGCAGCTCCGGTGTAAAGTGCAGGCCGGCCGTCGGCGCAGCGGCAGAACCTTCCTCTTTGGAATACACCGTCTGGTAGCGCTCTTTATCCTTGAGCTTTTCTTTAATATAGGGCGGCAGCGGCATCTGGCCAATCTTATCCAGCTCCGTGAAGAAGTTCGTGCCCTTGTCGTAATGGAAGCGGATCATGCGGTTGCCGTCGTCCTTTACTTCGATGACCTCGCAGGTCATGGAGCTGCCCTCGAACGTGAACGATGTGCCAACCTTTGCACGCTTGCCCGGACCTGCAAGTGCTTCCCATACGTCGTCACCGCAATTTTTCAGAAGCAAAAATTCAACGTGCGCGCCGGTCTCGTTTTTAATGCCGTAAATACGCGCAGGCAAAACACGGGAATTGTTGAGCACAAGACAATCGCCCTCATTCAAATACTCCGTGATGTCGTGAAAATGTCTGTGCTCGATCTCACCGGTTGTTTTGTCCAACACCATCAGACGCGAAGCGTCACGCGGTTCAATCGGCGTCTGGGCGATAAGTTCTTCCGGAAGCTCAAAATCAAAATCTTTTGTCTGTAAAGTCTGCGTATCCAAGTATATTCCTTCCAATCTGAATTAAAATAGCCGCATCCCCCAAATTACGCAGGATTATTCTAAGAATTTTTCATAAATAAATTGACAACAATCCGTATTCCATGTATTATAATAAGGATAGAGGCGCGGTTTGTAAAAGTATCCGCGGGTTTTGGCCCTCCACAGGCATCGGCCCGCAGAAAAAGGACACACCGCCGAAGATCTCAGCGCATGTGGTACGCTTGGATCTGGTTGCTGTGGCGAAAGCCCCGTAACTGTCATCTGCAATAGGATGGAGTGCTATCAGAGCTTTTCCGCAGGGAGACTTTCGTAAAAGCCTGTGCACATTCTATTATATTGTATGTATGACCGGAT
>CAKUBN010000093.1 GCA_934643185.1 uncultured Eubacteriales bacterium
TGTCTACGCTTTGAGTGATAACAGCGCCGCAGCGCCGGAGGGCGTGACTGTATTGGACGTTGACCGTACGAATCCGAGCTCCATCGCGCAGGCAGTGGAACGCATCAAAGAAGATAAAATCGATCTGCTGGTGCTTTCAAACGGCGTGCACGGTGACGCAGACGGCACCGTGCGCGAACACCACAGCATGAGCGCCATGGCAGACGTCATGGACAAAAATCTGCTGTGCAATTATTTTTTAGTCGATGCCATTATTCCGCGCATGCAAACGAGCGGTATGAAGCGCATCGCCGTGCTGACCGAGACAAAAGCCAGCAACAACGAGACGAAAGAGACGACCGATTTTGCCTACGCCATGTCGGCTGCCGCCACCAACATGATGCAGCGTCTTTTATTCAACAAGCTGCGCCCCGAAGGCTTCACGTTCCGCAATTTTGCGGACGACGGCAAGCCCGGAGGTATGCGCGCGGCGGATTATTTCTGCTGCAATTTGTGCGATGACCCAAACGACGCGTATATCCATTCGGATGAAAACCGTCTCGTCATGCGAAATCCATTTTTAAAAGAAATTCCGTGGTAAAAAAGAGCTCTGCAGCCGGCAAAACGCCAAGCGCAGAGCTCTTTTTATATCCGAATCAATTTTTCCGTGTAATCCATGTTTGCGGAGCGGCGATGCTCGGTACACAGGCTGTAAAGATTATCTGCGCGCACCTCCAATTCAAACACGCGCTGGGCTTCCGGTGAGAGCTTCTTCACGTCTGCCGGGCGCGCGATAATCGGCAGCGTCGGCTTTGCCTCGTGCAAAATCTCCGCGCCGCGGCTCGTCATGCCGAGAATGCGCAGGTACGGCGGCAGTTTGGGCAGGTCGTTCGTGATGCCCAAGTATGCGCTCAGCACAATGCGCCGAATGCGCGCGTGACTGTATCGCTTAGTTTTTATCGCAGCAAATAGCTCCTCACATGTTTCCGCCGTTCCGGCTGCCGATAAAATGCGGTTTTCGATACCCTCGGAGACATCCGGCACGCGGCGCAGGTCATCGGGCAACATCGTCGAAATCGCCGCCAGCATTGCGCGGTCGAGATATGAAAGGGAAGCGGGGTACTGCTTTTCATTTTGCAGCGCACGGATGCGCGCAGCCGTATTTTCCGGGACATACGCGGAAAATTCTTCGCCCTCGGCACTCATGCTGCGGACAAGGCTTGCCGATGCAAACGCGCCGTGCGCTTTATCGCTGTCGTGGTCAGTCGCTATGCGCTGCATAGCTTGCGGTGTGATGCTCGAGCTCAAAGACAGAAGCGCCTTGCCGTATTCTATGCCCAAAATGCAGTTCGGCTTTGTGAGCAGCTCCGCGCTTTCTGTGCCGAGCGCTTTCTGCACAGCTTCCGTGCGCGCCGCCGCGAACGACGCACCTTCTGCAATCTCCGGGCGGATATCCGCCTTAAACGCATCGGAAAGCAAGTATTCCGCGCAACGCATAAGGGGAGCGGCATCGCCGTTTTCGCTGCCGAATGTCAGTGTATCCACACAGCCGAGCGCGTTTAACAGTGAAATGCCGCCAAGCGCAAACTTTTCCGCGCCTGCCACAGCCCACGGCAAGGGCAGCTCCAGCACGAGCGCCGCGCCGTTTTGAAGTGCCAACCGCGTGCGCGACCATTTATCGAGCACGGCCGCCTCACCGCGCTGCACAAAATTTCCGCTCATCACGCACACGGCATCGCTTTGAAACTCCTCCGCAATGCGGGAAAGCAGTGCCGCATGGCCGTTATGCAGCGGATTGAATTCGCAAACAACGCCCGAAATCTTGTTTTTTCCAATCATTTTATATAAACTCCTTGAAATTTGCCCGGTTTTGTATTATCATAAGTATAAAGCAATGAAGATCAATTTACAAGCCGCGTTTCCTTATTTATAACTTTGGAAGTGTCGTGCTTATTTTTTGTGCGTTTGCACAGATGATCCAATTCAAAATTAACCATGATTCAGGGGGAAGACGAAATGAAAATTCTGGTCATCAACGCCGGCAGCTCCTCGCTTAAGTATCAGCTGATCGATATGGACAACGAGCAGATGCTCGCAAAGGGCAACTGCGAGAAGATCGGCCTTGAAATGGGCATCTTCGGCCACAAGACGGCAGACGGCAGAGAGAAGAAGATCGAGATCCGCATGGCGAACCACACCGAGGCGTTCGAGCAGGTCAAGAATGCACTTCTCGACAGCGAAGTCGGCGTCATTAAGGATCTGAGCGAAGTTGCAGCCATCGGCCACCGTATCGTTCAGGGCGGCGCGCTCTTCAGCGAGTCCGTTCTCGTCGACGAGAAGGTCATCGAGGGCATTGAGAGCCTCATCCCGCTCGCACCGCTGCACAACAGCGCACACGTACAGGGCATTCGCGCCTGCATGAACGTTTTCGGCAAGGAAGTTCCGGAAGTCGTTGTGTTCGATACGGCTTTCCATTCCACCATGCCGCAGAAGGCTTTCATGTTCGCTGTTCCGTATGAGTATTATGAAAAGTACAAGATCCGCCGTTACGGCTTCCACGGCACTTCCCATCGCTATGTCAGCCACCGTGTTGCAGAGCTCATGGGCAAAGATATCAAGGACCTGAAGCTCATCACCTGCCACATCGGCAACGGTTCCTCCATCACCGCCATCAAGAACGGCAAGGTCATCGATACCAGCATGGGCCTTACCCCGCTTGACGGTTTCATGATGGGCACCCGTACTGGCACGCTCGATCCGTCCGTTGTCACATTCATCGCTGAAAAAGAGAACCTCACTCCGGCACAGCTTTCCGACCTCTTCAACAAGAAGTCCGGCCTGCTCGGTATTTCCGGCATCTCCAGCGATGACCGCGATATCTGCAAGGCAGAGGATGAGGGCAACGAGCGCGCACACCTCGCACACGAGATGCTCGTTTACCAGATCCAGAAGTTCATCGGCAGCTATGTTGCTGCGCTGAACGGCGTGGACGCGATCGTCTTCACCGCAGGCCTCGGCGAGAACCAGGATACCCTGCGCGAGCGCATCTGCACCAACATGGAATACCTCGGCATCAAGTTTGACCACGAAGCCAACAAGGGCGTTCGCGGCCAGGAGAAGAAGATCTCCGCGCCGGGCAGCAAGGTCGCTGTTTACATCGTCCCGACGAACGAAGAGCTCGTCATCGCACGCGATACGAAGGAAATCGTTGAAAAGCTGTAATTTCACCTGAAATTCGATACCGGATCTGCATTTGCGGATCCGGTATTTTTCATTTTCAGGTATTTTAAGCGAAAATCGCGGATTTATTTTCTGTTTTCAGCTTTTGAGCGGGAAAAATAGTTGCAAATTTGTAACTATTGTGTTATGATTGTAACTGTATAAAACGATCTGTACCGTATTCTGCCGCAAAAAGCGGCATTCGGTTTGCGCTTTATCAGATCAACACCTTTGATAAGGATAGGTGAAAACACATGCAATACAGAAAAAGAATGCTCCGAAAGAAGGGCACGGCTTTGCTGCTTTCCGCGCTGATCGTCGCTTCTGCGCTGCCGCTTGCGGCTTCTGCGGAAGAGGTCTCCGCCAAAACAACGGAGTACGTCAACTTCCGTTCCGGCCCGGGCACGAATTACAGCTCGCAAGGCGTCATCGCATCCGGCACCAGCATTACGGTAACGGACACGAGCAATTCCGAGTGGTACGCCGTGCGTCTTTCTAACGGCTCCACGGGCTATATTTATGCCGAGTATATTTCCATGTCTACCGGCGGCAGCACAAGCAGTGGGGAAGAACAGAACGCCAAAACGACGGCGTACGTCAACTTCCGCTCTGGCCCCGGCACAAATTACAGCTCCAAGGGCGTTATTGCTTCCGGCACCAGCATCACGGTAACGGATACGAGTAACTCCCAGTGGTACGC
>CAKUBN010000094.1 GCA_934643185.1 uncultured Eubacteriales bacterium
CTGCACGAGCGTCTGAGAGAGGTCGCCCTGCTTGATATAGTGCTCATCCAGCATGAGGACTTCGAGGTACTCCGGCGACGCGATGAGAAAACGACCGTCGGCGGGTACGCCTTTGCGGCTCAATACGCGCTTTGCTTCGAGCGCGAGCTTGTATGCGGTGGTCTCGGTCGCAGCTGTCTTCGTGGCGCTGACCGTTGCGCCGGAAGCACCCTCGAGCGCGTTGATAGACGCCTTGTCGATCGAGAGCGCCAGCGAATAGCCTGCGCTGTCCAGACGCTCCGCCACGATGCCGTCCGGCACGCTCGCAGCATCAAAGCCGTCGATGAGCTCGTTCACGGCCTCATCATGATCGATGGAGAGATCAATATACGTCGTCGAGCCAACAGAAGCGTCCACGCCGTTCGCCTTGTTGTAGGTCTTCACCGCCACCTCGGTGTCGCGCACCGGGATTTTTACTTTGCCCGCCTTCGGGTCGCCCTCGTAGCGGTTGTTGAAAATGAGATTATCACGGGTAACAAGCTGGCTGCGAAGCTTCGCGTCTACCAGAGTTGCCCAGCGTTCCTGATTTGTGTGTGCCATAAGATTTCTTTCCTTTCGTAAACAAAATTAGATTTTCAAATTCGGGTTTAAAGCACCGAACGCCGCTGCCACACCGTCACTTTCGGTGCCGCCGCGTGCGCCGTGTTCACCGCCGTCTTTCACGGCGGGATAGCCGCTCGGCTTCGCGAATTTTAAGATTGCGTTCGCCTGCGAGGTGCAGGTTTCTTCCGTGTCGCCGCTCAAAAGCTCTGCCGGCACGCCGGTAGCAGCGGAGACTTTCTGATGCACCGTGCGCAGCTGCTCCGCCTTTGTAAAAGCATCCACCTGCTTCTGCAAAGCGTCCGCCTTCTCATTCGCCTTTTGCAGCTCGGTCTTTCCGGCTTCTTCCGCCTCGTCAAACTTCGCCGCTTTCGCTTTCAGTGCTTCATAGTCTGCGTATTTGCCGCGCTCCCTCGTCAGCCGGTCCTGAATAATCGCGTTCATTTCCGCCTGCGTAAAGGTGCGCTGCTCGTTTTCCTGCGTTTCGGCCGCAGTGCCGTTCGTTTCCTGGTTCACAGTTTCTGCCATTTTGGTTCTCCTTTCCGGCTTTTCCGCAGCCGTCGCGTAATTTTAAGTATGAAAAAAGCAGCCCGGCGCATAAGCGCTAAGCTGCTTTATCAACGGTGTTAAATTTTTACGTTCAGCAAAACTCTACGGTTTTTCCTGTAAAACTGTCATGGCTTCTGATCGTCGCCCAACATGGAATGGAATTCAACTGAAACGGATATTCCACGCCGTCGATAATTGCAATTCCTCTTTCTGCTACAGGTAGGAATTCATAATCCCTGTCAAGAACAAGTACGCGAATGTCCGTAGGACCGGCTTGAAAGTCATCAATGATTTTGTATTCTTTTTTCATTCTTTTTGACCCTCCTTACCGTTAAGACGTTCTTTCAATCGTTCTTCATAATTTGCAAGGTTTTGCTTGGTAACATTTGTTTCCTCTATCGGTATTTTATATCTTTCAGCAACGGAAATCAAGTACTTTTGCGCATCGATTTCTCTGCGAATTAACATTTCCTCTTGAGAATACTCCGCAAACATATTTTTACGATCCTGCAAAGCATGATACATTTCTTCCAGCACATCCGATACGGTTGCATCATCACGAATAAAAGCAAAATTGCCACCCATAAAGTAGGAAGCATATGCCCCCTGTTTTTCAAGATGCTTTACCGCTTCTTCACCTCGAATAATAAGACCGCCGTGCTTCAAGAAGTCCTTTGTCAGTTTGTTGTAAGTCGGCTTGTCAATGATCTCTTGACCCTGCTCACCTGTCTTTCGACGACGCTGCTCCGCATACGCCGCCCTTTTCTGCGCATTGATGCGCTCGCGGTTTTCGGCGTAGTGGATGCGCCTCAGCTCGTTCACGTCGCTTCCGGCGTCGCGGTAAGCCTTGAGGTATGCGTCGGGGTCGTAGCCCTCCACGTTCACCTCCGGGTTAAACCGAATGGCGTATGTACAGTCGCAATTCGCATGGATATGCTCTGCGTGCCCGTTTTTTATGGCTTTCTTACTCGCCCGCTGCCACCCACGGGAGGCCAGCGTCATGCAGAACGCGCAGGTGTCGCCACTCGGCACCCATGCAAATTCGGCGCCGTCGCGCAAAGCGTTTTTCAGCATCGTGTCGGCTCCGGCACGCTTTACAAGGCGGCTCACCCCGCTTTTGAGCTGCGGCGTGCTGGCTTTTGTCGCGTTGACCATGCGTGCCACTTCGCCGTACTCGGCGGTCTCTGCGGGCTCTGCCGCAGGCACGTGCGCGCCCTGAAGCTCTGCGAGCGCGTCATACATTTCGCTCGCAAGCGCTGCGCTGCCTTCGCCGTACTTCGTCACAAGCCCATACGCAACATCTATGAGCTTCTGGCTGTCAGAAACGCCGTACTGATCTACATACGCCTGCATACAGTTTGCAACCGTGGTGTTTAACCGACGCAGCTTGCCTATGTAACTAAGCCATGCTTTCGATGGTATCTGCTTCATCGTTCAACTCCATCAAAAGCTGCTGTCCGCGCACGCGCTGTTCCTGTGACTTGATACGCCGGATGTCTGCCTGGTCAAAGCCGATCATCTCGAGGAACGTGTCGGTGCTCGCAAATTCCTGCCGTGCCGATGCGATCTTGATCGCTGCGTCCGCCGTCACCGCCACGCTCGGCATCGCCGGGTTCTTAAAGTGCGCCATGATGCCGCTTTCTTCTTCTGTCAGCTCGTCAAGCGTCTTGTTCTGCGCAATGGCCTGCGCCATGCACGCGATTGTCCGCAACGCGTCGCCGTTGCCGGTGTTGAGCTGCTGGGCGAGCAAAACGAGCGTCTGGCTCTGCGCCAAAATCGCGTCGCTGCTCGTGGGGTTCGCGTCGTTGATGATGCCCACGTCCGTCACGGTCAAGCCGGTCGCCGCCGCAAACTGTGTGGCAGTCATGCGCATTTTTTCCACATGGGGCGAAAGACTGCCCTGCGCAAGCTGCCCGAACACCGGGTTTTCGCCGGTCTCGGGGTTACTGGTTGCGGCAAGCAAGCTGCCCACGTACTGCTTGAATTTATCCGATACAATCGCGTCATACTGGTCGTCCGTCACGCCCAAAATGTACTTCTGCGGGGTCGTGTCAAACTCCAGCGCGATCGTCGCGTTCGCCACTGTGCGGATATAATCGTCAATCAAAGTGCGGATGGGCTTTTTCAGCCGAGAGCGCCCGAACGGCTTGCTGCTCGTTGCACTCCAGATCATCGGCTCCATCAGCGGGCGACCCATGCGGTGCATCATGCGCTGCACGCGCCAGCCGTCGCGCTCACGGTGCAGCACCAACACCGCGTCAACGGTATTCCCTTTGTCCCACAAAAGCTCCGTAACTTCCCCGCCATCCTTGAACACCGGAAAATTCAGACTAA
>CAKUBN010000095.1 GCA_934643185.1 uncultured Eubacteriales bacterium
TGTAGCTTTCCCACAGATGGTCCCACGAATAAGAGGTCATGATTTCACCGCGCGTATTATGGCACACATAGAGACAATTATCTTTTTTACGCTCGCTTCGCAGAAAATCAACGAGAATTGACGGGATATTCACAGTGCGGATACCGGCGGCGGTTTTTGGTTTTTTGATGCGCATTTTCGGCCGTGCATAATCCACAGCTTTATTTACCGTGATCGTGGCGGCATCAAAATCAATATCCGCCCAAGTCAGCGCAGCCGCCTCGCCACGCCGCAGGCCGGAATACAGCATAAGCATTGCAGCTCGCTGCGCCCTATGCGGGGTGTCACGAATCCACTTCTGTTGTATATCCGGGATTGCGGAGCGCGACGTCGAAGGCTTTCCGGCCGGCACGACTACTTTGGTGCATGGGTTATACTGTACGACTTCTGGAATGATACTTTCAAAAATTCCGGAACAGGTATTCAGTATCTCACGCATTGTTTTGTGTGTAAGAGGCGGAACGGTCATGTGCCACTCTGCCAAGCCATTCAGTATGGATTGAATATGAGACGTTCGGATTTTATCCGGCGTCATTTCCCAGAGCGGCTCCAGATGGTCGATATGGTTTCCGATAGAACGGAGCCAACTATGCCCAATGCCAGAAGCTTTTTTCATTGCCCTATATGCGTCGGCCGCATCCTTAAAAGTCACACGCCCGCGGGATGGATCGAGCCCACGCCCCATAGCGGTTTTAAATTCGATAGCTTTCGTTTCGGCCTCACGTGCGGAAGCTCCGAAAAATTGTTTGTACTTTTTCTTGCCGTCCTGCATGCCGATATACACCTGTTTGCAGTATCGGCCGTCCTTACGCTTTTTCAATCGCGCCATAAAAAAATCCCCCTTTTGGTGCACTTTACAAAGCCCACCCAAAGAGGGTATAATATCCGTGTCGAGCGGCTATATCCTCTTTAGGTAAGCTGTTCTATATAAACGCTTCGGTGTTCCAGCACCGGGGCGTTTTTTTATTTTAGCTGTTATGCGTGATGACATCCAACATGGATAACATCTTCTGTGCCGTGTTATATGCTATCTCGTATTCCTTGCTCTTCACTTTCACGGGCTTCTCCAGCAATGGAATCATGATACAGGGTTCATTAAAATCGTTTAGCGTGAGTTTGATCGTAATACTGTTTACGACGCGCTTATTCTTGCGTTTGGCCGTTACGCCCCCTGCGATAGCACCAAAACCGCCAAAGAGAGCACCCCCCACAAGAGCCTGTCCTACGCCGCCTGTTGTAATCGTCTCATCATCTTCCAGCAAATCATAATTTAGCAGCTGGTCAAATGTGTATGTAGGAATATCTTTCTTCCCGGCAATGCTTGATACACCTTTTGCGGCAGCCTCGGCAGCAAGGGATAACCCTCCGGTCATGACGGCAAGTGCGCCTTTTGCAAATTTTCCAGCGCTCGCACGAGGCGCTTTTGCACCACCATGGCCAATCACACGCCATAGCTTATTGGAAGCATCTATCAGAAGCTGTCCGCATTGCTGCGTTGCATGAAATTCCACGGACGGCTCTTCTGCAGCAGAACTTGATGCGACCGGATCGGATGTAATAGGCGTGCCGCATTCAGCACAGAACTTTCCTGCAACTTCTGCACCACAGTTCGGGCAAGTAGCCGAACGCGGCGCTGGCGTCCCGCATTCAGGGCAGAATTTACCTTCGAAATCATTTCCACAGTTTGTACATTTCATCAAACCGCCTCCTTGTACTTCACGCCTTTCAGCGTAATTACACACCAATATACATCGAACGAAGCTGTGCAAGTTCCAGACGCATGCCCATGTATATGGACAGCTCTGATATCGTGCTGCAATTTTCCAGAAGCTCGTTGTCGTCGGGGAAGAGCAGACAGACCGCAAAAGCATTCACTTCATTTTCCAGTTTCCGCTCACATACAAAAGTGCTGGTGTCCAGATAAATACGGTTGAGGTTCGGATGCAGCAGCACATGCCCCAGTTCATGCGCGCACACAACGCGGGCCTCATGCTCGGCAAGGCCATCATGCAGCACAACAACCTTGCCGTTTTCGTTGCTGTAACAATAGCCGCGCATACGCCCCAGCGGAAGGTACAGTATTACAATACCAAGCTGATTGCAGATGTCAAAGGGGTCGTGCGTCCCGAACCGTTGAATGGTCTTCTGCGCAAATTCCTTGATATCCACAAATATCACCTTACTTTCCGCGTCGCCCCTCAAGAGTGGCTATCACGACACGCAATGACGCCTCGAACGCGCGCTGCGTTTCGGCGTCGAGCGGTTCTCCGTCGTACATCAGCAGCGCGCCCTGTGCGGCGCGCTTGGCCATATCCGTCAGGGCTTCTTTTACATCCGGCTCGTCGTCTTTCGGGGGGGCGGGCTTTTCTTCATTATACTCCTCTAAGCTGTTAATTTCGTTTAGTATCCTTTTATTATCTAAATAGAAAAAAGGTTCGTTTACATTTCCTAGAAGATAATCTGTGCTAACTCCAAAAAATTCTGCAAGTTTTCGAACAGTATCTCCGTTGGGGATACTCCCTTTTTTCCATTTCGCAATTGCAGCCCGATTTAACCCAATTGATTGCACTACAAATGCTTGGCTCTTTTGGTTTTCTGCACAAAGTTCCGCGAATCTCTCGTAAAACATAAAAACATTGCCACCTTTTTGTGCATAACGACAATGTTTACTTTAACGCCTTGACAGTTAACCAAAGTACGCATATACTTAATGCAAGCCGTTAACCTAAGTAAACATTTGCGATATTAAGTTGATTTGAACATCCTTATAATATCATACATGTTTACTAAGGTCAACGAAATTTGTTAGAAAGGAGTTGACTTTTGTATGCCTGCACAATGGACAGCCGACATTGTTGGCGAAATGCATCTATACGGGATAAGCGCAAAGACGCTCTCTCTTCGCTTAGGGCTTCATCCCAAGTATGTAAGTGCAATTCTAAATGGTAAGCGTGAGCCGCAAAACGCCGAACAGACATTCCGCGCCGCGCTCGACGAACTGATTGCAGAGAAGGCTGCACAATCAGAATAACAGGAAATATGCACCATAAAACGGACAGAAAGGAGATGCTTTTTTTGAAACGCTTACATTATGCTGACTGGAACGAAGTGCGAATCACTTTAACGGTGAAAGACATCGCGGATGTGCTGAACGTGTGCGATACGGTAGGGCTGCGCCGGATGGCCGATGGTGTGGCCATCGCCCACGACACGCTGTGCGGCACCGTTGTCCACAATGTGGAC
>CAKUBN010000096.1 GCA_934643185.1 uncultured Eubacteriales bacterium
GGGTTTTCAGAGGGTTAAATAGATAAACTCGAATTTTAGGAGGCGCTGTATGGAAAAGAACAAACTGAATTCTATCTTGAACATTTTAATAGGCGCGGCGGTCGGCGTTTTTATCGGCTGCGGAGCGTACACGTTCTGGGACTATAAAGCACACCCGGGGCTGTACGCCATGCAGTCCGCACCGTGGTACCGTGGCGTTTTAGTCTACGGCATCGTTGCCGCTGTCATTCTGGTTTTGGGCTTTGTTTTGAAACAGATCATGCGTAAATCTGCGAAAAAATAAACGCGCAGAAACGCAAAGCAAATCACAATCGCAAGGAGGCTCATCTAACTTTAACACACGAGGCCCTATCTCTCCTATCTTTTTATTCTCTTGTCCGATATGTGTATGTAGTCCCGCAAAAAAGCTCCGTCTGAGTCCCCCACCCTTGAAAAGAATCGACGATTCTGCTATAATCTGTCCGTAGAAAAATCGCGGACGCGATGGAGAAAGGTCGAATGAGAGAATGAGTAAGTTTTGCACAAACTGCGGAAGTGAAATGGAGGAAAGCGCCAAGTTCTGTCCGAAGTGCGGAACCCCGGTTCGGGCCGTGGAGAACGAACCCAAACCGATGCAGGTAACACCCCCGGCACCGGCAAACAGCGCCGAAACCCACCCGCAAGCCGTCGGAATGGAAACCGGCGGGAATAAGTCCGGGTATGGCGTGCTGCGTATTTTGTACTATATAGCCGCTGCGGCCATAATGGTCTATGCACTGACTTATCATCTGCCCCATTTCGTGGGCGCATCCATTTTTGGAATCGTACTGATACTGCTCATCATCGTGGTGGCAGGCGGCTGCTGGTTTGTAATGGGCCAGCTGGCAAGTAAGCATGTAACCTATACAAAGCTGCTGATCGGACAGATCGTTGCGTTCGCGGTCAGCGTGGCGCTGCTTGTCGCGATACAGACCGGCGACAGGGAAGTGTTGGTAGCCGAGTTTTTGAACGGCGTTTGTAATGTGCTCTTCACCGGCATTGCTCTCGTCACCTTTGTATATCTGATCGTCCGGACCATTGCGGAGCATAGGAAAGCAAAGTAAACGTAAGCCGAGGAAGATCCTGTACAGCCAAAAACAGAGCCGGTGGAACGATAACGGCCGATTGCTCATAGACTAAACTGCAAAAACTACGGTGCCCGCAAGCACCGTAGTTTTTTATTTTATGTTCTCTTTTACGTCTTTTCCTTCACCGGGATTAGCAGGTCGATCTGCCTCATTTCCCGTTTTCCCTTCTCCTGCGTAAAGTACCCGCGCACATTTAAATGCTCCTCCATGCACCCGCCCATCGCAAACGGCTCGCGTGCCTCCACTTCATAGTCCGCGTCGTTCTGCATCCGGCGGTAAAAAATGCCCCATTCCTGAAAATCCCCCATGCGTATCGCGTGCGCCGCATATAAGCCGCCCTTAAATTCTTTCTTTTCAAGCGGCGCGGGGACTTCCATGCTTTCGGGTATCGTCACCCAGAATTCATACCCATACACATCGTCCGGCTTTTCCGGCGAAGGATTATTGAACCCGAACATCCTAAGCCCCGGCATTTTGTGCACTAAGTCCGCTTTTTCAATAAAGTCCTCCAGCATCGCCTGCGCGTGGTTTTCCGGCTCTTCGCCCGTGTACTGCGCCGCCGCTACCGTCATCGGCGGCAGGTCAATAAAGCGCACCTCCACGTTTTCATGCGGCACAAAATCACTCTTTTTCAAATCGCTCATGCTTGTGTTCTCCTCACTTCTGTTCAAATTTCCCGAGAGCGTCTCCAAAAGGCAAAGTGCGTCCTCCCCATCCGGCAGCGCGTGCACCGTATGCAAATGCACCTGCATCGCAAGCTTTTGCAGCGCGTCGCGCGCTTTTTGCAAAGCCTCCATCTCGCCGTCCATGCGCCGCAAACTTGCCTGCAAGGTACTTAGCAGCGTCAGCGCCGTCGGGTCGTCTAAAACGTCCCTGATCTCCCGGATCGGCACATGTAAGCTCCGCAAAACGCAGATCTGCGCAATGCGCGAGACCGTCTCCGGCGCGTAATACCGGTACGCGTTTTCCGGCATCCGCTCGCTTTCGATGAGCCCCGCCTGCTCCCAGTAGCGCAGTGTCCGCGCGGAAATATCAAAGCGCCACGCCGCCTCGCGAATGGTCATCTCACGTTTTATCTTTCGTCCTCCTCTCGGGCTGAACACATCCTATCACTTTACGCCGCGTCAAAGTCAATAGAAAACATTGCGATTTTTCAAAACCTGTGCTATACTGCTTTCGTATTGTATTGTATCTCCAACGGAGAATAATAACAAGAAAGGAAAATTGAATATGAACAAGAAATTTAACGTAAAGCAGCTCACACTGCTCGGTCTGATGACGGCGCTGCTGCTCCTGATGTCCTTCACGCCGCTCGGCTATCTGAACATCGGGCCGCTCGCCATCACGTTCAACGTTATCCCGGTCGCCGTGTCCGCACTGGCCCTCGGACCTGTAGGTGGTCTCATCGCAGGATCCGTTTTCGGCCTCACAAGCTTTTTGCAGGCGATCGGCGTCGGCGGTGTGAGCATGCTCGGGTCAACGCTTTTCGGCATCAACCCGTTTTTCTCCATTTTGCTGTGCTTCGTCCCGCGTATGCTGGACGGTTTTCTGCTCGGCTATATTTTCCGCGGCGTCAGTAAATGGAACCGCGTCGCCGCGTGCTTTGTCACAGGCTTCGCCGCCGCGTTTTTAAATACACTTTTCTTCATGTCCGCGCTCATCCTGCTGTTCGGGCAGACGGAATACATGCAGGGCATGATCAACGGCCAGAACATTCTGTTGTTCGTCTGCGGATTTGTCGGCGTCAACGCCGTGTTCGAGATGCTCTCGTCCACCGTCATCACCGGTGCCGTCGGCAGCGTCCTCTTAAAAGCCGGTTTCATCCAGACCCCCGCTAAGAAAACAGCGTAATTTTATCATAGCGAAGCGACGAATAAAGTTTTCGCCGGCCTTTTTTCAAAAGGCCGTGGATTCCAAAGGTGAAACCTTTGGTCGAGCTCCGCAGAGCTCGAAACACCTTTTGCCTACCAAAAAATCAGGAGGATAGGCTAAACTGTCCAGTGGACAGTTTAGCCGCAAGGGACCCAATTAAGGGGTCC
>CAKUBN010000097.1 GCA_934643185.1 uncultured Eubacteriales bacterium
ACTTCTTTTTGTACTCATAACTGTATCGCATTTAAATACCCCCAATACTGGTTGTCCAGTATTGGGGGTATATATCAGAAAAACGGTTGCCTGCGGGCGATGACTTTTGTTTTGATAATTCGGATTACTGCTCGATGTCTTTTTCGACGTTCTGCGGAGCGGTGGGCGAAGACGTGGGCTGTGCAGGTGTCTGCACAGGTGCGGAAGGCTGCACGGGAGCCGCGGACGCGTAGGCGCTGCGCATTTTGGCGGTGGTGACCATGTGCTTTGCGCCCTTTGCCATGGAGATGATGGTGGGCACGGCGCCGATGGCCGCAAAGAGATAGAGCTGTGCGAGGCCGCCGAAGTAGCTGCCGGAATCGACATAGCCTTCTGCGATGAGGTCCATCATGGCGCGGAACGCGGTGAAGAAATCGGTCTCATAGAACTGCGCCGCGGTGATGGCCCAATCGGCCTGATACGCGAGGAAGATCATCAGGAGCATCAAAACGCAGGAGATGATGATGCCCGGTGTGCCGAGCTTTTTGCCGAGCATTTCGTAGCCCTTTAACGTACAAATGGCCATGACAAGGCCGGAGACGGCGGCGACGTAGCCGAGCTGGCCGACGATGACGATGACGACGGCGCCGATGAGCGAACCAATGAGCGCGCCCACGATGCCGGGCAAGACCTGTTCCTGCTTCTGCATTTTCGTCTGGTTATGCTGCGTAGCGGCTTCGCTGACCTGCCCAAAGCACGGCTCGCACAAAAGGCACGCATTGCCGGAGACGGTGTAGGCGTCTACGCCATCCGGGCGGCCGCAGTGCTCGCAGCAATTTGTATACTGGTTCGTTCTGAGGAACGTAAAGACAGTATCGAGCGCGCTGCGCAGGGCCTCTGCCATTTTATCTTTATTGCCGGAAAGCTTCACGAGAAAATTGACGCGGAAGCGCTGCACGGTGCAGCCACTCAAAAACTTGCTCATTTTCTCGAGCGGTTTGAAATCCGCGGGGTTCGGTGCCATGCCCATGCGCGAGACCGAAAACGAAAGCATGTAATAAATGCGGTTATTGGCGTTTGGCATAAGGGTGACGGTATACCCCTGCACGTTGCCGAAGACGCCCTCTGTATTGGGGTCATACATGAGCCCGTTTGCGCCAGCCGCTGCCGCAAGCTTTGCCATTTGATTCTTGTTCATATCCCGATCCTCCAAAAAGTTGTTCTTTACCTGTATTCTACTATATTCGGCTTCGTTCGTCAATCGGGTATGGCAAAAGCGCCGCACTTTGTTTTTTATGCGGCGCTTTTTAGGATTACATATAATTAAGCTCCATCTGATGAGGGAGAGATAACGCGCACTAACGCAAACTCGCAGCTATATAAAAAGGGCGGTCAACGACCGCCCTTCGGGAGACCCCCTAATTGGGTCTCCCGCGCGAAAACAGTCCACCGGACTATTTTCGCTCCCGTCCTGATTTTTGGTTAGGCAACAGGATTTCGCTTTTTGCGAAAAGCGACTTAGGGCGCTGCCCTAAGAACCCGCGACCTTTTTGAAAAAAGGTCGATTAAAAACTTTATTCGTCGCTTTACTCGAAAAGGGCGGCGGCTTCCTGCATATGTTCGGTGACCTTTACGCCGAACGGGCAGCGGCTTTCGCATCCGCCGCAGCCGATGCAGTCGGAGCCTTTGGCTTTCAGCGACAGATAATGCTGCTTGACGGACGCGGGGACTTCCTCCTGCATTTTGGCTAAATCGAGAAGCTTATTGACCATAGCGATGTCGATCTCCATGGGACACGGTGCGCAGTGGCCGCAGTAGGTACACTGGCCGCTGTACGCGTGGTGCGGGGCGGTGGCGAGGACGCTGGCGTAATCCTTTTCATCGCTCGTGGCGGTCTCATACGCGACGGCTTCGTCGACTTCCTTTTCGCTTGCCGCGCCGACCATGATGGAAGCGACGGCGGGGCGCGTTAAGGCGTAGTGCAGGCACTGCACGGCGGTGAGCGCTACGCCGAACGGGGACGCATCTGCGTTTAACAGTCTGCCGCCGGCGTAGCCCTTCATGACGGTGAGGCCGATGCCGTTTTTCTCGCAGAGCTTATAGAGCTCCGCGCGCTCCGGGGCGATGCCGCCGAGAGCCTCGTTATCGAACGCGTTTTCAGCAAAATAATCGTCCACATTTTCGGTCGGGGGCATCATGTCGTAGGCGGGGTTGATGCTGAAGAGGATCATCTCCACCTTGCCGCTTTCCGCCGCACGCTTGGCGATTTTCGGGTTATGGGTGCTCATGCCGATGTGGCGGATTTTGCCTGCGGCCTTGAGGGACTGCACGTAGTCGTAGTATTCGCCGCTGAATGCCTTTTCGTAGTCCTCCGGGTCGTCGACATAGTGGATCATGCCGAGGTCGATGTAATCCGTCTGCATGCGGGTGAGCAGGTCTTCAAAGGCCGGGCGGACCTTGTCGAGCTCGCGGGTGCGGACGTATTGGCCGTCCTGCCACGTGGAGCCGATGTGGCCCTCGATGACCCACTTTTCGCGCTGGCCGGCGATGGCGGCACCGATGTTTGAGCGCACGTTCGGCTCGGACATCCAGCAGTCTAAAATGTTGATGCCCTGCGCGGCGCAGCGGTCGATGATCTTCTTACATTCTTCGGCGTTGAGGCGTTCCAGCCACTCTGCACCGAAGCCGATCTCGCTGACGCGCAGACCGGTTTTTCCAAGTTCACGGTATTGCATGGTTTTTCCTCCGATATGTATAAATAGAGCCGCAATGTTCCCCATTCTCCCGTCTGATATGATACCTCTAAAGTAGACAGATTAAATATAAAAATCTGTTACTTTGGAGGTATTTTTCATGCCAAAATCA
>CAKUBN010000098.1 GCA_934643185.1 uncultured Eubacteriales bacterium
GCGTACCTCAAATATCACTATCCGAAAGAATATATGGCCGCGTTGCTCACAAGTGTGCTCGCATCCGCAGGCAAGATTGCGGCGTATATGGAAGAATGCAGCAGACTGAATATTGCCGTGCTGCCGCCGCACGTGAACGAGAGCGAGCAGGGCTTTTCCGTTTTTGAAAACAGCATTCGTTTCGGTTTGCTCGCCATCCGCAACCTCGGACGCGGCCTGATACAGCGCATTTTGTCCGAGCGCACGATGAACGGCCCGTTCACGACCTTCTACGATTTCTGCAAGCGCATGCAGGGCAGAGACCTCAACCGCCGCGCCGTGGAAAGTCTTATCCGCTGTGGTGCGTTCGACGGTCTCGGCAACAACCGCCGCGAAATGCTGATGGCGGTCGGCCCGCTGCTCGATCAGCTGGAGGACGACAAACGCCGCAACATAGAGGGACAGATCGGCCTGTTTGACTTCGGCGGGGAGGAGAAAACGGAATCTTTCGAGATGCCGAAAGCCGAGGAGTTCCCCAAAACCGAACTGCTTTCTATGGAAAAGGAAGTCACCGGCATGTACCTTTCCGGGCACCCCATGTCGCCGTATGCGGAGGTCTATAACGCCGGCATCGCCGCGCGCTTTGATGAGATTGCCCGCAGTGCCGCCGGGGAATCCGACCAATATAAAGACGAGCAGTATGTGGACGTTCTGGCCGTTGTGGAAAGCGTGAAAAAGAAGGTGACGCGCTCCGGCTCTGCCATGGCGTTCGTCACGCTGGAAGACATGTACGGCTCTATGGAGGCGCTTGTTTTCCCGAAAGTTTTGGAAAAATACGGCGACCTTTTTGCGCCGGGCGGCTCTGTTTGGGCGCACGGACGCATCAGCTTTACGGAAGAAAAAGACCCGAAGTTCATCTGCGAATATGCCTCGGCACCGTTTTCGCCGGAAGAAATGATGATCCGCAGAAGGCCTGCGCCTGAGGAAAAGAAAAGGGACTCGCAAAAGCCTGCCGCTGTGCCGGAAAGCGTCACGCCGCCGCGCGGGGAAGAGCGGCCCGGTGTGCAGATTAAGGGCTATAACACAGCCTATAAGGGCCTTTACCTGCGTGTACCGAACGCCGAAGACCCGCTCTGCAAAAAGGCGATGCAGTACATCGAGATTTTCGACGGCGTGACCGACCTATATCTATATTATACGGACACGAAAAAGCTGGTCCGCGCGCCCGCCCGTTACCGCGTTGCGGTGAACTACGAACTCGTCTCCGCATTGAAAAAACTTCTCGGCGAGGGAAATGTTGCGCTGAAAGAATAAGAAATTCTCAAAAAAAAACAAAAACCGATTCAAAAAAGACAAAATACCTCTTGAAACCGTCAGGGAAAAGGGGTATAATCAAAAATGAATGGAATAAATTGCTGAATTGCATTTTTAACTTTGCAGTTTTCAATAAGAAAGTGGAGGAATTTACAATGTGTGCAAAGAAAATCGCAGTACTTACGAGCGGCGGTGACGCACCGGGCATGAATGCTGCGGTTCGTGCTGTTGTCCGCACCGCGATCTCCTTCGGCATGGAGGTATATGGCGTACGTCACGGCTACAACGGTCTTCTGACCGGCGAAGTGCAGAAAATGGAGCTTCGCAGCGTTTCCAACATCATCCAGCACGGCGGCACGGCGCTCTTTACGGCGCGCAGCCCCGAGTTCAATACCCCGGAGGGCGTTCAGAAGGCAGCTGCTAAATGTCGCGAACTGGGCATCGACGGCGTGGTCGTCGTCGGCGGCGACGGTTCTTTCCGCGGCGCACGCGACCTGACCGGCGCAGGCGTACCTTGCATCGGCGTTCCGGGCACCATCGATAACGATATTTCGAGTTCCGAGTATACCATCGGTTATGATACGGCGATGAACACCGCTATGGAAATGATCGACCGCATCCGCGATACCACAGAGTCTCACGACCGCTGCAGCGTTGTAGAGGTCATGGGCAGACGCTGCGGCGACATCGCACTCAACACCGGTATCGCTGTCGGTGCAATCGCAACGCTCGTCCCGGAAGTGAAGTATGACTTTGAAAAGGACATCATCGAGCGTATCCGCTACGCACAGAAGACCGGCAAGCGCCACTTCATCGTGGTCGTTGCAGAGGGCGTAGGTCACTCCGAAGATATCTGCAAGCGCATCCAAGAGGAGACCGGCATCGAGAGCCGTGCGACCATCCTTGGCCATGTACAGCGCGGCGGTTCCCCGACGCTCCGTGACCGTGTTGTGGCAAGCCAGATGGGTTACCACGCAGTTGAGCTGCTCCGCGACGGCAAGAGCAACCGCGTCGTCGTCATGCAGGGCGAACGCATCGTAGACTTCGACATTACCGAAGCCCTCGAGATGCCGCGCGTCTTCGACGAGAAGCTCTACAGGATCTCTCAGGATCTTTCCCGCTAAAGTTTAGTCACCGAAACGCCTGTTCCAAAAGGACGGGCGTTTTCTGTTTTTCGGCACGGTGTCTGCATTTTTTGCATAAAGCACCTTGTCGGGGGTAAAAAATAATTATTTTTGGGAAAATAGGTTGACATTTTCCGTAGTTCGTGGTAGAATAATCGAGCGGTCGAAAAG
>CAKUBN010000099.1 GCA_934643185.1 uncultured Eubacteriales bacterium
AGGCTTTATTTTTACCAAGGTTTTTTATCTACCCCTGGTAGAACCAGGGGTTTTGTTTCGCCTGAAGGCGGACAAAAAAACTCCGCCTCAAATCGCTTTGAGACGGAGAATATCCGCGGTACCACTCAAATTGCCCAAAAGGGCCACTCACGGGCTCCCATGAAGCCCTATGCACTGACGCAGCATGGCGCGGAAAGCCCTACTTGGGTTCGCTTTGGGGCTTTCAGCTCGGAAGGGATACGTGACAGGGCTTTTCGTACCGGCTTACACCTGCCGCCGGCTCTCTGAAACGGGAAAGCCCGCACTGTCTTCGTCATCGCTTTTATATTTTATCTGTACTAATAGGGTGCATCTGAAAAGTCAAAAACTTGTCTATTCCGCAAATGCGAACGGCTTCTGCGTTAAAAATACTCGGCATCCGACAGGATTCCTGCGTTTTTTGCCTTGAATCCGCCTTGCCTTTGCAAAATATCCTGCGTTTTCTTGTTTTCAGATACACCCTTATCTTATCTGGTTTTCATTTCAATGTCAACTGTTTTTTCAAAA
Source organism: uncultured Eubacteriales bacterium (assembly GCA_934643185.1). Lineage (GTDB taxonomy): Bacteria > Bacillota > Clostridia > Oscillospirales > Acutalibacteraceae > Hominenteromicrobium. The sequence continues at coordinate 547 of CAKUBN010000099.1, forward strand.
ATTTCAAAAAGCTTCACACTTTTGCCGCTTCCTGCTTTTCGCCATGCAGGAGGACGAAGAAATAGATGAAGCACAGGGTGATCTGCACAAGCGACGAGCTGGGCGTTGCAAGGCCGACGTGGAAAAGCGACACGGGCGTGATGCGGCTCATGAGGAACGAGACCGGGATGCGCACGCCGAACGCGCCGATGATGCCCTGCACCATGACGAACGTCGTTTTGCCGCAGCCGTTGAAGTAGCCCGTCATGCAGAAGAGGAATGCGACAAGGAGGCAATCGATGGCGTAGGCTTTGAGGTATTCGGCCGAAGCCGCGACGACGGCGGGGTCATTCGAGAAGATGGAGGACATCTGCGTGCCGAAGAAGAACGACAGCACAGCCATGACGACGCCGACGGCAAAGGAGGCCGACACGCCGCACAGCAGTGCACGACGGGCGCGCTTTGGCTGACCCGCGCCCATGTTCTGCGCGACAAAGGCGGACATGGCCTGCCCGAACGCGGACGGCACCAGCATGATGAAGCCGCAGAGCTTTTCCGCTACGCCCACACCGGCGGAAGAAATGACGCCGAGCGAGTTGACGATAGCGGTGATGGCGAGGAACGAGACGCCGACGAGGAGATCCTGAAACGCGATGGGCAGGCCGAGCTTGAAGACGAGACCCATGTTTTTCGTATCCCAGCGGATGTCGTGGCGGGGGTCAAATGTGAAGTCAAACTTCCTGCCGCGAATGAGCAGCAGAGACAGCAGCACGCTGCACGCCTGCGCAAACACGGTGGCGATGGCGGCACCCGCCGCGCCCATGCGGAACGCGCCGCAAAGGAGAAGGTCGCCGGCGATGTTCAAGACGCACGCGATGGCAACCGTGAGCAGTGGCACGGTAGAATTGCCGATGCCGCGGAAAATGCTGCCGAGCACGTTATACGCGATGATGAACACCGTGCCGCCCGCGCAGATGCGCAGGTACGCTGTGGCAGGCGCAAACGCTTCTGCGGGGGTCTGCAGCACACCCAAGATCTGCCCGGTGAAAAGCTCTGTAAGCGCCGTGATGACGACGGCTAAGATCAAAAACAGCACGACGGACGCGCCGATGATGGCACCGGACTCCCTTTGTCTGCCCTCGCCGATCCTTCTGCCGAGCAAAATCGTGGTGCCCATGGAAATGCCCACGACGAACGACGTGATGATCTGCACCACCCAGCTGCCCGTGGAGACGGCGGAGACATCTGCCGCCGTTGCAAACTGGCCGACGACCATCATATCGACCGCGCCGTACATGGTCTGCAGGAACAAAGCCAGCAGAAGCGGGCCGGAAAAACGGATGAGCGGCAGCAGAATTTTGCCGCTTGTGAAATTGTGACTCATTTTTTCGCGCATAACATACCTCTTGAAAACTACATAATAAAAAGCCGGACAAGCACAGGCATTGCAGCCTGATATGCCCCTTGTCAAGTAGACAGGTGAAATATCTAAAGGTAAGCGACAAAAATACCTACATTTCATTTTGGA
>CAKUBN010000100.1 GCA_934643185.1 uncultured Eubacteriales bacterium
CGAAATCGAGGTCGCTGCCGAGATTTGCGGAATGCACCATCAGCGCGATGTCCACGCCGTCAAAATAGCCGCGGCGCAGGAACTCCGTTTTGCCGCCCATGTAGCCGATGGTGCCCGCCTGCACGAGTTCGTTGCGGAACTCAAGCTGGATCATTTCCTCCGCCGGGACGAGCATCAGGCGAATCGTGCCGCAAAGGCCGTTCAAAATTTTTGGGTCGGTCTTCAAAGCCGCCGCAACACCGAGCATGGCAGCCGCCTGCGCGTTGTGCCCGCAGGAGTGGCACATGCCGTTCACGCTTTCCGGGTGATTTGCAATATCCAATGCGTCCAACTCGCCCATAATGCACAGCGTGGGGCCTGGCTTGCCGGTCTCTACGTCCGTATAAAAACCGGGGATCTTCCCGAATTTCGGGTCTTCATCTGCCCGTGTGAGCGTGTAGCCGAGCGCTTCAAATTTTTCTATTAAATACGCATGCGCGTCCCACTCTGTGTACCCCGTCTGCGGGTGCTTCCAAATATAACGCTCTGCGTCAAAAATCAGCTGTCGGTTTGCTTCCGTCGCCTGTATGATCTGTTCTTTTTTCATGGATTTTCCTCCCGCACGTTTGATTTTCACCTCAATTATACCATACGCTTCCTTTGCTTTGCAGTCTCTCCTCTGCCAAAAACCGCGTCTGCTTTTTATTGCATTTACCGATTTTTCGCGTCTTTTATGATTATGCTGCACAAAACCGCCCATACTCTTTTTTGCAAACGCCTCAGAATTGCAAATTGTGGAGGTGCTTTTATGTACGCATATGCGCAGAGCAAGGTGGAGATCTGCGGGGTGAACACAGCAAAGCTGCAAACCCTGAAAAACGATGAGATGCGCGAGCTTTTGGACCGCAGCCATCACGGCGATAAAGATGCGCGCGATAAGCTGATCTGCGGCAATTTACGTTTGGTGCTCAGCGTCATCCAGCGCTTTACAAGCCGCGGCGAAAACCCGGATGACCTCTTTCAGGTGGGCTGCATCGGGCTCATCAAGGCCATCGATAATTTCGACCCAAGCCACGAGGTAATGTTCTCCACCTACGGCGTGCCGATGATCTCCGGCGAAGTGAAACGCTTTCTGCGCGACAACAACGCCGTGCGCGTCAGCCGTTCCATGCGCGACACGGCGTACCGCGCCATGCAGATCAAAGAGCAGCTGACGAACGAAAACGGCAAAGAGCCGAACATCACGGAAATCGCAAAGCGCATGGAGCTGCCGCCCGAAGACATCGTCATCGCACTCGAATCCATCGTGGAGCCGGTGTCGCTTTACGAGCCGGTGTTTTCCGACGGCGGCGACACCATTTATATTATGGATCAGGTGAAAGGCGGCACGACGGACGGCGACTGGCTGGAGGAAATTGCCATGCGCGAGGCGATTCGCGATCTGACCGACCGCGAGCGAAAAATTCTTTCCATGCGGTTCATCGACGGCAAAACACAGACCGAAGTCGCCGGGGAGATTGGCATCTCGCAGGCACAGGTCTCACGCTTGGAAAAAGGCGCGATGAGCCGCATTAAAGCAGAGTTGTGAGCCAGAACGGCAAGGGAATTCCCCTGCCGCGTACATAAAAACGCAGGCTTATGAAAAGTCTGCGTTTTATCTGTTTTAATTCAAGTTTTGTAGCGGTTCGGATAAAATCTCGCGAAGTTTTTGCTCT